>JAURPG010000034.1 GCA_030835405.1 Gammaproteobacteria bacterium | reverse complement strand
CTGGAATCAGCTTCAACTCTTACAGCAACGCCACGGTCTGCCAATGCTTCTGTATCAACCTTCATGACTTCAACGCCGCTACCCACTTCTGAGAAAGACACTGCGAGGGAGGCTTCGGCCAGACCATAACAAGGCAGGAATGCATCCGGGTTAAATCCGACTGGTTTAAATCTTTCTGCGAATGCCTTGAGTATTTCCGGGTTGATCATTTCAGCACCGATTCCTGCAGCGCGCCAGCTACTCAAATCCAGACCTTCCAGGTCTGCTGTTCTAACACGCATTGCACAGAGCTCCAGTCCGAATGGCGGGCAGAACGCTATGGTACATTTATTACGGCTGATTAATCTTAGCCACTGAATTGGCCGGACGGCAAAATCCCTGGTCCTTAAAAAGTCCACCGACATCTGGGAGACCAGTGGTGATAACACCAGGCCGATCAGACCCATATCATGATAGAAAGGCAACCATGAGGCACATCGATCGTTTTCATACATTCTCAGGCCATCACGAACAATGCCGCGTAAATTACTCATCACAGCATGTTCTGTAACTACAACACCTTGTGGCGCGCGCGTACTGCCGGAAGTAAACTGGAGGTATGCAACTTCATCCTGCTGGTTCCTGACAATATCCTGATCAGATTCAGGAGTTTCGTCCAGCGTCTCTGGGGTTCCTATCCAACGAATGCTATCGAGTCCTTCGACAGCTTCTTCAAGAAATGAAATATATTCTTTGTTTGCTATTGCTACGCTAGCGTTGCCAACGGATATCATGCCACTTAACTGCTTAACATAAACGTCATGACTACCAAGGTTTACTGGAACAGGCATAGCAAAAGGCACAACACCAGCATACCTGCACGCAAAGAACAGGGTTATAAATTCAGGGGTTGTGTCTGCAATGATGGCAACCTTCTCGCCGCGCTGAAGACCCAGGCCCATAAGCCGCCTGGCAGTCTGCTTCGCGTTATGTTGCAACTTTGCATAGCCGAGTACTGATGTCAGGTTACCGCGTGCATCATAAAAATTGTAACCGGTTTCACCGGTTGCAGCATATTCCAAAGCATCGGTTAACGTCTCAAAATCACCCAGGCGCTTGGACTGGGTATTGAGTGTCACCGTGGGCGTTAATTCAACCTGCTCTTTATCAGTATGCTGATCACCACTTGCATCAGTTGCGGTTGCACTTATTTTACTTATTTTAGAGATCAGAGTTCATACTCCCCATACAAAAGTGTTCTATCCCGCTGATAATATAAAAGAAATTTGTGTAGTATGCTAGCACTAATTGGCCCAAATTATAACTAGAAATACCCTTCTCTAAGACTGGACTCAGGGTGCATGCAAAAAATAAAACGCGAAGTTTAAAGTATTATGTGGTATGGATGCTAGTACTATTCGCGATCTTTTTTCGTGCTTTTGCATCTTTATCCACCGAAACCAGTAATTGTCGATGCAAACCTTGCCTGGCCCCGGTGTGACAGAAACCACCCAAACGGATGTGAGAAAACACCCTAATTCATTGTTTTTATGGGCAATATTCTGGAATTATGTGATATCCTAAAGTAACTTTTTATATGATATTGTCATGAATAGTGATAACAGACACCGGTAATGAAATTGTCTCCCCCGTACGGGTTGAACCCGTGACTTCCAGAGGGGATTTGCAAAAATTTATTGATCTCCCCTGGAAGATATACGCAGATGATAAGTTTTGGGTGCCTCCGATTAAACTTGAACGAAGGCTGCACTTGTCATCTTTCAATTCCTACATGAAAAACGCCAAATGGCAAGCCTGGCTGGCTTACAGAAACAACACCCCGGTGGGCAGGATATCTGCCCAGATTGATACGGTTCATCAAAAATTTTATGGGGACCATAGTGGTCATTTTGGTTTTATTGATGCCGAAAATGATCCTGAGGTCTTTAAAAAATTATTTGACTCCGTTGAAGTATGGCTGAAAAACAGTGGTATAACTTATATTACCGGGCCATTTAATTTTTCCGTTAACCAGGAGTGTGGGGTCCTGGTGGAAGGGTTTGATACTCCACCTTCCGTACTGATGCCACATTCCAGACAATGGTATGGACCTTTAATCGAAGGCCAGGGGTATCGACCGGCAATGGACATGCTTGCTTACTGGATGGAGTCAAAAGTATTTGGCGAAAACCCGGTTATGGGTAAACTGGTGAAGCGCTACGGCAAAAAGTTACAAATCAGGCCGCTTAAAAAAAATAATTTTAAGCAGGAACTGGAATTAATGCGGGACATATTCAATGATGCCTGGTCAAACAATTGGGGATTTATCCCGTTTAGTAAGGAAGAGTTTGCCGAGCTTGGTGTCGGTCTTAAACCTTTTGTGCCGGAGGGTTATATTCAAATAGCAGAAATTGACCAAAAGCCTGCAGCGTTTCTGGTGGTGCTACCGAATTTAAATGAATTATTAACTGAACTTAATGGCAGTTTACTTCCATTTGGGTGGTTAAAGATTTTACGTGCAACACGAAAAAATAATATTAAAACGGGCAGAATTCCATTAATGGGAGTGCGTAAAGAATATCAAAACAGTCCTATTGGCATGGCGATGGCATACATGATGTGTGTGGAGGCTCGTGACCCGGTTGTCGGCTCAGGCATAGAAGGTGTGGAGGCCTCCTGGATCCTGGACAACAATAAAGGCATGCGAAGCATGCTGAAAAACCTGTTAGCTTATGAATATAAACGTTACAGAATCTATGAAAAAGAGATTAATCCCAATTGATAAATGGTTTAAAGGAACCGTGAAAAGCATTCTATGAACAGATTGAGTATTTACATCTCCATGGAAATACTGAAGCCGTTTTTGGTGGTCAGTTTTATCCTTGCCGGGTTATTTACCAGCTTCAATGCGGCTCGCTATCTCGCAGAGACAGTCACCGAAACCCTGGGCATGGTATTAATTACAAAATTAATTATTTTAAAGACCATTATCGCCATGGAGGTCCTGTTTCCAATAGCACTGTACGCCGCCATCATTGTTGCTCTTGGAAGATTACACCGGGATCAGGAAGTGATTGTCCTAAAATCAGCAGGTATTAGCGAAAATTTTATTGTTAAAAATATACTCAATCTATGTATTCCCATCGGCATCATGGTCGGCCTATTATCGATATTTGGCAGGCCCTGGGCCTATGAAATGATCTACCGGCTAGACGAGAGTACCAGCACCCAGCTGGATGTTTCCCGCTATCAGGCCAGACGCTTTTATGGAGACGAACAAAGCGATAGCATCATCTATATAGAAAATAAATTGAGCAACAATGATGCCGACCTGCAAGGCGTGTTTCATTACATGAGGAAGGACAGCTCCAGCGATATCATTATTGCCAAGCAGGGTTTCCAAGAGCCAGCGGAAGACTATTCTCCCCCGAAACTGCATCTGCTTGATGGGCATATGTACAGGATGGACCGCTCAACGACCCGGGACTCAATCATCAAGTTTTCCCGCTTTGTCTATATGCCCAGCCCGGAAATCGCCCGAGACTATCAACGTAAGGCCGCATCGACTTTGGATTTGAATTTTTCAGAAGACACCCAGGATATTGCCGAATTTCAGTGGCGAGTTACCAGGGCTTTTTCAACGATATTATTGGCCATGGTTGCAATTCCATTGGCGAGGTCGTCCCCCAGACAGGGCAAAAGCGAAAAAATTATCGCCGCGGCCGTTATCTTTGCTATCTATTATAATTTAAGCGGCCTGGCACAGACCTGGGTTGAACAAGGACTGGTTCCGAGATTCCCGGGAGTTTGGTGGTTACATCTGCTTATGCTAATTGCGGTATTTCTGATCTTTTCACCAAAAGTCCAAAAATTATTGCAATCGCGATGAGAATACTAGATCAGTATCTGATGAAGCAGATTTCTATGGGTATAGTCGTATCTACCCTGGTATTAATCCCATTATTCAGCTTTCTGGACCTGGTGGAACAACTGGATGACGTGGGAACCGGCTTTTATCAAACAGAAGATGCCTTCATTTATGTATTATTAACCATGCCACGCAGGTTTATACAACTTGCTCCTTTTATCGCACTGATGGGTAATGTGACTGCCCTCGGGCGGCTGGCTGTCCACCTTGAACTCATTTCATTGAGAAGTGCAGGCTTTTCTGCATTGGACATCAGCTCAGCCTCTCTGAAAGTAGGTTTTTTACTGGTGCTGCTGATAATTGCTCTTGAGTTTGTTGTTGCCCCCAACCTGCAACAACGCGCCATTGCATTCAGGGCAGCTGCGCTGGATCAAAGTACCGTTGCCGGCTCTGATCTTGGGATATGGTCCAGAAATGATCAGCACATTATTCGAATTGAAAACCTTCAACATGATACCGCCACTGCAGGCGTTGAAATTATTAATCTCGATGAGGACGGCTCGGTATCAGAATATATCTCGGCAGAGGGCTTTGAAATTGTCAGCGATGATGAATGGACCTTGTACAATGTTACAAGTAAACTGATCCTTGACAGTGAAATCATCTCATCACGAACCAACAGCATGTTATGGGAGACCTTTCTTGAGCCCGATCAGATATCGACTCTGACCAAGCAACCCGAGAGTCTGTCGCCCATAGAGCTATTTAACTATATCAAGTACCTGGATAATACTGGGCAGGAATCTGATGTCTATGAGCTTACGCTGTGGAGAAAAGTAGGCGAAGTCCTCACCATGCTGGGCATGCTTTTGTTATCTGTTCCGTTTGTCATTGGCTCGGTAAGAACCGGGTTTGCAAATCGTCTGGTGATGGCTGGCGTTACCGGCATTGTTGTCTATCTGCTTGACCAGATTTTTTCTAATGCAGGCCTGCTTCTGGATCTCAACCCGCTGCTGGTTGCCCTGGCGCCTGGAACGACATTGATCTGGGCATCAAGACTATGGTTAAGCAGGGTAAATTAATTATAGATTAGGACCATTTTATTACTTTGCAAAATCATAAATTCGGTCTGTTGCTAAACCCCGCAAGCGGAAAGATTAAAAAGCAAATTGACCACATACGAAATTCCTTGTCCGCAATTCCTGGATTAATCATCAGGGAACCCTCATCACCTTCAGAATTTATATCGGCGCTGGAAAATTTTAGCGATATAAAGATAACACACCTGATAATATTTGGAGGAGATGGCACGGTGCAGTCCGCCCTCAGTTATTGGCTTAACAATTTTCCAAAGCATAAATTACCTAATATTATCCTGATTCCCGGCGGCACGACGAATATGACCGCCACGGACCTTGGAATCCGGGGGATTAATAAAAGCCTGAATTTTTTAACCGCTTTTATCAATGACGAGATATCTGGAAAATTAATAAACAGATCGTTGATTAAGCTTGTTACTCAAGACGGGCATATCCACTACGGGTTCTTTTTCGGCATGGGTGCCATTGCCAGTACAGTGAATTATTTTAACCAGCACGTAAAAAAGTCTGGTGTTACTGGCGAATTGATTTCGGCTGTCGCCGCAGCACCTTACTTGCTGAAATTGTTTTTTTCACCGAATGACAACGAACTCAGACAATCAATTGGCGGGCTCATTATTGATGATGAGCACAGGAATGAAACCAATGTCACCGTGTTATTCGCAACAACATTAGACCGCCTGCTGTTTGGACTCAAGCCCTACTGGGGTGTAAATTTATCTCCGCTACACGTTACACTAATTAAATCATCGGCAAAACAATTATGGCGATCTTTGTACAAGATCATCACTAATCGCGGAGTACATTTAAAAGAAAAAGATGGTTATATCAGCAAGGACAGCAAATGCCTGGATTTGAGCTTTAAAGGTTACTATATAATTGACGGAGAAATTTTCCATTTACAAGACATAAACACCATAAAGATATCCGCCTCACCGCCGGTAACATTTATCGTGCCATGAATTCAATCATAGTAAACCACCTTGAATCAATTCAATAAAAACGCCCAACTGGTTGGCCTGGATACTGAACTGAAAAGTCAATGTGAAAGAAACATTGACTATGACTTGTCTGCTTTGACATCCAGGTTACATGCTCAATATGGAGATATGATCAGTCTCATTTTGCTTTATGGCTCTTGCCTCAGGACTAATAATTTCACAGACGGGGTGCTGGACTTTTATATCATTGTTAATAACTATAAAGATGCTTATAAAAGTAAATTCTACCCTCTACTCAATGAATTACTTGCGCCTAATGTGTTTTATATAGAAGCCGATACAGGTAAAGAAATACTCAGGGCCAAGTATGCGGTGTTGTCAGAAAAGGATTATAAAAAAGGCATTAATGAATGGTTTCACTCATATATATGGGCGAGGTTTGCCCAGCCCGTCAGGCTAATCTACTCAAAAAATAATCAAGCTAAGAATTTATTTTATTTGGGTCTTAGTCGGTCCGTGGTGCGTTATTTAAACGAAACCACCCCAGTGTTAGGTAACGGAAGATATACAACCGTAGAGCTCTGGACAAATGCCCTGAGTCTTTCCTACGCCGCAGAATTGAGACCGGAGCCTGAGGGCCGCAGCAAGGAAATAGTCACTGAGTCAATGGAAGATCTACAAAAAATTACCAATGCGGCACTACCCTGCCTTGCTTGTATTCGTCCAATTCAAGGCTCGTATGAATTTGAAATAAACTGTAAGGATGCAGACTCAAAAAAGTATAAGCGTTATTGGCAGATAAGAAGCTGGCAGGGAAAATTGCTATCTATCCTGCGCTTAATCAAGGCCACATTTACTTTTCATGATTGTGTTGAATATGCAGTATGGAAAATCAACAGGCATACCGGAATAGTGATAGAGATAACGCCGGCGTTAAAAAAGTACCCTGTACTATTAGGCTTTAAAGTCTTATGGAGATTATTACGTCAAAAGGCCTTACGATAGCTTGATCAAAAGCTGACAAAAATATTAGCTCTCATCGCTATGCACCTGTTCTCGGTAGGCCGCTTTAGCGATTTTGGTCAGCCTCAGGTAATTATTGTACAAGGTGCGAATTTCTCTAACGTATACAACGGCCTGTCCGCAACGACATTGACGCACCGTGTATCCATTATATTGCCTGGGGATAGCCATTCTGAGCATGGCAATTTCAACATTATTAAACCAGGTGTTTTTGTTCAAACCCATAGATTCAGCAAGTTTGCGTGCGCGCTGCACCCTGCGATAGCCTGCATTATATGAAGCCAGGGTAAACCAGGTCCTGTCTTCCACAGTTAGCGAATCTTCAAACAGGTTATGAATATGATGCATGTAACTGAGTCCACCCTTGATATTTGCATCCGGATCACGCAAATCAGTCACGCCAATCATTTCCGCCGTTTGCGGCAGTATTTGCATCAACCCTTCAGCACCAGCATACGATACTGCATGGGGGTTAAACCTGCTTTCCTGATACATCTGGGCAACAACCAACCTCCAATCAAAGCCATAAAGATCGGCATACTTATGAACAATTTCATCATAAGGCGATAATTGCTCTGTGCCCGCAATCAGGCTGGAGTTAAATATTCTTACATCAGGTTTATCTATGTATCGGGCATGGATAACATTATAAAACCCCTTACGGTATTCATCCTTGAGGTACTCATTAATAGAACTAAGCAATTGAGTGTTTGAATCCCTGACAACCCACTTAAGTGGCCTGGGTTCGTCCAGAGTCACCAGGGCTGTCAAATCTATCTGGCGCGACAGTTCTGCCTTTGCCTCGTGACTGCTCAGAACTGTAAGATCGTATCTACCCTGGGCAATTCTATATAGTATCGCTTCATTATTTGTACCAGCACTGGACTGTTCTAATGAAAAGTTTACCCCTGTCCTTTCTCTCAATTCTGATAGCATTCTGGCATAAGGACTCTCCATGGATAGATGAATTGTCCGGCCGGCCAAATCTCTAACATCCAGAATCTGTTCGTCACCCCTGCCCACCAGTACCGGCGATACAAAGTTATACGGCTGACTCAGTTTTAAACTATTTTTGTTGCTGAAGGTTGATTCCGGAACTGAGGCAGCGATGATATCGCCCTTGCCTTCATTCAATAAGGAGAGCATTTGTTCCTGGCTCTCTGCAACCACCACATCCAGTCTTAGACCATGGTGTTCTGAAAATTTGTTAACCAGATCGTATTCGAAACCTTTCAGCCTGCCATTTTCATAATAATAATTAACGGGGCTTTGATAAGTAATAACCCTGAGCAGCTTGCGTTGTTTAATTTGGGGAAAATCATCTTTGTAGCTTCTGGCAATTTCTGATTCCAGTCCTTTTTTTGACAAAAATTGGTTAATTGATGTATGAAGCTCATAATTATTGTGTGAGACACCCCAACTCAGAAAAGACTCATCCGAAATATCTAGGACTATCTCAAGGCTATGCCTGAATTCCAGGTCTTCGGGTAATTCGAGACTATCCATGACAGCAAGGTCATATTGGCCGGTCTTGACTCTGTGTAAAATTGACTCAACTGACGTATGTTCAGGGATGACCAGTAATTCCATTGTCTTATAATCCCTTGCAAGCGTGGATAACTGGCCCCAGGATGGAGACGACTTTTTAACCGCCACCTGTCTTACAGTCAGGTTTATTGTGGCATCATTTACATTACTGTCTGCCCGACCAATTACCTGCTGCTTTGATATGGCAAAAGGCATGGTCAATAAAAGAGAATTTTCGAACATTACCGCATTTTTTTCGTCCAGTGTGGCAAACAGGTCAGCCTGGCCTTCCTGAAGCATTTGAATGGCAGCTTCCTGGCTGACGGCCGTCATCCATTGGAGCTGGCGACCAACAGATTCTGCGTAGATGTCCAACAACGCCCTTTCTTTTCTATCTAACAAGTCATTGATTGACTGCCGCAGTCTCAACACACGAATTTTACCCCCGGCCTCGACTTTTAATGATTGGTTGTTAGTGCTGGAATCAACTTGCAGCCCATGGCGCTGAGGCTCAACGGCAGAAACGGACGGTGGAGACTGGTTGTGCGACAGGGATATGAGAACACAAAGGCCAACAATTAGACCGATTGTAGAACAGAGTGCAACAGGTGAGATGATGTATTTTCGCAACCTGATCTCCAGGTTATTCTAAATGGGGGCGATTCTATGATAAAAAACTAATAAAATATATATATTGGGGTGTAATTATTGAATAAATACTAAATATTGTATATAGGTCACTGAAAACACTGAAAAAAGGAAACATACGGTTTTACCAGAAAATAAGTTAGTAAGCGCATACTTTTATAGCCGGGCATTGAGTTTATCTAGCCGTTCCGGCGTCCCAATATCATCCCACTGACCGCTATAGAGCTCACCTGAGACCTGATCCCGACTGATCGCGGACCTTAGTTCTGGGACAAAAGAAAACATTGAGTTGTCTGGAAGGGCAAAAAATTCAGACGAAAATACCCCGATTCCACTATAGGTATACCGGTCCCCACCAGTTAACCGTACACGATTGTGTCGCAAGCAAAAATCACCCTGTAAATGTTGTGGCGGGTTTTTAACCATTACCAGATGGATAAGTGAATTATAGTCCCTTATTAGTGCCTTAAAATTGTAATCCGTCCAGACATCACCATTTATCAACACAAACGGACCCTTACCTATTAATGGTAATGCCTTTTGTACCCCACCGCCTGTACCCTGCGGTTCATCGCCCTCATGGGAATACTGTATATCGACTCGCCATTGATCGCCCCTACCAAGATAGGCTTCGATTTTGTTGCCGAATTTAGCCGTATTGATGACAATTTCAGTAATGCCCGCGCGACTGAGGGATTCAATATGGTATTCGATTAATGCCTTGCCACCAGCCTGCAAGAGAGGTTTAGGCATGCTTCTGGTCAATGGCAACATACGCTCTCCCTTGCCAGCTGCCAGTATCATTGCTCTCACGTCAGTTCCCCAAATTGATAAATTGCCATAGACTGATGGTATATCAGTGCTCAATACAAAAATAATAAAATATAGTTAATCGTATTTAGTCAACAACTCAAAGCCCAAAACACTAAGGACAACATAATGCTAACAGCATGGATACAAATTATCTCCGGGCTGGCGCTTCTGATCTATGGCGCAGATCGCTTTGTAACCGGTGCAGCTCAGTCTGCACGCTTACTGGGGGTTTCCCCCCTCATTATTGGTTTAACCATCGTCGGTATGGCCACCTCTGCACCGGAAGTACTGGTGGGTTCAGTTGCTGCCCTGGATGGAAAAACCGGCATTGCTGTGGGTAACGCGATTGGATCAAATATTGCGAATATCAGTCTTGTCCTTGGAGGTGCGGTGATATTCCGACCGTTCCTGATAGACTCAAAGACCCTGATGCGCGAATACCTCATCATGATGGCCTTATTTTTGCTGGGATATGTGATTTTGTCGGATTATAGTTTGGACAGGCTGGATGCCATCATACTGCTGCTTGCTCTGGCCGGGTTTTTAGCCTGGACGGTATACCAAGCGAGGCACCCTAAACATAAAGACCCTTACCTAAAAGAAATCAGCGAACATGTGCCAGGAAGAGAAATCCGCCCCTGGGTTTCTGTGCTGTTGTTAGTTGGCGGACTATTAGTCCTCATTGCCGGGGCAGAAGTCCTGGTGAGAGGGGCAGTAACATTTGCCCAGTCTATGGGGATTAGTGATCTGGTCATTGGCCTGACAATCATAGCCGTTGGCACAAGCCTGCCGGAACTTGCCGCTTCCATAGTGAGCATCATAAAAAATGAAGCGGACATGGCCATAGGAAACATCATAGGATCAAATATATTCAATATGCTGGCTGTGCTGAGCATACCAGTATTAATTCATCCTGATAGTTTTGCCAAAGAGGTGATAACCCGGGATTTTGTAATCATGATATCGTTATCGCTACTACTTGGCTGGATAATATTTAGACACAAAAAATTTCACCGCATCTATGGATTCATGTTAATGGCATGTTTCCTTGGCTATCAATCGTGGCTCTTTACTGCGTCTGGAAGTTGAAGCAATGACGTTGAGTTTTAAATAATATGGCTAACAAGAACAAGATCATCGCACTGGGAAAGGCGGTTTTAGAGACAGAAGCTATGGCGTTGAAATCCCTAAGCAACAGGCTCAACAGTTCTTTTTATCAAGCCTGTGTACTTGTGCTGAAATGCGAAGGAAGGATCATCGTCACAGGCATGGGCAAGTCCGGTCATGTGGGGGGGAAAATAGCCGCTACTTTTGCCAGCACCGGCACCCCGTCGTTCTTTGTCCACCCGGGGGAAGCAAGCCATGGCGATCTGGGTATGATCACTGAAAACGACGTAGTTGTTGCACTTTCAAATTCAGGGGAAACTGAAGAAATTATTACCCTTCTGCCGGTAATAAAACGGCTGGGAGTTAAGCTTATCGTTCTCTCAGGAACCCCCAACTCAACCCTCACAAAAAATGCCACTGTCTTCATTGATACCAGCGTAGAAAAAGAAGCCTGTCCACTGGGGCTGGCACCCACCACCAGCACCACGGCAGCACTCGCCATGGGGGATGCCCTGGCAGTAGCCTTACTGGAACAGCGGGGGTTTAATTCGGATGATTTTGCCAGGTCTCACCCGGGGGGCGTTCTTGGCAGAAGATTGCTATTACGGGTATTTGACATCATGCATGTTGAAGATGAAATACCTGTTGTTGATGGCAACACCATATTGAGTGATGCGTTGATTGAAATGAGCAAAAAAGGCCTGGGGGTTACGATCATAGCCGAAAAAGATAAAACTATTCTAGGCGTGTTTACCGATGGCGACATCAGGAGAGTGCTGGATGCAGATGTTAACATTAAATCCGTCAGGGTCTGCGAACACATGTCCAGAAACTGTAAAACCATCAATGCAGATGCTTTAGCAGCAGAGGCTTTAAAAATGATGAATGACTTTAAAATAAATGCTATTCCCGTTACCAACAAAGATGGTTTATTAGCCGGGATAATAAACATGCATGATTTATTGAGGGCTAACGTTGTCTAATATCAATAATGCGATAGACAGGGCGGGGCAAATCAGCCTCGCGGTTTTTGATGTTGACGGCGTTTTCACGGACGGCTCGATTATCTACTCATCAGGTTATGGGGAAATAAAAATATTTCATGCACACGACGGACTGGGCCTGAAATTACTCAAAAAAGCGGGTTGTAATATTGCTATCGTCTCATCACGAGAATCAGAAATTGTGACTGAAAGGTTTCGGGAGCTGGGTATTGAGGAAATTCACCAGAAACAGAATAACAAGGCAAACATACTCATCGAATTAATGAACAAGTTTAAGCTTGAGCGTTCTAATATTGCATATACTGGCGATGACCTTGTTGATATGTCCGCCATGAAGCTCTCGGGCCTGGCCATTGCTGTTGCAAACGCCCATCCTCTTGTGAAAGAGGCTGCTGACTGGGTGACGACAAACAAAGGCGGTGAGGGTGCGGTAAGAGAAGTCTGCGACCTCATATTGAAGGCGCAAAGCAAACTGGATTCCGTGGTTAAGGAATATACTAGCTGAATAATGAGTGCTTAATAGTACAGGTATATAAATGTCGGGAAGACTAATCATAATAATTACGCTATCCCTATTTGCCCTAAGCAGCGGATGGTTGATGGACAGACTCACAGGAACGCCCTCGGTTTACCTGTCAGGATCATCCCAGGAGCCTGATTATTATATGGAGGATTTCAGTACTATCACTATTGGTGAAGATGGCCTGCCACTTAACACGCTTTATGCGACATATATGGAACATATCCCGGCAGATGACTCATTATTTTTAGTTAACCCCAAATTTGAGATTTTCAGGACCAACAACGAACCGTTTTTCATCATCGCCGATGAAGGCCGCGCAACTGATGATAATGATGAGATATTCCTTCAAGGCAATGTTCGCATGTGGGAGGAAAACAAAGATGGCGACACCACTCTCAGCGTCGAGACCTCAGATGTTAGAATATTCGTGCTTGAGGAGTATGCAGAAACAGACCAAAATGCGACAATAACGGGAAAACATATGACTATAACCGGACAAGGTGTGCGCGCCCATTTTAAGGACAGCCGGCTGGAAATCATAAACCATGATAAAACGATTATTAATGACCCCGATACAATTTAGTTTTTTTGTTCTGGTTTGCGCTTTTGTCTCACAAGCGATGGCGCTATCGACTGACAAAAATCAAGACATAGAGATAGAATCCAACTCTGTTTACCTGGATGACACGAAAAACCTTGGTGTCTATAGTGGCAATGTGGTTGTCCTTCAGGGCAGCATTAGAATTACAGGAGAGGAATTGACAGTCTATTACACAAATGACAACGAATTGGACAAAATAATTATAACAGGAACTCCAGCAACATTTCGCCAGTTACCAGACAATAGTTCTGTTTACGATGAGGCGGAGGCGTTAATGATGGAGTATCATGAAGATAATAGTATGATTATTCTTACCAATAATGCAAAGGTCAGCCAGGGCGACAGAAGGCTGATTGCAGAGCATATAGAGTACGATACTGAACTTAGTCAGGTCAGGGCAAAAGGCAGTCAGACAGAAAACAATAATCAGGAAGATAACCGAGTTAGATTGATCATTCCAGGCGACAAGGATGATGAGCAAATTACTGAATAGCGCCATTCGCTTTATACAAAAATTATGAGTCTGCTTTCAGTCCAAAACCTCTCGAAAAAATACCGTAAACGCCATGTCGTTAAAGATGTCAGTCTCAGCGTGAACACTGGCGAGATTGTGGGGTTATTGGGCCCCAATGGCGCCGGCAAAACCACAAGCTTTCATATGGTAGTAGGGTTGATACCCACGGACAGCGGAAAAATCTATATCAATGATCATGACATTAGCAGCCTGACGATGGACAAACGCGCCAGGATGGGAATAGGGTACTTGCCACAGGAATCATCGATCTTCAGAAAATTGACAGTTGAAGATAATATTATGGCGATCCTTGAAACCAGAAAAAGCCTCTCACACGAAGAATCCAACAACCAGTTAGAGGCCTTGTTGCAGGAATTTCATATTGCACATTTAAGAAACAGTCTTGGTCAAAGTTTGTCCGGGGGAGAGCGCCGTAGGGTGGAAATTGCCCGGGCATTGGCTGTGGATCCTGAATTTCTATTACTTGATGAGCCGTTTGCCGGCATTGATCCAATCTCCATCACAGACATTCAGAGAATAATAGGCTATTTAAGTAAGCGTGGACTGGGAATTTTAATAACAGACCATAATGTAAGAGAAACTCTGGGATCTTGTGACAGGGCGTACATTGTAAATGATGGCCATATAATCGCTGAAGGCTCTCCGGACCAGATTCTTGCCAATGACCACGTGAGAGATATTTATCTTGGCAATCAATTCAAAATGTAAAAATAAATATCTGTAAGAATTAGGCTAAACTAGCTTTATGAAGCCATCCCTTCAACTAAAAATCGGCCAGAATCTGGCCATGACACCACAATTACAGCAAGCAATTCGCCTGCTGCAACTTTCCAGCCTGGAACTTAAAAATGAAATTCAGGACGCCCTCGATTCAAATATGATGCTGGAAGTCGACGAAGAAGATCAAGATAAGACCTCTAATAACGAGCCTGAAATGGCGGTCACCAAAGAGTCCTCTGACCTACAGCTAAGCGACAATATTGAAAATATAGAAATTCCTGAAGACATTCCGGTGGATACAGACTGGGATGACATATATCAAAGCAATTATTCTGTTGGCTCTGCAACATCATCATTTGAAAGCGACTACCTGGAAAATCACAGTGTACAAACCCGCAGCCTTACAGACCACCTGCTTTGGCAACTGAATTTAATCCCGTTGTCAGATACCGACAGAACATTGGCGGAAACCATTGTTAATTTTATTGATCGTGATGGCTACCTCACATCAACACTGGAAGAGATGCTTCCCATAATCGATAACCTGGAAGATGTGGGAATTGAAGAGCTTGAGGCTACTTTACGATTGATACAGTCCCTGGAGCCCACGGGCATTGGTGCGCGCAACTTGAGTGAGTGTCTGGGGCTGCAGATTAATCAGTTACCAGAGGAAACGCCGTGGCTAGAACAGGCGCACAGGATCATAACAAGCTACCTTGACATGCTGGCATCTCATGAATACAGCAATCTCATGAAAAAAATTGGGGTAAGCCGGGAACAGCTTTCTGAAATCATAACTTTAATTCAATCACTCAACCCAAGACCTGGTAACCAGATACAGGACACTCCAATCCAATACATTGTTCCGGATGTGTTTGTTAAAAAAGACAATGGGCGCTGGCTAGTCGAATTGAATTCAGATGTCACACCAAAGCTTAAAATCAATTCAGCATATGCCAATATGATTAAGCGGGCTGACAACAGTCGTGACAACAGCTCCCTGAAAGAACACCTGCAAGAAGCAAAATGGCTAATCAAAAGCTTGCGAAGCCGCAGTGAAACCTTACTAAAAGTTTCTGCCTGTATCATTGAAAGGCAACAGTCTTTTCTGGAACTGGGTGAAGAGGCAATGAAGCCAATGGTGCTTCATGATATTGCCGAAGAGCTGGATTTACATGAATCAACTATTTCTCGGGTAACCACTAATAAATATATGCATACACCCAGAGGCATATTTGAACTGAAATATTTTTTCTCCAGCCACGTGGGAAATGCCGGCAGTGGCGTTACGTCTTCTACGGCCATCAGGGCAATAATAAAGAAGTTGGTTGCTGAAGAAAGCCCACAAAAACCCCTGAGCGATAACAAGATCTCAGCCTTGCTTGCTTCCCAGGGTATAAACGTTGCCAGGCGGACTATAGCAAAATATCGCGAGGCACTTTCTATTCCGCCATCTAATGAACGAAAAAAACTCGCATAATGATAAATAAAACCAGGAGGTTAACATGCAATTAAATTTAACTGGACATCATATGGATATCACGCCAGCAATACGATCGTTTGTTGATGAAAAATTTGAGCGCCTGGAAAGGCATTTTGAAAACATCACCAATATTCATGTGATATTAACTGTGGAGAAAGGCTGGCAAAAGGCAGAGGCCACCATCCATGTTAACCGTGGTAATATTTTTGCCGAGGCAGAATCTGAAGATATGTATGCCGCAATTGACAAGCTAATTGACAAACTTGACCGCCAGGTTATTAAACATAAAGAAAAACTCTCAAACCACAAATCTGGCGGCAAGCCCAAGGCCAGTCTTTAACAAATATATAAGAGGTAATGCAATACAAATGGAAATATCAGAAATATTAACGCCCGACAGAGTAACGTGCGATATTGCGGTCAGCAGCAAAAAAGCTGCACTGGAAGCTTTGGCCGGAATGATCGCTGATACCGACGAAGAGCTTACACAGCCTGAAGTGTTCGAGAGCTTAATAGCGAGGGAAAAATTGGGCAGCACGGGCCTGGGCAATGGTATCGCCATTCCTCATGGCAGACAAAAAGGTTCAACAAAAACTATCGGGGCCTTCATGAGGTTGCAGCTGGGAGTTACTTATGATGCGATAGATCATCAGCCTGTTGATCTTTTATTCGCCTTGCTTGTTCCCGAAGAGTCAACTGATGCACACTTGCAAATACTGTCCAAGCTTGCCGCGAAATTCAGCGATGCGAAAGCATTGAACAAATTCAGAGAGTGTAAAAATAATGAGCAGCTTTTTGATCTTCTGGTCAGCTCCACATAAAAGACTTTCTTCCGGCCAGTATTCAATCATAGATAATGCCCCCTGCAACCTCTCATAAAATTATATTTGTTAGCGGCCTTTCAGGGGCGGGGAAATCCATTGTATTACATGCCCTTGAAGATCTCGGGTTCTATTGTGTTGATAATTTTCCCATAAGATTGTTGCCGACCTTTTTTGATAATATTGATGAGTATCCAACTGAGATTGCCATTGGCATAAACGCCCACAATCAGGAATCGGTCATCGCCGATTTGTTGAATATTATTAATGAAACAAAACTACAAGATGGGCTAAGCCCGGAGTTGTTATATCTTGAGGCCGACAATGATGCCCTGACCAAACGCTACAGTGAAACCAGAAGGAAGCATCCCTTTTCAGACAAAAATATATCATTGCAGGATGCGATTGAGAATGAACGGACCTTGCTCGTTACGGTTGCCGAGTCTGCGGATCTGAAAATTGACACTACCCGATATAACGTTCACGATCTAAGAGATCTGGTGGTGCGTAGAATAGCAGAAAGAGACGATTCAGCTTTGTCTATTCAGCTAATTTCTTTTGGTTTTAAATATGGCGCGCCTCATGACGCCGATTTTATCTTTGATGTTCGCTGCCTGCCAAATCCTTATTGGGAAAAATCACTAAGAGGGCTTACAGGGAGAGACCAGGAGATAATTGATTTCCTCGACAAACAGCCGGCCGCCCATAAGATGTCAGAACAGCTGGAAGCGTTCCTTTCAGATTGGCTCGGTTATTTTGATGCAGAAAACAGAAGTTATCTGACCATTGCTATAGGTTGCACAGGCGGTCGCCATCGTTCTGTCTATATCGTTGAGAAATTGGCCCGGGCATTAACTGCGAGCAGAGAACAATTAATTGTTAAACACCGTGATCTATAATTATAAATAAAATGCCTAGCGAAAAAATAGAAATAGTAAATAAACTTGGGCTTCATGCCCGGGCGGCAGCAAAACTGGTGCAAATTGCCTCTGAATTTAATTGTGATATTTCCATTCGTTTTAATGAAAAAGAAGCTGATGGTAAAAGTATAATGGGTATCATGATGTTGGCTGCTTCTAAAGGGAATATCATTGAGTTATTTACCTCAGGTCCTGATGAAGTAGAGGCCTTGGCAGCCATAAAGGATATTATTTCTAACAAGTTTGACGAGGCGGAATAATCACCACTCAATTCTGAGTTTTTTCCGCGTGTGTGATCCGTTTTTTAACAAGATTGTTATATTAATTTTTTATCAGAGTAAATCCGATTAACTCAATGCCTCCAGGGCTGTTAAACTGATCGTAACCGAGGCAATAATAATGCAAGAACAAACCCCGCAAGACATCCTGATCGATGCGATTAATGCAGAGGATCCTGACACAATAAATCGGGCACTTGATGCTCTTCATCCATCAGAAATAGCGGACTTACTGGAAAGCCTGCCTAAAAAAGACAGGACCCTGATATGGGAATTTATTCCTCATAACGACAGAGGGGACGTTTTGTCTCATGCCCAGGACCCTGTCAGGGCGGGCCTGTTAGAGCAGATGCCGCCTGAAGAGGTTGCTGATGTAACCAAATCTCTAGACGCCGATGATATTGCCGACATTCTAAATGACCTGCCTGAAAGTGTTGTAGACGATGTGCTTTTTTCTATGGACATACAGGACAGGCAACGTCTTGCATCCGTACTTTCCTATTCCGAAGACTCTGCGGGAGGATTGATGAACCCCGATATAATTTCGGTTCGCGCAGATGTTACGCTGGATGTTGTTTCCAGATATCTTAGGCAAAAAGGCCAACTGCCCGACCAGACAGTTTCTCTTATGGTGGTCGATAGGGAAAATTCATATCTGGGTGTATTGCGGCTAATAGATGTCCTGACAAAAAGTCCTGATGCTACCGTCGGGGAATTTCTGGATTCTGGAGTCAAATTTCCGGCAGACGACCCTGCACGGGAAGTTGCCAGGGTATTTGAACAGCGGGATATATTTTCAGCCGCGGTTGTGGATGTAAACAATAAACTGCTGGGTGTAATCACCGTTGATGATGTCCTGGACGTTATTCAGGAACAGGCGGAGCAAACCATGAGAAACATGGACGGCCTGGTAGACGATGATATGTTTTCGCCTTTGCTGGTAAGTGCCAGATACAGGGCGCTTTGGCTTGGAATTAATCTTATGGCGGCATTCCTGGCATCTTATGTTGTGGGACGCTTTGAAGAAACCATACAGCAACTTGTCGCCCTGGCAGTATTAATGCCTGTCGTCGCCAGCATGGGGGGGGTTGCGGGAAGCCAGGCATTAAATATAACAATACGTGGGCTTTCGACCGGACAAATCACCAAAGTCAATTCCGGATTATTAATAAATAAAGAGGTAGGGGTAGGTATCCTTAACGGGTTAACCTGGGCATTGGTTGTCGCAGTTGTTGCAATTTTCTGGTTTGACAACTATGCCCTGGGGGCCATCATCGGCCTTGCAATGGTAATTAACCTGATAGTTGCAGCCTACTCTGGCGTAGTCATACCATTATTCCTTAAAAAAATTGGCATAGACCCGGCCATTGCCGGCGGAGTGTTATTGATAACGGTAACAGATGTGGTGGGTTTTGCTACTTTTCTTGGGCTGGCAACATTTTATCTTAAGGGCTAAACAGCCATTACCACTGGAATAATATCCATTGTGGTACCGTCGAGTCACTACCCAGTCGCGAGGTCCTTGACTCTAACTTGCCGTCACCATCCTGGTCGAGTAGATAGTATGCCGGCCCTACGGATGGGGTAATCTTGACCATATAAAGATTGCCATTAATCCTGTATTCCTCAATGAGTTTATCCTCGCCCTGAATAATAGTGACTTCTGGCTCAATAGGCTGTCCGCTTTGAATAGGGTCTGGCAGATCCGGTGGGGGCAGTGCCTCCTGAAATTCCTCACCGCTCTGAGCACTAACCACATGGCTAAACATAACTAACAAAATAATTTTACCGAGTAATTTCATTTTCTAACCTCACTGCCATAATAGTAATTATTTCAGGCATCTATCTTTACGTGCGCATCCCATTCTGCTTTCTTATGATAGCTCAAAATTTCACTCACCACGTGATTTGGGTCATCTAAAACTTTAATTAATTCCAGGTCTTTATAACTGACCGTCTTTTCATCGATCATTGTTTCGCCAATCCAGTCCAGCAAGCCTTTCCAAAACCCAGAATTTACCAGGATAATAGGGATTTTCTTGCTCTTTCCCGTCTGAATCAGAGTAAGGATCTCAGCCATCTCATCAAGGGTACCAAACCCACCAGGAAATACCACATAGGCACAGGCATATTTGACAAACATCACTTTTCGGCTGAAAAAGTGTCGGTAATTTAAAGAGAGATCCTGGTAATGATTGGCCTTTTGCTCTTTGGGCAAGACAATATTCAACCCAACACTCTTTGATTTCCCCGCGAAGGCACCTTTATTAAACGCCTCCATCATTCCTGGGCCGCCGCCAGTAACAATACTAAAACCTTCGTCTGATAGCATTCTTGCCAGGCGTTCACCAAGTTTATAGTTTTCATTGTCCGGCGATGTTCTGGCGGATCCAAACATGCTGACATAAGGGCTGATCCCTGAAAGTTTTTCAAACCCTTCAACAAACTCCGCCATGATCTGAAACACTCGCCATGATTCAGAGGACAACTCGGGATCATTAGGCAATGTATGGGAATTGTTATTTTTATCGTTCATAATAAGTTAAACCTGTCGTTGGATTAATATTTATGTCTAAACCTTCTCTGGTCATTGTAGATGGCTCCTATTATTTGTTTAGGGCATATCATGCAATGCCTGCTTTCACAAATACATCAGGCGAACCCACCGGTGCAATATATGGCGTCATTAATATGCTTCATAAATTACACGATAATTATATGCCTGATTATTTTGCGGTGGTATTCGATGCAAAGGGAAAAAGCTTCAGAAATGATATATATCCGGATTATAAGGCTCACAGGCCGCCAATGCCTGATGAGCTGGTATGCCAGATAGCCCCTTTGCATGAAATCATCCGCGCTGAAGGCATCCCGTTAATCATGATCGACAATGTAGAAGCAGATGATGTCATCGCCACCCTTGCAAAATGCGGGGAAAAAAAAGGCATAAAAACCATTATTTCCACCGGCGACAAGGACCTCGCTCAAATCGTCAACGATAATATAAACCTTCTAAATACCATGACCAATGTCCGCCTGGACCCGGCAGGTGTCGTGGAAAAGTTCGGCGTCCCCCCAGAGCGGATCATCGATTACCTGGCCCTGGTGGGTGATAGTGCCGACAATGTGCCGGGCATTCCAAAGGTTGGCCCAAAAACGGCAGTAAAATGGCTGGCTGAATATGGCACACTGCAGAACATTATTGATAACGCCGACAAAATAGGCGGGAAAGTTGGTGAAAATCTCAGAAATAACCTTGAACAATTGGCACTCAGCAAAGAACTGGTGACCCTGCGATCAGATCTGAAACTGGAGGTTAATATTGAGGACCTGGTACAGGGGGAGGGTGATTTGGAAACCCTGGAAAAATCATTCAGGCGCTGGGAGTTCAACAGCTGGTTATCGAAACTGCTAGACAACAAAAACCCGGTCACGGATGACATACGTAGCTCTGATGCTGTTAATTATGAAATTATTTTTACGGAAAAAGACCTGGATAACTGGTTAAACAAGATCCAGCAAGCCGCCCTGTTCGCATTTGATACGGAAACCACCAGCCTGGAATATATGAATGCAGAGCTGGTTGGCATTTCATTGTCCGTTGAATCTGGTAGCGCAGCATATGTCCCACTGGGGCATGACTATCAGGGCGTGCCCAAACAGCTCCCGCTGGACAAAGTCATGGATAAA
The DNA here is from genome assembly GCA_030835405.1 of Gammaproteobacteria bacterium. Classification (GTDB taxonomy): domain Bacteria; phylum Pseudomonadota; class Gammaproteobacteria; order Eutrophobiales; family Eutrophobiaceae; genus Eutrophobius. The sequence continues at coordinate 17,928 of JAURPG010000034.1, read as the reverse complement.
CTAAAACCAATCCTCTCATCATCGAGCATTAAAAAACTTGGCCATAACATTAAGTACGATATGAATGTGCTTGGCAATTACGATATCGAATTAGGCGGCATCCAGCATGACTCGATGCTTGAATCCTATGTATATGACAGCACGGCAAGCCGTCACGATATGGATTCCCTTTCACTTAAATATCTTGGCCATGAGACTATTCATTATGAAGACGTGGCTGGGAAAGGCGCAAAGCAAATCGGATTTAACCTCGTTGATATAGACACAGCAGGACCATATGCAGCAGAAGATGCAGACATAACTTTTAAGCTACACGATGTTCTATGGCCAAAATTATGTGAGCAAAAACACTTACGGACACTTTATGAAGATATTGAAGTCCCTTTGATATCAGTCCTGTCTCGTATTGAGCGTACCGGGGTATTAATTGACGCAAAAAAACTTGAAACCCAAAGCGTTGAGCTTAAGGCACGTATGGAAAAGATCGAGATTAGTGCCCATGAGGTTGCTGGTGAATCTTTTAATATTTCCTCACCAAAACAAATTCAGGTCGTGCTATTTGACAAAATGGGACTGCCGGTTATTTCCAAAACACCAAAGGGACAACCATCAACCGCCGAATCCGTCCTGCAAGAACTTGCTGTTGAGCATGAATTACCCGCCCTTATTCTCGAGCACAGAATGTTAAGCAAACTCAAGTCCACATATACGGATAAATTGCCTGGCCTGATCAACGATAAATCCGGCAGGGTGCACACCTCTTATCATCAGGCCGTTGCTTCCACAGGGAGGCTGTCCTCTGCCGATCCAAACCTGCAAAACATTCCCATACGAACAGAAGAAGGCAGAAAGATCCGCCAGTCATTTATTGCTCCACCTGGATACATTATCGTTGCAGCTGACTATTCTCAGATCGAATTAAGGATAATGGCACATCTGTCACAGGATCAAACATTACTGGACGCATTTGCAAACAATGAAGACGTACATCGGGCAACTGCCAGCGATATTTTCAGTTGTAGTCGTGATGATGTGAGTCCGGACCAAAGACGCACCGCCAAAGCAATCAATTTTGGCTTAATGTACGGCATGTCGCCTTTTGGCCTGTCCAGACAGCTTGGGATAGATGTTACTACCGCAAAAGAATATGTTGATCTTTATTTCAGCAAATATACCGCTGTCAAATCGTTCATGGATATGATTAAAAAACAGGCCAAGTCCGACGGGTACGTTGAAACCGTTTTTGGTCGAAGACTTTATCTGCCGGAAATTAATTCCCGCAATGCAACAAGACGGCAGTACGCTGAACGAACCGCCATCAATGCCCCCATGCAAGGCACAGCGGCAGATATCATTAAGCGCGCCATGGTGGAAATTGATGAAAATATAGTCCGTGCACAGCCTGAAGTCAGGATGATAATGCAGGTTCACGATGAACTGGTGTTCGAAATAGAGGAAAAAAAGGCTGAAAAATTACTCGGGGAAATTATCGAGATAATGGCAGATGTGCCACAAATCAGCGTGCCTCTGGTGGTTGATGCTGGTAGCGGCCAAAATTGGGACCAGGCACACTAACAATATTGTTACATTATATTTCTGCATCTGGTTTAATATGCTAATATTTATCAGAATATAACTACGCACATTTAATATTTTCCGCATCACATATTATCAAACCAACCCCACTTACCAAGGTAAATAAAAGTGTTATTAATTCCTGCAATTGATATCAAGGACGGAAAATGCGTTCGTCTTCGTCAGGGGAAGATGGAAGATGAGACCATTTATAGTGACAAGCCTATCGAGATCGCCCGGCGCTGGATTGATGAAGGGGCAAATCGAATTCATATCGTTGACCTTGACGGCGCCAGGACCGGCAAACCGTTAAATGCTGATGCCATCCATGCCATCTGTGAGCAGTTCCCTGATACAATCATTCAGGTTGGCGGGGGGATCCGGGATGAAGATACGATTCAAACCTACCTGAACGCTGGTGTAAATTTCGTCATTATCGGCACGCGCGCAGTAACGACACCGCATTTTGTGTCAGATGTTTGCCTCGAGTTTCCAGGGCATATTATTGTTGGCCTTGATGCGCGTGATGGAAAACTTGCTACCGAAGGCTGGTCAAAACTATCGAACCACGACGTGATTGATATCGCCCTGCGGTTTGAAGAAGAGGGTGTGGCATCAATAATTTTTACCGACATTAGTCGAGATGGGATGCTAAGCGCAGTCAATATAGAAGCAACCCTGGATCTGTGCAGACAAATTACCGTCCCTGTGATCGCCTCCGGTGGAATTAGCGGAATAGAGGACATAAAGGCATTGTGTGAAGTTGCAGATGAAGGCATTGAGGGAGCAATTACCGGCCGCGCAATATATGAAGGTACGCTGGACCATGCAGCGGCTCAAAAATATGTGAAAGATAATTCTAATTGATCAAAACCCCATGAATCTAACAAAGCGTGTAATACCCTGTCTTGATGTAGATAATGGGCGTGTGGTCAAAGGTGTGAAGTTTGTTGATATCGTCGACGCTGGAGATCCAGTTGAGGTAGCAAGACGATATGATGAACAAGGCGCCGATGAACTTACCTTCCTTGATATCACCGCAAGCAGCGATAATCGACAAACCATGATTCAGGTGGTCCGTGATGTGGCGGCACAAGTTTTTATACCGCTAACCGTTGGTGGCGGGATACGGACAATAGAAGATGTGCGTAATATGCTAATGGCGGGCGCAGACAAGGTGAGCATAAATACCGCGGCCCTCGTTAACCCAGATATTATTAATACTGCCGCAAAAAAATTTGGTTCCCAATGCATCGTAGTTGCTATCGACGCAAAACAGGTTTCATCGAGCCCGGACAAATGGGAAGTTTTTACTCATGGCGGTCGCAAACAAACCGGAATTGATGTTATTGAATGGGCGAAGGAAGTCGAGACACGCGGTGCAGGCGAAATTCTTTTAACCAGCATGGACAGGGACGGCACCAAAATTGGTTTCGATTTACCTTTAACCAGGGCAGTCAGCGATGCGGCAAATATCCCGGTTATTGCATCCGGCGGCGTGGGAGAACTACAACATCTGGCTGACGGTGTTGTCAAAGGCAAGGCCGATGCAGTACTTGCGGCTAGTATTTTTCACTTTGGTGAATATACCCTGGAGCAGGCGAAAAATGTAATGGCTGATAATGGAATTACGGTACGGCTGGTATCATGACTGAGAATAACGAATGGTTGACGGCGATTAACTGGAACAAAGACGGATTAGTGCCCGCCATTGCAGTAGATGTTGAGACAGGGAACGTGCTAACACAGGCCTGGATGAACGAACAGGCCCTGGAACAAACGGTGGCACGGGGAAAGGCAACATACTGGTCTCGTTCCCGGGGAAAACTATGGCTAAAAGGTGAAACATCGGGAAATGAGCAGTTAGTTAAAGAAATCAGAACCGACTGCGATAAAGACTCCATACTGCTAATGGTGAAACAATCCGGCAACATAGCATGTCATACTGGCAGATACAGTTGTTTTTATTTCAAACTTCAGGACAATAGGTGGGAAGCGGTTGAACCTGTTATCAAAAGCCCTGATTTGATATATAAAACAGAAACTTAATTTGATTTAATATATACTGAAATGTCAGATATTTTATTCAGGCTCGAGAAAATACTGGAGCAAAGAAAAGATCAAAGCCCAGATACCTCATATGTGGCTAATCTGTATCACAAAGGTACGGATGAAATATTAAAAAAAATTGGCGAAGAAGCTTCTGAGGTTATAATCGCCGCCAAAGATAAAGATGGCGTAGTGCATGAAGTTGCCGACCTGTGGTTTCACACACTGGTATTACTGGCGCACCAGGGCATTTCGTCACAGGATATTTTGGATGAATTGGATCGTCGCTTTGGCGAATCCGGCCTGACGGAAAAGGCAAACAGGCCCGGTTAACTCGGGCATATAATATACAACACGGGATAATGGAGGCATTAAATGGGTATCAGTATTCCACAATTATTAATCATACTACTAATTGTTGCGCTTTTATTCGGAACGAAAAAACTCCGCACCATAGGGACTGATCTGGGCTCCGCGCTCAAGGGGTTTAAAAATGCCATGAAGGAAGATGAGTCCGCCGAGAAGGCAGAAGATATAGAAGGCGAAGAAGGAAAAATCATCGAGGGAGAGGTTCAACAAAAAGAGCAGGCTGCTCCCCAAAAGGAAGAAAACGCCTGATCCATTTCAAGCTTTACCAACCCGTTCAACTTTACAGCGCCAGGCAATGATAAATGTTTGATGTCAGCTTTTTGGAGCTATCAGTAATCGGCATTATAACCCTGCTGGTAGTCGGCCCTGAACGACTCCCCGGTCTGGTGCGTGATGTTGGCAGGATCATCAGAAAATTGCGCAGAATCGTTACGCAAACAAGGTATGAGCTTGAACGTGAGTTTAGCTTTGAAGAAGAACGGCAAAGGCTCGAACAAAAAAAAGAGAGTCTTAATGAGGCCATTGATGAACTTGATGATCTGATGGAAATTGCCCCGGATCGCAATAATGATGCTCCCGCACAGGAAGCAAAACCAGTAAAGACTTCGGAAAATGAGTAGTGACAATCAACCACAAAATGATATAAGTGATGTTGAACAGCCGCTCATTTCGCACCTTGCGGAGATCCGGACCCGACTGATTCATAGCATGTTGTGCGTATTGTTTGTTTTTATTTTATTGTCTCCCTTTTATTCCCAGCTTTACTCAATGATTGCAATGCCCTTGATCAGCAAGCTGCCTGAAGGGACAAACATGATAGCAACCGAGGTCGCTTCGCCCTTTTTTGTGCCATTTAAACTTACCGCTTTTCTGTCTATTTTTATCTGCATGCCCTATCTGCTTTATCAATTATGGGCATTTATCTCGCCGGGACTATATAAAAATGAAAAGCGGTTTGCGGTCCCCTTATTAATCTCCAGCATTGTCCTGTTTTATACAGGAATTGCTTTTGCTTTCTATGTCGTATTTCCCCTGGTATTTGGTTTTTTTACTTCAGTTGCGCCTATCGGGGTGACGGTAATGACTGATATCAGCCATTATTTGAATTTTATACTCAAAATGTTTTTTGCCTTCGGGCTGGCATTTGAGGTCCCGGTTGCCACCATACTGCTGGTCAGTTCAGGTATTGTTGATTATGAGAGCCTTAAAAGTAAGCGGCCATACATAATTGTCGGCGCATTTGTCATCGGAATGTTTCTAACACCGCCTGACGTAATATCCCAGTTTCTACTGGCATTACCCATGTGGGTGTTATTTGAGGCAGGTCTGTTTATGAGCAAGAATTTTATTCCTGAACAAGAGCCTGATGTTTCTGTAAAAACAGAGGCTGCTGACGATACCTGAGCCAGATAGGTCAGGTTTGCTCCCAGGGCAGGTCATGAAATCGCCAACCGGCCAGATTGCCACGGTGTTTGTTATTGTCCAGGCCCCCTTCAAACCCATCACCAATATTGATTACCTTTTGAAAACCGCTTTCTTTCAGGTAGGTTGCAGCATCTAAAGAGCGCTTGCCGCTACGGCACATTGCCAACACCACCATGTCCTCCGGGCGCTGATTAGCCGCCCTGGATTTCAATTCACGACGCACATCTTCGAGAAAGTCAGGGTTTAATTGCCACTTTGGCGGGCTCTGCCAGGGGACATTCAGCGCCCCGACCGGGTGCCCAACATAATCAAACTCCATTTTAGACCTGACATCAAGCAGAACTGCCCTATTATCCGACTGTAATATTTCATTGGCTTCCAGGGGGGAGACCTCTGGCACCCCTGATCCGTCATCTGTATTATCCATAGATCTTCACGTTTCCAAAAAGGTTAAATGCCATTGTCGGCATGAACTGGCTTAAAATTTTTTTACACTAGCATTTGGCGCATGGAAGTAAATGTGGTGCAATATACACTTTAGCAAAATAATAATTTCAGGAGTATAAAAAATGTCTATGGATGACCGCGATGGTGTCATCTGGTTTGATGGAAAGCTCGTGCCCTGGAGAGAGGCCTCTATTCACGTGCTGACCCACACCCTGCATTACGGCATGGGTGTATTCGAAGGAATAAGGGCCTACAAAACCAATGAAGGAACCGCCATATTTAGGCTGGAAGATCATATCAACAGGTTGTTTAACTCTGCGCATATTATGCGCATGAATATTCCTTATGATAAGCCTGAAATCATTAATGCGTGCCTGGAATCAGTCCGTGAAAACAATCTCGAGTCAGCCTATATAAGACCGGTTGTTTTTTATGGCTCGGAAGGCATGGGCCTGCGGGCCGATAACCTGAAAACCCATGTAGCGATCGCTGCCTGGGAATGGGGCACCTATCTTGGCAGCGAAGGCCTGGAAAAGGGAATTCGAATCAAGACCTCTTCATTTACAAGACACCATGTCAATATATCTATGTGTAAAGCAAAGGCGAATGGTCATTATATAAATTCCATGCTTGCCTTACAGGAGGCCCAGCAAGACGGTTATGACGAGGCGCTGTTGCTCGACATAGACGGTTATGTCTCTGAAGGAAGCGGGGAAAATTTATTTATTGCCCGCAATAACAAATTATTCACGCCTGATGGAACATCAGCACTGGAAGGCATCACCCGCGAGACAATAATTACCCTCGCTGAAACATTTGGCTACAGCGTATCGGAAAAACGCATCACCAGGGACGAAGTCTATATCTGTGACGAGGCCTTTTTTACCGGCACCGCAGCAGAAATTGCCCCCATCAGAGAACTTGATAACAGACTAATTGGCGATGGATCAAAAGGCCCTATAACGAATAGTTTACAACAGGCTTATTTTGACTGTGTCTATGGAAAACAAAAAGACCACTTAGACTGGTTATCATTTGTTTAATTACCAGGAATTTAAATAATGATTACACGCGCGGCCGGTAATAATACACCAAACGACAAAGATAAATATGATGTGGTCCAGGACATGTTACCATTACATTGCCCCCTGCCCGAGATGAGTTTATGGAACTCACACCCCAGGGTATATTTGCCAATTGAAAAAACAGGCGAAGCCAAATGCCCCTACTGTGGTACAGAATATATCCTTAAGGAATGAGTCGGATAGTGGTTTGTTGCCAGATAGTAACAAACTGATTATCTGGCGTTATTCTGATGGCCGGCCGGGACACGATTCGCAAAGCCTCGGGCTAATCAATGCCCTGGGCAAACGCGCTATTTGTGATGTATATGATATCGAAGCGCCCTCAACCATCTCTTCACTACGCTGCATTGCCCGTGGTCGTCCCGCAGCAAATGTTACACTGCCTTCGCCAGGGTTAATTATTGGCGCAGGAAGGCGGACACATCTTCCTGTATTGGCATCGAAAAAGGCTGTCGGTGGCAAGTCGGTGATTTTAATGCGCCCCACACTACCTTATGCATATTATGATTATTGTCTGGTCCCGGATCATGATACGCCGCCTGTATTGAATAACGTTATAGCCACAACTGGAGCATTAAATACAATTTTTGCTGACTCAAAAAAAGATCCTCAGTTGGGCGTTATTATGATTGGTGGCCCTTCTAAATATTTTGATTGGCACGATGACGCCATTATTTCAATGATACATACCATCATTACCCGGGGGCTTACTACTTGGGCAGTGTTTGACTCGCCTCGAACACCTGAAACAACCCGGGCTCAGTTAAAAGACGTCCAGGTTCCCGGCTTTCAATTCTTTCCCTACCAACACAATTCAAGAGACACGCTGGAAACAAAACTCGTAAAGGCCGCCAATGTCTGGGTGACGGCAGACAGTGTTTCCATGTTATATGAATCATTAACCGCCGAAGCACCCACAGGGATAATTCCTGTGCCAAACAAAAAGCCAAATAAAATTTCATCTTCCCTGGAAATCCTGGCTTATACAGGACAATGCACCTTCTATAAGGATTGGTATGAAGGAAGCAGCTTAAACGCCCCAAAAACAAATATAAACGAGGCGGACAGGTGTGCCGAAATAATATTTGCCAGCCTGACAGAGCGGACCTGAGGCTGGTTATGATCAATACTAATAAATTAACTGTCATGCAGGTATTGCCCGCCCTGGAATTCGGCGGTGTGGAGCGTGGAACGCTAGAAATTGCCAGCGCACTGGTCAAGCGCGGTCACCGTTCTATTGTTGTCTCTGCAGGAGGAAGAATGGTGCCCAGATTACAAGACGAAGGCAGCGAACACCTTTCGCTTCCAGTGGGACAAAAATCTCCTTTTTCTCTTCGTTTTATCCCGGCATTAAAAACATCTTTCAGTTCCAGCAATGTTGACATTATTCACGTTAGATCACGTTTCCCGGCGTGGCTATGTTACCTGGCGTTACGTGGCTGGAAATCCACGCCACGCCCTCGATTTATCACTACCGTACATGGGGTTTATAGTGTTAGTCGCTATAGCAGCATAATGGTCAAGGGTGAAAAAGTAATCGCCATCTCGAACTTTGTCAGGAACTATATTTTAGATAATTATCCCGAGACACCTGTTGAGAATATTCATGTTATCCCCAGGGGCGTGGATCCAGAGTTCTATGATCACAACTTCAAGGCTGACAGTGATTGGTTAAAATCATGGTTTAAGCAATACCCTGAAACAAGACATAAAAAACTGATTGCCTTGCCAGGGAGAATTACTCAAAGAAAGGGCCTTGAGGACTTTATTGAGATTTTTAAGCTTTTAAAGGATAACCATGAATTACACGGCGTGATTATCGGTGGCAGTGCAACAGGAAAACAAACATATACATCCAGGCTCAAGTCCATGATTGAAGATTCAGGATTAATAGATCGAATTACCATGACCGGACACCGGGACGACGTTCGAGAGCTCTATTGCCTGTGTGACGTGGTTTTGTCGTTGGCAAAAGAGCCGGAAGCCTTTGGTAGAACCTCATTGGAGGCCCTGTCACTCGGGGTTCCAGTCATTGCATATAATCATGGTGGCGCTGGCGAGGTCCTCCGAAACATCTTCCCCGGCGGCCTGGTGCCGGTGGGAAACCACAAACAAACGGCTGACTTAATATTGGAATTCGTTAGCCGCCCGCCGCTTGTGCCGCCCCAACAGAAATATATTCTTCAGAAGATGCAGGACGAGACTCTTGATCTATATGAATCATTGGCCTGTGACTAAACACATGATTCTGCCACACATAAACCTCTCGTGTTAATTATAACCACACAATGTTTTCCGCCAACCATGGGTGGAATCGAATCGTTGGTTTATCATCTGGCAAACGAAATCAGTAAACAGGGCGAAGAAGTTTGGGTCTACGCTGACGCGGGGCCAAATCAATCTGGATCATGGTCCGATTCTAGCCAGACCTTCAAAATTTTACGCAGTGGCGGCCTGAAGCCAATGCGCCGAAGAGCCAAGGCAAGAAGTATAAAATTAACTGCTCAACACAACAATCACCCCGTCATTCTTGCTGACACCTGGAAAAGCCTTGAATTTTTGGACACCACATTTGCAGCCAGAACGGCCTGCCTGGCCCATGGATCTGAGTTTCCACGGCAACCCTCCAGACAAAAACATAAGAGAATTTGCCGAGCCCTTGCTAAAGCTGATGTGATTATCGCAAACTCAGCTTACACGGCCAGCCGTGTAGCCCTATACACCAGTAACAAACACATTGCTGTTGTTCACCCGGGAATTGATGAGCCGGCACAAGACACCATATTATATGAACAGACCCGATCAATAATTGGAGGAAACAAACCAGTACTGATTACCATTGCCAGGCTGGAAAAAAGAAAGGGACACCAGCAGGTAATTGATCTTTTGCCTGCATTAATAAAGGACTTCCCTGACCTGGTATACATTATCGTTGGTGAAGGGCCCTGTCATTCAGGCCTAGTGTCCCAGGTAAAAAGCCATGCCCTACAGGACCATGTACAGTTTGTTGGCACCCTTATGGGAGCGGAGAAAAATGCCTATTTGAACAACAGTGACGTCTTTGTGATGCCGGGCATCGAGGCGGGTGATGATATAGAAGGATATGGCATCGCATACATAGAAGCGGGCTACTTCGGGGTGCCCAGTATAGCCAGCGAGCTGGGTGGCGCCAGTGACGCTGTTGACCACGAGAAAACGGGGCTGGTTTGTGTTCCGGCAGACATGAGCTGCCTGGAACGGTCTTTGCGCAAACTCATTTCAGATAAAGACTGCCGAAACCTGCTGGGCAATGGCGCCAGAAGAAAAGCAAGAGAAAGTCTTTGGCCAGCAAGGATAAAAGATTATACGAAGTTATTCTTTGAAACTTAGATTCTGGAAATTAGCTCTTCAAATTTAACCACTGTGTCCGTCAGGGTAATACTGCTGGCATTATTGTCCTTACTGACCAGGTAATCAGCCCTTGACCGCCATGGTAAAACCCGTTCTGGTTTGTCGGTACTAAAAAACAAAATCGAAGGTGTTTGCATTGCGCCTGCAATATGTCCAAGGCCGGAATCACTGCCTATGAATATTGCTGCCTTTTTTATCACTGCGGCGGCCTGCAACAAGTTTGTTTTGCCCGCAAGGTTGATGGAGGGAACATTGATGTTTGTGGCAATCCTGTCAGCGCACTCGCGTTCGGCCTCACTGCCCTCAAAAACAACACCATCCAGCCACTTGCTGAATGTATTAATAAGATCGACATAATTTTCTTCGGGCCAGACTTTTCTTTTATCAAGGTTGTCTGACACAACCACCAACCAGTTGCCAATGGGCAAATGACGTAACAAGTTTTCTGCATACTCTTCCTCCTGCCTTGTTAGCCATATGTGGGTATCCGGTATTTTTCTGTCGCCATGTATTCGACTAATAACCCCCATGAGATTTTCCACGGAATGTGTCCCGTACGGTTTGCTTGTTAATTTTGTCAGTCGGGCTTTTCCCTTGAATAGATAGGCCAGACCGTCGGTCCTTAAGTCTACGATCAAATCATAATGTTTCTTTCGCACGGAGGTAACAAGCTCCAGTGCGCCCCGCATAAAACGGCTTTTATCTTTAAGAATGACCCTGCCCAGATAAGGACAGTGAGTATACAACTGGTGAGATCTGCTGTCGGAAACTATATCTATTTTTGCTTGTGGGAATAATGCGTTTATTGACTGCATGACAGGCGTGGTCATGACCGCATCCCCCACACAACTTAAAGAGACCAGTAAAATCGTTTTCACGTCTTCGCTCACAAATCATCGCCTCTTATAAGTACTAATAGTCCTGATAGGATTTTTCCTCAACCAATTCAGACCCAAACGTTTCATTCGCCTGCCTTTTTAGCTTTGACCTGAGGTCATTTGTTTTATACACCGATCTCGCCAACTCAATAAACCTTTCGTCAAACTGCCGGTGTTTTTCTTTCAGCCTGATCTCGTCTTCAACTTCCCATAATCTCAGGTTTACTTCGCGCAATTTATTCAAAAGTTGTTTGACTTCATTTTTAGGATACTGGGCATTTTCCAGCCTTGATAAATAAACCCTGTGTTCTTTCTCGATATTCAGTCGTTTTTGTTTGTCAGCTATCTTCTCCAGCTTAATTTCAAGGATCGACAGCCTGTCAAGAAAATCCCCGATAGAAATTTCCAATAAAACACTCATGTCTTTTTATTTTCCTATACAAAAGCGAGAAAATATTTCACCCAACAGGTCATCACTATGCACTTCCCCTGTAATTTCTCCGAGGTGTTTCTGTGCCATTTTCAAACAATCTGCCAAAATTTCTCCGTGCCGGTGCTGGCGAAATATATCCAGTCCTTCTTTTAACACATCTCTTGTTTTTGTTAATAGCTGAACATGTCTCTCTCTGGCCAATACCATGTCTTCATTGTTGTTGTTTTCCGCTACCAACTCCCTAAGTGCATTTTTCAACGCTTCAACCCCCTCGTTATTCATGGTTGAAAGATAAAAATGCTGAAGGTTGTTCAGTATTTTTATTTCTGCAGGGTGTCCATATAAATCGATTTTATTATGAACAATAAAAACACGGGCCGTCGGCTGCGCGTGGGTATATTCCAACTCCTCCCTGGTGATCTCTTCCAGATCAGTTACCAATACCAGAACATCAGCATCCTTGATCTGTTGCCGACTTCGTTTTATGCCTTCTGCTTCGATCTCATTTTCAGGGGTTCTTATCCCTGCGGTATCAATAAGGGTTATCGCCAGTCCTGCAATAAAGATTGTGTCTTCGACAATATCCCGCGTGGTTCCAGCAAGCCCCGTAACAATTGCTTTTTCAGAGCCAGACAAAATATTCAATAGACTCGATTTACCAACGTTAGGGCGACCCACTATTACCACATTGAGGCCCTGGCGAAGTTTCTTTCCCACGACAGCGTCATTAAGCAAACTGTCTAGCTGACTCAGAATGTTTGTTATTTTCTCGGGAATCTCGGCATCCGCCAGAAAGTCGATCTCCTCCTCGGGAAAATCCAACGAGCCTTCAATATATACCCTTACAGATATCATGGCCTCTACCAGGGTGTGTATACGTGATGAAAACCTGCCTTCTAGCGATCGTACTGCGTGTCTGGCAGACTTTTCTGAAGTGCTGGCAATTAGGTCAGCAACTGCCTCCGCCTGCACCAGGTCCAGTTTGCCGTTTAGAAATGCCCGCTGAGAAAACTCTCCGGGCGCTGCGGGTCTTGCACCCAGACGGTAAATTTCTTTCAACATCAGGTTTAATGTCACCATGCTTCCATGCCCCTGGAATTCAACAATATCTTCTCCAGTATAAGAAGCGGGCGCTTTAAAATAAATTACAATACCTTTATCTACAGCCTCTCGATCTTGATCGAGAAAGCCTGTGTGATAGACCAGCCTTGGTTTTATTTTTGCTGTGGTGATTGTTTCAGCTATTTCGAGGCTCTTAGGGCCTGATATTCTGATAATTCCTATCCCGCTTTTACCTGGTGCTGTGGCAATAGCGGCAATCGTGTCCCGGGAGTTTGACATCTGTCTTACAGATCAATTTGATTTGTGTCCCAAACCGGCCTTTTCAAGATTTTTCATGATTCGCCACTGCTGAAGTATGGATAGTGAGTTGTTTGCTACCCAGTACAATACCAGTCCGGACGGGAAAAAACCAAAAAACACAGTGAATACAAATGGCAGAGTCATCATGACTTTTGCTTGTACAGGATCCATGGGCGCTGGATTTAGCTTTTGCTGGATGAACATAGTGATGCCCATAATTAACGGCAACACCCAATAGGGATCCGGAGTTGACAGATCCTTAATCCAGAACATAAACCCGGCCTGTCGTAGCTCGACACTTTCCAGCAACACCCAATACAGGGCTATGAACACAGGAATTTGAACTAGAATCGGAAAACACCCACCAAATGGATTTATTTTTTCCTCTTTATAAATCTGCATCATAGCCTGGTTCATTTTTACCCTGTCGTCTTTATACCTTTCCTTTAACGACATGAGCCTGGGCTGAACCCGGCGCATATTGGCCATCGATCGATAACCTGCTGCTGATAATCGATAAAATAATAGTTTTAAGAATACTGTGACCAGAATTATCGACCAACCCCAGTTACCAACCCTGTCGTGTATTGCCTCTAAGCCCCAAAACAAGGGTTTGGCAATAAACCAAAGCATCCCGTAGTCAACTGTTAAATCCAGCCCGTCTGCAATGCCCGCCAATTTTTCCTGATCTTTTGGGCCGATGTATATCTGTTCAGAAAACACAAACTCCTGCCCGGGAATAATTTCCCGGCCTGGAGAGATAAGGCCTGATGTATATAATTTGTTTCCAAGTGACTTGGTGTAATAGTGATATGACTCTTCCTTGTTTGTGGGCACCAGACCAGTAAGAAAATAGTGTTGTATTACAGCAATCCACCCATCGGTAATCTGAGTAGAAAGTGGTAATTCATCAATATCATCAAAAGCGATTTTTTTATACCTGTTCTCAGGGCTTGAAATGACTGTGCCGGTATAGGTATATATAAACCTCATTCCCCCTGTGTCTGGATCATTACGCTTTATCTGTGCGTAAGATCTTCCCCTCCAGACTTGTTGAGTGTCATTTTTTACCGAGTAATATACCTTAACAAGGTGGCTGCCCCTGGTGAATTCATAGGTTTTTGTTACGCTAACACCATTTTCCTCCCAGTTAAAAGGGACCCTGAGAACCTCCTGACCATCTTGCATTACATAACTATCATTGGGGGATGTGTAAATTGATTGTTGTGTGGGAGACGCCTGATCGCTCAGTAAACCGCCCTGTACAACAAAGGTTGTTTCCATAGTGTCTTCAAGTAGCACAAATGGATTATCGGGTTCGTCCAGACTGACAGGAAAATCTACTAAAGCAGCCTGTGTAATCCCAGCACCCTGGTTGTTTATTACCAAACGAAAAATATCAGTATTAATACTAACAGATGAGTTTGATAAACTTGTCTCACCAACCTGCGATGAAGAGGAAATTTGACCTTGGGTTTGTGGTTCCACAAACACCGGCATCTCATTTGTTGTTATGCCGGGTTCTTGTTGCCCAGAAACCTCTTGTATTTGTGTTTGTTGGTGCGTCCCGTACGTTGTTTCCCAACTAGTCCATAATTTCATGGACACCATAATAAAAGTGATCACCAGGATAAATCTTACAGTATCCATTGTTTATCCCTGCTTTTTTGGCACGAGGTCTACCCCGCCCGGTGAAAATGGATGACAACGGCAAATACGACCCACCCCCAACAGCATCCCTTTTATCACACCATACTCTTCGACAGCTTGCCGCATAAAACATGAGCACGTTGGATAAAATCTGCAATTACTCCCCAGTAGTGGACTGATCAACCAACTATAGATCTCAATCAATTTTAAGATGAAGTTTTTCACTTAAGTAAATTTTTCCCAGTGACTATCCAAGGAGTTTTTTAATGCGCTCTTATGATTAATATTTACGGTTTTTTGAGGTAAAACCACAATATCATAACCTTTTGTTATTATCGTGCTGTTACGAAAGCTTTCTCGAACCAGTCGTTTAAGAGAGTTTCTCTGTACAGCTAAAGATAATTTTTTTTTAGAAACCACCAAACCAAGGCGTGAATACCCAAGATTGTTCTGTTTTACTAAAACAGTGAATAGAGAATCGATTGATCTTTTTCCAGTGTTAAAAACCCCCCTGAATTGTTCTGGTTTCTTTAACCTGTTTTGATTTTGATATCGGAAGTGTTCTAAATTCACACCATCACGCGGCCAGCCTCTTTCTGCCTTTTGCCCTTCGAGCATTGATTACCTGCCTACCTGCCTTCGTTCTCATTCTCAGCCTGAACCCATGCTTTCTTTTTCTTTTAATCTTACTTGGTTGAAAAGTCTGTTTCATTACATAAACCTGTTTATTACCGTTTCAAAATGACCGTGCATATTACTTTCCATGTAATTAGCATGTCAATTTTTAACAAAAATTAAATACCATAAAGGTGGTTATAGATATACGGACCAAACAAGTATACACTTTAATCCCTCTTCAGATATTTTTATAAATCATTCTTTTTTTGGGGGGTCGCGGAGCTTGTCTATGTCAATATGGGAATCATGTCTGGAAAGGCTGGAGGGTGAATTAACCCCCCAGCAGTTCAACACATGGATCCGCCCGCTACAGGCTATTGAAGAGGACAATAACCTAAAGTTATTAGCCCCGAACCGCTTTGTCCTTGATTGGATTAACGAGAAATATCTCGACAAAATAAGCACCTTGTTGGAAAAGATATTAAATGGCAATAATTGTACCCTTAGTATCGAGGTTGGTAGTAATAGTAAAGAACACATCAAACCCAGCAACACCTCGCGCCCGGAACCAAAGTCCAATAAACCTCAAAAGCGTTACTCTAATTATCTCAACCAACTGTTTACATTCGAGTCATTTGTAGAAGGAAAGTCCAACCAACTGGCCAGGGCAGCATCCATGCAGACAGCTGAAAACCCGGGTGGCGCATACAATCCTTTATTTATTTATGGTGGTGTGGGTTTGGGGAAGACCCATTTAATGCACTCCATTGGGCACGCAATATTACAACAAAAACCAGGAGCAAATATTGCCTACCTGCATTCTGAGCGTTTTGTTGCGGATATGGTAAGGGCCCTGCAGCACAACGCAATAAACGAATTTAAACGTTATTATCGATCTCTTGACGCCCTGCTAATTGATGATATTCAATTTTTTGCAGGAAAAGAAAGGTCACAAGAGGAGTTCTTTCATACATTCAACGCCTTGCTGGAGGGTCAAAATCAAATTGTTTTAACCTGTGACCGATACCCAAAAGAGGTAAAAGGACTGGAAGAGAGATTAAAGTCCCGGTTTGGCTGGGGCTTGACAGTTGCTATTGAACCACCTGAACTTGAAACCAGGGTGGCAATTATTAATAAAAAAGCTGAACAAACAAATACTTACCTGCCAAACGAGGTGGCATTTTTCATTGCAAAAAGATTTAGATCAAACGTAAGGGAGCTTGAAGGGGCATTAAATCGTGTTGTAGCCAATTCAAACCTCATGGGGCAGTCAATTTCCCTTGATTTTACCCAACAAGCACTAAAAGACCTTTTATTACTCCAGGATAAACAAATAACTTTAGATAACATAAAAAAAACAACAGCAGAATATTACAAGATAAGGGTGTCTGATCTCCTGTCAAAAAGGCGAAGCCGTTCTGTTACCAGACCAAGACAGATCGCAATGTCTCTAGCAAAAGAACTAACAAACCATAGTTTACCGGAGATTGGTGATGCGTTTGGGGGAAGAGACCACACGACTGTTTTACATGCATGTCGTAAAATCGTAGAACTGAGACAGCAAGAAAAAAGGATTGAGGAAGATTACAACAACCTTAATAATATACTTAATAACTAGCTGTGGATAACAAGGCTAAGATATAATTTAAAATATTAATTCAGATCTTATCCACAGTAGCGCATAACTTATCCACAAAATTAAAACACAAAAAAATATTATAACTAATTGAAAAATAAAGATAAATATTTACTCCCCGTAAATAATAACCCTAATAATAACTATATGTGAATATAACCTATGGAAATTAATATTAATAGATCATCACTGTTACCCTCATTACAAATCGTAAATGGTGTTATTGAAAGGCGTCAGCCTTTACCAATATTAGTAAATCTTCTATTTTCTGCGACAACAGATGAAATTTGTCTCACGGGCTCAGATATGGAAGTAGAGTTGATATCCAGGATTAAATCTTCCAATAAAGAAACAGGAGAAATAACGTTACCAGCAAGAAAGTTGCTGGATATTTGCAGGGCCTTGCCTGAAAATGCTGAAATAAAAATTAAAATTAATGGTGATAAGGCTCAAGTTAGATCAGGAAAGAGTCGATTTACCTTAACAACACTACCTTCAATTGAATATCCAATAATTGAAGTAGGAGAAAAACTGGCAGAATTTTCCTTACAACAATCAATTTTAAAAGAAATACTCGAAAAAACAGCTTTTTCAATGGCGCAGCAAGATGTCAGGTACTATCTAAATGGCTTATTGTTGGAAATAACGGAAAAACAAATCAGGGCTGTTGCCACTGATGGCCACAGACTGGCGTTATGCGACACAAAGACAAAGGTAGAAACAAAACAAACCCACCAAATAATCGTTCCAAGAAAAGGTGTTATTGAGCTAATCAGACTACTAGACAGCGTTGAAAAAGAGGTTAAGGTGGTTATAACCAGTAATCATATTAGAGTAGAATTTGAGGAGTTGACCTTTACAAGTAAATTAATAGACGGAAAATTCCCAGATTATGATCGGGTGATACCACAAGTTGACCAAGCGTTTGTGGTCGCAAAACGTGAGCAACTCAGACAAAGCCTGACCAGGGCCTCAATTCTGTCTAATGAAAAATATAGAGGGGTCAGAATT
>JAURPG010000033.1 GCA_030835405.1 Gammaproteobacteria bacterium | reverse complement strand
TATCTACTTCGTTTGCGAGATTGGGTAGTAAATGTACCGTTTCTCCCCCCAGCACCGTCATTAATACCTTGATACCAGGAATATCATCCTCCGGTATCGTCAGGATGTCCTGATCGAGGACAACAAAATCCGCTATCTTACCGGGTTCCAACGAACCTAATCTGTCCTCACGTAATACATAGTGGGCACCCCATGTGGTCAGGGCCTTAAGTTGGGTGATGAGATCGGTGCCTTCTTCCTCTGCAAATGTCCGATCACAACCATAATTATATCGGGTCATCCCCACCCAGATGTTGTAAAAAATGAAATGTGGTAATGCCCGGTCTATTTCCTGGGTATTCATGATTCCCGCCTGGGTAACACTATTTCGAGGGACGGCGTAATGGGCATATTCTTCACCGTAGTTTCGTATCCGATAGGCGATATCATACCCGGTGCGGTTTTCCCAAAGCACAGTGTTGATCATGCTGATCATCATACCCAGACGTTTTATTCTGGGTATCTGATCTGGCCTGGGTGCACCGGAGGCATGGTCAAAGGCATGACGTCGTGCCCGTATATCTTCAAGGCTCAACCCAGCAGCTGCGCTTTGCTCTTCTATCACATCCATGAGATTATCAATGTCTTTATCGCCACCCGTGTGCATAGCGGCAACGCGACCTCCGGTACGGACAATATCTTCCAGTACCCTGCGACCTGGTTGACCAGGGTCAAACACACAACTTTCTGTCCTTTTTACCCTTTCAGAAGCGGCCAAAGTGGTACAAGTCCCTCCTACTCGTTGTCCCTGGGAACCAATGTTCCAAAGATAGTCACTGCCATTACCTACCAGGGCCGACATCAGGCGAATTGTATGGAATTCCTCATTGGGCCCTGAATAGCTCCAGGCAAAACGTGCCGGCATCCTGCCCTGTTGATCCAGGTCAGACAGCGCCCGTAGATTATTCAGGGTATAAGGGGCGGAACCAAAAGTAGTAATGCCATGTGCGGTCCATAATTCCATCTGGGCCTTTAGTAAATCGGCATTCTTGTCGATTTTGCCATGCAGCATAATGTCCGGTTCAAGCATGCGACCACTGGCGGACATTTGTCCCTCTGGCCCCCTGTCGCCACTGCCCCCACCGGTATACTCACCTGGAAATATTCTACTGATTTCTTCCACTCCCCGTTCATTAACTAGTCCCCGGATAAATCCATTTTTAACCCGGACAGGGTTATCAGGTGCCAATTCGTTTATCCGCTGCAGACTTACATGTCGGAAAAAATCCGTGAAGAGTTTTGGCATATGCTCAAAATTCCCACCAAAATCTGAACTTAAAAATATCCATTGTCCTGGCCTGGCAATGTTAACCGCTTGTTTTAATACTGCTTCCCAACTGGCAATCTGCTCATCTGCGGTCCCTTCCAGGAACCGTACAACGATATCTTCATTCCCTTCCGGGAATACATGGTTCAGAGAAGAAGGTTCCGTCCACGCCCAATCAGTTGGGTGTTCGTGAGTAAGTATGAAACTGGGCATGACCGTTCGGCCATTGAGGTCTATCAATTTTGTTTCGGGCCCAGCAAGGTTCTGGATGGCCTCATTGCTACCAAGTTCCTGGATCTTGTCACCTTTAATTGCCATGGCCTGGGTGATGGTCCCAGGGTCTGACGAAAAAGCAGGGTCATCCATTGTAATAATCTTTGCATTAAAAACTATCATGTCAGGATCACCGTGGGTAGTCTGGGCAACCACTGGATAGACAAATATCAGCATATACAACAGTAAGTATATATTTTTGATTTTGATTTGTTTCATGGTCCCACTCCCCCTAGACTGAAATGATGAAACGGTTTGTTTGATTATTCAGGAATAGCTGATATTAATATACCAGCTAAGTAATTAAGCAGGTAATTTTTTACTCATAATTATGGCATTCAGTAAACCGGGATATAAAAATATTAGACAAACTTAAAGGTTAAGAAGTTTGTTCTGAATACTTTCAAGCTCTTCAGTCCAGACACCTTGTTCTTTAAAATACCGGACTGCACCTGAATGGAAAGGTATCTTTGGGTCAGTCAACGTATTGCCAAGGGTCCATTTCTTGGCCTCATTATGAAATGTGCCGAACTCCTCAAGATTTTCAAATAAGGACTTCGTTAAAAGATAGACGTCTTTATCTGATGCATGTGGTGCAGCAACCAGATAAGTATTTAATGCAAAGACTGAGAATGGCTTTTGTTGGCCCTCAAAATGTCCCGAAGGAAATGTATGGGTAAACATATATTCTGGCACTTTTGCTTTCATTGTGTCGAATATATCATCCGGAATATATAATGGATCTACCAGTTCATCCCGGAATAACTGTACAACTGCCGGCACCCTGGTGCCACCCGGTATAATCATGCCATCAACTGTCCCCGATTTTATATGTCTTAATGATTCCTTTGTGTTTTTTGTCGAAACAATTTTAAGATCAGTCAGGTTTGCAACTTCAACTAATGACGACGAGATTTCCGACAGTTCCGGAAGTGCTGGCCTGCGTCCAATGAGAATTTTATCATCCAGGTCCTCCAACGATTGAATTTCCCTGTCTCGCCGTACCAAAACAAATCGATAGCTTGCCTGCCCCTGTGCAATAAGAGATATATCAGAATGGGCTTTAAATGGCGGAACCCCATAACGTCCATCATATGCCGCGCCTGAATTGGTAATGGCATAATCTATTTTACCTGCCTGCAGACTAAATATATTTGCGTAAGACCCTCCAATCGGTTCTACAGTAATATTTACAGCCGCATGGTTTTGAATGAGATTACTAAAGCCATTTGCAATAATATAAAAAGTGCTCCCTACGCTTGAAGTACCCAATCTCGCTACAGATCGCTCATCCTGCTGTTTAATTCCGTTATCACACCCTGATAACAATATGACGATGACAAGCAGTACAGATTGTTTGAATTTAAAAATATTCATTGAGAATTGATTGCCATACATGTGTTTTTGTCATTTTCTATTACCGAAATCCCAAGCCTAACAATAATGTAATTATTTTTAAAATGGTAAAATTTCCGTGATTTAAATATGAAATCATATTTTTTGCAAATTTCATTAAACTCCAGAAAAGTGAATGCCAGGGGATTAATGAATGAATTTTTCATGAATAAGGTATATGGCAATTAGGTTGTTAATGATTTTGGTCGATTTTATATTTCACTTTACCTTATTTTTTGTATACTTGGTTAATCGATATTATCCCAGGGGGAAGTCATGTTGAATTCAGGCAACAAAATTTTTAGTGGTGTATTTTATTTTCTGATCTTATTTGCTTGTAACCCCGTCTTTGGCCAGTTACCTGCTATATCGCCTGATACGATATTGATAAACGGGAAAGTCATTACTGCAGATAATGATGACCCCGAAAGTGTCACCATTACCGAAGCAATCGCCATCAGAGATGGAAAAATTGTTGCCGTTGGCACTAATCAACAAATCCGAAATATGGCCGTCGACGGAACCGAAACAGTTGATCTGGATTCCAGGACAGTTGTCCCGGGTTTAATTGATACACATACCCATCTGTATGAGACAGCCCTGGGGTTTCCATGGGCAGCCAACGTTGATCCGCAATTATTGAATATCCGGCTTACGGCAGAAACTGAAGATGAAGCGGTTGCAATTACGGAGGCCGCTGTCAAGGCCAGAGCCAGGGATATTGGACCTGGAAAATGGATAAAAGTGGTTCTAAATCCTTCCAATATTGCCCACTCAGTATTCGGATCAAGAATAAACCGGGAAGTGATGGATGAATGGGTCCCGAACAATAAAGTAATGATCCGCACTCGCGCCTCAGTGGTTATCAGTTCACAAGGTATTGAAGAATTTGAAGAATATTTCGAAACTGAAATACCTGATGAATACTGGGTAAATGGTGATGAAGGCCGGGCCCTGGGATGGTCCAGGCAATATGTCGATTTCCCGCGTTCCCAGTCCATTGACCTGGTGATGAATGACCAGATGGAAGAATATGCCGAAATCTTTAAGTCGGTTCTTCAGGTCAATGCTCAAAATGGAATCACCACCCATGGTACGCATGCACAGTCCAAGAATGGCTATACCGTCGGCGTCATGTTAGATCGTAAAGGTGAAATGCCCATACGCTGGGCCTGGAGTCTGGGATGGGCGCATATTTTTAATGCTAACCCCGAAGATTTCTATAACCGATATCATGATGAAGCCGGATATGGCTCAGATTTTCTCTGGAATTTGGGGATGAATCCAGTCAGTATGGATGGTGGTGCAATTGCCATGTGCACTACGATTAATGCCAGTGAAGATATAAAAGCGCGTGAACGGTGTACTGAGGATGTGACACAAGTCGGTATACTTCGTATACGTGCGCTTAAAGCTGCAATTAAAAATGGCCTGAATATAGCAGGTCATCATATTGCCGGTGACAAGGCCCTGGATTATTACCAGGATGCAATCGAAGAGTCCGGTCTGCCAATTGAAAAGATTCGCGCCCTGGCGTTGCAAACGGATCATTGTCATCAAGTCAGGCCGGATCAAGTGGAGCGGGCGGCAAGACTGGGGGCGACATTCAGCTGCGATGCCTCTGAAGAAGTGGCTGAGGTCATCGCCAGAGACTATGGTGAAGAATATCTCGCCCGATTTGCGCCATATGGAACCATGCTGAAAAACGGCATCAAACCGATGATCAGTGAATTTGGCAGTCAGCAAAGTGTGCGAAACTCGCCTTTTGAATACGGATATAAATTTCTGACCCGGCGTAGTTTAGATGGCAAACTCTCAATGGGTGTGCCAGAAGAAGCGATTCCCGACCGGATGACTATGCTATTAATGATGACCCGTTGGGCAGGACCTCCCATGATGCGGGAAGATCTGATTGGTTCAATCGAACCAGGAAAATTTGCTGATATCACTGTGCTGGACAATGATGTGCTTGATGCGCCCATAGAAGAACTACCCTATATTAAACCGATAATGACAATGGTTCAGGGGAAAATTGTGTTTGAAGATCCACAATTAAGAGGGAATACACTCAGGTTTAATACACAAACGGCAGAATGGGAAAAAGAAATCAGTCCTCAGTTCCAAAATAGCCGTTTATGGCGTTGGTAAGCTCTCTATTTCACATTAGAAATAACAGATGATGCAGTGTGGTCTTCTCTGCATCATCTGTCATTATAAATGTGTAATGTATCTGCACCCTTCATATGCATATTGATAAATTGGTTATCACCCTGTTTGTAAACTACTTAACCCATATTTAAAAATATTATGCCGTCGACAATATCAGGGATAATTTCGTTCATTATAATTGCCTACCATTTTATTGTAGTAGGTAATATACCCGCATGGTTTGGCATATTTATTCCAAGCCAGATTCATTCTGCTATTAGCCTCACTTGTGCAGGATTAATTATTTTCTTAACCGGAGAAACTTTAAAAGGCGGCGGGCAAACTTCACAAACAGATGATGGCAAATCAGGTTGGAATATTTCCTCCGTTCCTCCTGCCAACTATTTATATATCCTCTTTCTATTGGCCAGCTGTGGATATGTCATATTTTTTAATACCAACCTGGACCTATATGCGATGTACGGATTCCTTGATACCAAAGGGATTGTGCTTGGCTCGCTATTAGGGATTGCCATACTGGAGGCCGTCAGGCGGACTGCGGGAATCACACTGGTCATCGTTATACTTTTTTTCGTTTTAATAACCGTATTCCAGCAATATCTGCCCGGCATTTTGTTCGGCGCTGGCGCTTCCATGGATAGACTATTGTATGCAGCCTATGCAGGTGAATCCGGGTATTTTGGTCAACCACTACAAATCGCCACATCTATCATCCTGGTTTATCTCATGTTTGGTGCCGTCATGCAGGTTATTGGTGCTGGGCAATGGTCAATTGATCTGGCAATGGCATTGACCGGCAAGAGTAAGGGTGGTGCTGCTAAAGGTGCGGCGGTTGCCAGTGCCCTATTTGGATCCATTTCAGGTTCTCCATCCAGTAATGTGGCAACAACAGGTGTTTTTACCATCCCTTTGATGAAATCGATTGGTTATAAACCAGCATTCGCTGGAGCAGTGGAGTCTGTGGCCTCAACGGGCGGGCAAATACTGCCGCCGGTGATGGGAGCAATTGCGTTCGTTATGGCCGACTGGATTGGCGTGGATTATGTGGAAGTCGTGATTGCAGCGGCTTTACCGGCGATCCTGTATTACCTGGTCCTGTTCGCATCGGTGCATTTTCAGGCCTATAAAGATGACGTGCGTCTTCTTTCAACAGATGAAATTCCGAAACTCCGTCCATTGATTGTGAATGGCATCCATTACATGATTCCAATTATTGCATTACTTTACTTTTTATTTGCCAAGGCATATCCACCGGAAATTGCCGGAATCTATGCCACATTTATTGCCATAGCCAGTAGTTATCTTAACCGGGACAAAGGGCTGTGGATGACCATGGGAAAATTTGTTGAGGCCTGTCACCAGTCGATTGGAAGATGGGTCGCTATTGTTGTCATCACTGCATCTGTAGGGCTGATGATTGGCTCGCTGGAATTTTCAGGTGTTGGAATTAAATTATCAACTTTTGCAGTAAATTTATCTGATGGTAATTTAATTTTTGCATTGGTGTTGGTAGGAATTGCCAGTCTATTTATCGGTATGGGGCTTGATGCCATTCCTGCCTACCTTACCCTGGCGACATTGCTTGCCCCTGCATTAGTTGCACTTGGGGTATCCGAAATAGCTGCTCACCTGTTTGTAATCTACTGGGGTCTGGCTTCTTTTTTCACGCCTCCCATGTGTATCGCGGTTTATGTTGCATTGACCATCAGTGGCGCCAGGCTTTGGGAAACAGGCTGGGAAGCAGTCAAGCTTGGAATTGCCGCATTTATCATTCCCTTTGCTTTTGTACTGGATGAAAGGTTGATAATGCGTGGAAACTTCTTTGAAATATCTACAAGTTTCATCACGGCCGCTATTGGCGCCGTGGCACTGGCAGCTGCCATCAGGGGATATACTTATTATGCATTAGGCTATACATCCAGATTACTGCTTGGAGTGGCAGCATTTTTATTGATTACACCAGGTGAGTCACTGATAGGCATCATTATCATTGCACTGGTGTTCATATCCAATAAGTTTTTTATCCTGAAATATAATAATAAATTTAGAAAGTATTTTTAGAATTACAGAAATGCAAGATATGATCTAAATCAATTGAAAAATCTTATTCTGTGTTAAAAAATAACTCGCGCGCGCCTAATATAAAATAAATGACCAGGGGGAAATCTGAATGAACAGAGTGGAGCAAATTGATCTTATTACCCATACGGGTCCAGGAACATCTATGGGTAATTTGATGAGAAGGTACTGGATTCCATTTTTGTTATCCGAGGAATTACCAGAAGCCGATTGTCCTCCGGTACGGGTCACTTTACTATCGGAAAAATTAATTGCATTCCGTGACTCACAAAACAGATACGGATTAATCGATGAATTTTGTGCACATCGTGGTGCATCATTATATTTTGGTAGAAATGAGGAGTCCGGTCTTCGGTGCCCGTACCATGGGTGGAAATTTGATGTAAATGGGGAATGTATAGAACTGCCTTCTGAGCCAGCTGGTAGCGAGCTTTGCAAACAAATGAAACTAAAATCCTATCCCTGCTTTGAAAAAGGTGGCGTTATCTGGGCATATATGGGACCACGTGAGCTTGAACCGGAAAAACCAGATTTTGAGTGGATGTCATTGCCCCCGGAAAACCGCTTTATTGCCAAACGTTGGCAGGAAAGCAATTATCTCCAGGCAATGGAAGGTGGAATAGATTCAGCGCATGTCTCCTGGCTGCATTCCGGGGAGCTAGATACCGATCCCTTGCATAAGAACACCGAGGGTGCCAAATACCAGAGGGATCAGGCCCCCAAATTTGAGATAGTAGAATCTCCCGGTGGATTATTAATCGGTGCCCGCAGAAATGCTGAAGAAGGCCACTATTACTGGCGGGTCTCGCAATGGATCATGCCCTGGTGGACCATGATCCCTCCATATGGAAATAATGCCATGAATGGCCATGCATGGGTTCCGATTGATGATACTAACTGTTTTACCTGGTCACTGACATACCATGCCGGACGTCCTTTAAGTGAAGATGAATTAAATACCATGAAAAAAGGTGGCGGAATGCATGTTGAACTCATTCCCGGGACATACAGACCGGTAATGAACAAAGATAATGATTACCTGATTGACCGGGAGGCGCAAAAATCCGGCAGGGCTTATAGTGGTGTACATGGGATTGCCATGCAGGATGCTTCTCTGCAGGAAAGTATGGGGCCGATTCAGGACAGACGAAATGAACATCTCGTCTCAACTGATGCGGCAATTATGTTGGCGAGACGTCGTTTATTTCAGTCTGCACAGGCTATGGAAAAGGACGGCACCAGTCCTCCGGGACTGGATGCTGAAACGCATCGAGTCAGATCTGCATCATTTACTTTACCAGTGGATAAGGCTTTCAACGTAGAGATGGAGGATGTCTTTAAGGTCAAAGTAGGTGTAGGGCATACATCCATATAATTTAATCTCCTATAAACCTAAAGTCAGGCAGAAATTATTTTTCTGATATTCCTGCCTGATTTTTTTTATAATGCTTCATTTAAAGAAAAGGTCTAAACCACATGATAAAAGCTGCAGTTTCTTATGAATTTGGAAAAACGGATGTAAAGGAGTTTGATTTTCCAGACATTCCGCAAGATGCAGGGTTATTGAAGGTCGAAAAAAGCGGTATTTGTGGCAGTGACTGGCCCTACTATAAAAAATACCCTCAAAGCAAAGGACCTCTCATACTGGGACATGAAGCCGTAGGTTATATCGACAGGCTGGGTAAAGATGCAGCAAGACGGTTCGGATTCAAGGAGGGGGACCGGGTAGCACTTGAAGAATACCTGCCCTGTGGTAATTGTAAGTTTTGTCGTAGTGCCGATTATCGATTATGTGAAAAAACCGATACCCTCAACCTGGAAGGCACGGTCAGGTATGGTTCCACACCAATTACAATTTCTCCAGCTTTATGGGGAGGTTATAGCCAATATCAGTATCTTCATCCCAATGCTGTGCTACACAAGGTCCCTGAACACGTCACCGACAAACTGGCAACCTTGGCACTCCCATTGGGGAATGGGATTGAGTGGACTTATCTACAAGGTGGAATAAATATTGGAGAGACGGTTGTGATTCAGGGCCCCGGGCAACAGGGTCTTGCCTGTGTGATTGCAGCAAAAGAAGCCGGCGCAGGATGCATCATTATCAGTGGACTTTCAACACCCGCAGATAAACGCAGACTGGCCCTGGCAAAAAAATTCGGTGCAGATCATATTATTGAAGCTGACAAGGTGGATATCGTTCAGGAGGTAAAGAAGATCACAAATGGTGATATGGCCGATCTGGTGATCGATTGTGCATCAGGCGGTCCTGAAACGATAGTTTCAGCCATACACCTGTCTCGAATCCAGGGAAGAGTGATATTTGGTGGCCGCAAATTTCGTCCTATACCGGAATTTGAAAGTGACCTGATGATCACAAAATTTTTAACTGTTAAGGGCATGCGGGGGCACAGCTTTCAATCAGTCGAAATGGCCATCAGTATTATTGCCTCTGGCAAATACCCCCTGGAAGAAATGTGCACACATGTATTCAAATTGAATGAAGTTGACCAGGCCTTGCATACTGTGGGCGGAGAAGGTCTGCCGGATGCTATCCATTGCGCAGTTGATCCATGGAGCAGCTAGATTGTTATCACATCTGATAAGCAGTTTAATTATATGAATGTATCAGCCCAGAGGACCGTTTTACTACACGGCACATCAACCCAGGGAGAGAAATATATTAAGGGATTCAAGCGAGATGGAGTGATCAATCTTGTTGCAGTTTCTGACCTTGACAGTATGTATCAACAACAATCAGACCTTAAGAAAAATTATAAGATTAATTCTATCCTGATAGTAACCAAACGTGGTGATGATATCAGTGATTTACCTTTACTGTATGAATTTGCACATAAACTAAATATCCTGGTGACTACCATAATAATTTATCATGCAAAATGTAAGACAGCCCATCATTCAAATATCATTGCGGAACTTCGTAAGGTATCAGACATGGTCATTTATACCTCTGACGAAGAATATCTCCAGTTTATGATTGAGTGTATTACCTGAACTTGACTCAGTTAACCATGGAATTCAGCTGACTTATGAATTACAAGAATTTAACCGCATTCTTGCTGAAAATTTTTTTCAAATTCGTCTTTTGACATCCAATCAAACCCCAATATCCCCTCAAAATGACGACCTCACCAGGCTTTTGACCATGAATCATCTGATTTGGTCTGGGTGATATTAATTGCAAAGATATACCGGCCACATCCAGGCCATTAATATGCCTCAAGCCACCTGTCAATGGTGTTGTCATCACCTTGATAATGTCTTCATCTAAAAATACCGGTTCACCTCTTCCTTCTTTACCTTCAGTTGTGACTAGCCATTGCTGATATTCTTTAAGACCTGCAGGCGAAGTAATATGTGAATGTGAATCTAAAATTTTAATTTCATTAAGGTATGAATTTTTCGATATTGTGTTGTTATTTAAAGTAATTAAAACCAATAAATTCTATTAATATTTAAATTTTATAACTATACTCTTTATAAGAAATTCAGGCATTACTTGATATTTCGAATGGTGAATATTCCAACCATGTAAAACAAAAATCAGATACATCAAACTCTGGAGAATTGTATGAGTACTGTAAATATTATAAAAATCTTTTTAATCTTAATATTTACTATATCAAATGGCGTACTGGCACAAGGATACCAACTCCCGGATAGTGTCCCACTGGAAAAAATAATCTCAGACTCTGAAGAAATCCTGGGTTTACCAGACATCCCCATCAACGTTCAAGAAGATATTTTCAGAATTAATGCAGTGGAAATGGAGTGGGACGTTGGAGGTGCGGTCTTCACACCTCAGGATGAACGTAGAATCCCTATAGGTCCAGATGGTAAGAAGGTTGGCGTGTTTTTAATCCATGGTGGCTCAGGGGACCACCGCGCCATGGAACCTGTTGCCAGATTACTTTCTGAAAAATTTGGCTTTAAGGTTGTGACCTTTTCTTACCCCGGCAGAATATATCTACATTCCAAAGACAGAAGATGGCCTGGAGATACAATCCATGAAGATGGATCGGTAAGAACACCCATCTGGTCAACAGAAACCGAAATCACTCGAAATCAATATGATATCGTTGAAGATGAATCAATTGCCATTAAATACGGCAAACTGACCCTGGCCTGTGCAAAAGAAAACACTGAAATGTATAACAGAATGGCCGGATGGGAAGTGGCATTTGAGGTCGGTGGTAAAGAGATGATGAAACGAAACCTCCCTGCCGATGAATATTCCATCTATATCCATGGACATTCAACAGGTGGACCGTTTTCATTCATGCTGTCTCAACGGGTTGAAAATATAAAGGGTGTCATTGGCATGGATAATTCACCCTTCGGCTATATATTCCGAGTCCAAACCAGGGCATCGGGTAACCCTACGGGAAAACAATATGGTGATCTCCCATTCAATTGTTTACATATTCGCACCTGGCGTGATGTTGCCCGCTATGTTGGCCCTGAAGCATTACTGATGGAAGGCGGAGAATCCTTGATGTATTTACCCAACCTTATCGATCGGGTATTTGCCCGTTGGGAACGTAATAAACACCTGGCAAATTTCAAGGCAGAGGGTCCCATCCACTTTGGAAGTGTCCACCAGTTAGCAAATGCTGCGAGAGCAACCGCAAAGAGGCTGGAACTCAACTTTGAAGAAACTGAAACCCTGGTTGCCCAATATATAAATTACTCCAGGGAACTTCGAGGCGTTAACGTAAAACCGGTTCCCCCGGTAATCTTTGGTATTGCCCAGGCCAGTGCAGACCATACCTATGAAAAGTATCAACAGGTAACATTACCCATGTTTGCCGCAATGGACCCACCCCCCAGGGTATCAATTATACAATTCATGGCGGGAACTCATGGCTATACATCATCAGGTCCCGATTTACCCATGGGACCATTTCCTGCGGTTGCCAAAACCTGGCGCGATGCAATATTAGGTGGCTATTTTATGGTAGAAGAAAACAGATAAGAAAACTAATTTTATCTATACAAGCTTAATATCTGTATGTATTGCCGTTAGTTTTCTGCGCCAAGAGACAATAGTAATTCAACTGAACTATCATGTCTTGAAGCCCTTCTGAATCGTTTGTCCTGGCCGGTGACCTGATATGGGATTCCTTTTGCAATAGTTAATGCTGTCTGCCCGTACCTGTCCTGGGCATTCAGGTCGGCACCATTATCAACAAGAAGCTTCAATACTGAATCGGCACCATGATATGCAGCAGCTGCCAAAGCTGTACGTCCATCCTGGTTTGATGCATTGACAAAATTTCCAAGTTCAAGTGCATAACTTGCCGCCGCAAATGCTGCTTTTTCCTCATCAGGTGTTAAATCATCCTGCCGCCCCATTCCAGAGGCCACCATCAAAGGCGTAGTTCCTTCATTAGTGCTTAGCATTGGATCAGCCCCATATGACATCAGTAATTTCATCAATTCCACATCGAGGGATGCCGATGCCAGAAAAAATGGAGAAGCTCCCGGTTGTCTAATTTCCGGCATGGAATTTCCGGTAGTTCGGGCAAATGCAGGGTAATTAAAAGCAGGTATACCGTCACCCATTCTCAAATTTGGATTGGCATCATGTTCAAGTAACGCTTTTACGAGCCCGGGCATATTGGGTTTCAACCAATAATCATCTGTCGGTATCCGTGGTCTGGACATGCTAATAGCTACGATACCACCCTGCAAGGCATAGTGTATTGGTGCGATTCCCCAAAGATCTACAATATCAGGGTTGGCCCCATTTTCCAGAAGATAGATGGCAACATCCTCATGACTATTCTCTGCAGCAACAACAAGTGCATTTCCATATTCATATGATGTCAGGTTCACATCGGCACCGGCAGATACAAGTAACCTGGTCATATCGATATCACCTTCCCTGGCAGCAAACATCAGGGCAGTAAAACCTCCCCTGGAGCTTGTGGGATCCGGATGAATATCATTTTCATCGAGAATATCAGGCTGTGTTGGGTCGCGCCTTTGAACACCATAGGTTTTATACTGTAATGGTTTAAAATTATCAGGCATGCGAGTTTGTAGGTTTACACCTGCACCATACTCTGTCAATAATCTGGCAACTTCCAGATGTTGTTCTGACGCCGCCCACATCAATGCTGTTTGTCCACGACGAGATTCCCTGGCATTGACATCTGCTCCATGTGTTAGGAGCAAACGCACTGCATCAACATTCCCGCTTCTTACACACATCATTAGTGGGGTAATGCCTGTGGTCTGAGACACATTGGGATTAGCCCGGGCATCCAATAATCGATTGATGGTTTCAGGGTTTCCTTTTTCACAAGCCAACATTAAAGGTGATATCCCATAGTCATTCACCCGATCTGGATCCGCTCCAGAATCAAGCAACTTTTCTACCATTTCATCAGCATTCCAGTATACGGCCCAGGCTAACGCTGTGGCACCATCCGCCAGGGCATTGTTAGCATCAGCATTCTGATCTAATAACATCATGGCAGAATAATAGTCTCTGGCCTTGACCAAAGCTGCCAGGGATTTATCATCCTCAACTGCAAAAGTTACTGGGCTACAGAATAGCGATGTAACTATTAAATAAAGTAGTAGTTTTTTCATATGGTTAAAAAAGTATTACCAATTGAGGTATTGAAACAGTTATATCTAACCCAGATCTAACATGCCCGTACTATCACCCAGGCGCTCTGTTTCAACACCGCAGATGTCAAGCATATTCAGACATAGATTTGTTAACGGGGTCTCCTCTGCTACCCGGATATGGCTTCCGCCTTTAAGTTTGCCGGCACCACCACCGACCAGGACCACAGGAAGATTATTTCTTGTATGCTTGTGTCCGTCACCAATACTACTGGCAAACAAGGTAATAGAATTATCAAGTAGTGAACCATCGCCATCGGTGGTATTGCTCATCTTATCCAGATAATAAGCAAACTGTTGAGTCTGGTAAGTTTCAAGTTTGACGCATTTATCCATCATCACCTGGTTATAGCCATGATGTGTCAACGCATGGTGACCTTCCTCCAGGCCAATTTCGCGATAAGCACGTTCACTTTTCTCCCGCTCCATAGCGAGAGTAATGACGCGAGTCATATCTGTCTGGAATGCCAGGATTTTCAAATCAAACATGAGCTTTGCATGTTCTTCATAATTGCTCACCATGCCTGCAGGTCTTTGCATTACCGGCATTTCCTTTGATGACGATTTTTCGGCTATTTCAATACGGCGTTCAATATCACGAACGGCATCCAGGTATTCAGCAAGTTTCATCTTGTCAGTATGACCAAGGTCTCTTTCAAGTTTGGAAATTTCTGACATTAATATATCCAGAATACTTTTATCTTCACGGATTCTCCGACGTCGGGCCTCAGGATCGGTACTGTCCATCTCGCCAAATAATCTTTCAAATACCTTTCTTGGATTATTCTCTGGTGGCAGCGGAGTGGATTCACTTCGCCATGAAATAGTATTCAGGTAGGCATCACTGTCTGCGCCATCTGCTCCGGCACC
>JAURPG010000032.1 GCA_030835405.1 Gammaproteobacteria bacterium | reverse complement strand
GGCATGGCTTATAGCCCCTGGTTGTTTTGGGACGGGCGTAAGGACAGCCTCTGGTCTCAGGCCCTGGGACCAATGGAGAGTCCGGTAGAGCATGGCGCAAACCGTACTTTCTATGCTCATATCATTGCCAATGATACCAATTACCTTGGTCAATACGAGGCATTGTTTGGTGAAATGCCGGATATATCAGACACTTCTCGATTCCCACCTTCTGCTGGACCGGTGCCAGACCCTGTGGCAAGTTCTGCCTGGGGCGCCATGGATCCGGAAGATCAGGACCTAATCAACCAAATCTTTGTGAACATGGGAAAATCTATAGCGGCATACGAAAGATTAATCCTGCCCGGATCATCGAGATTTGATGCCTATGTGCAAGCGGTTCAATCTAACAACCGGCAGAGGCAGGAAGAGTTACTTGCTGATCGCGAGGCCCTGGGGCTGAAATTGTTTATTGGCAAGGCCCAATGTATCAATTGTCATAATGGCCCACTGTTCACCAATAACTCTTTTCATAATACCGGCATTCCACCGGCGACGGATCTCCCCCCTGATTTTGGTCGAATTGAAGGTGTGTTAGAGGTAAAAGAAGATCCGTTTAATTGCCAGGGGCAATATAGTGATGCAAGTACGGAGCACTGTAACCATCTGTTATACGCAAGAACAGAGGGTCAGGAAATAATCGCAGCGTTTAAGACACCTACTTTACGTAATGTTGGAGAGACCGCGCCGTTTATGCATTCAGGCCAGGTGCCGAATTTGACAGAAGCGATCCGACACTACAATGAGGCGCCACTTGCAGTGCGAGGTCATTCCGAGCTTGCCATGTTAGATTTAACCGAAGAGGAGATGCAGTCACTGGAAGCGTTTTTGCATACCTTGACGAGCCCGGTCGATGCGCCAGCGGAGTTTCTTGAATCACCGTGGCCGGAAAATGCGAATGAGGATGCAGTACAAAATTAAAAAACAATGGACAGGATTATCAGGATTTATTCAGGATGAACAGGACATAAAAAAATTAATTTAGAATGCACTATTAAGATGCTCTGATTGAATGGCGAGCATCCTCATTAATAATAAATACGATTAATCTAATATCTTATTTAGGAAATATCACACAATCATGTTTACTCATAATTCATGTCTATCATATAAGTTATCAATATTATGATCCAAATGAATATCTATGGTGTATACGACATAGATGTACGAATTATCTAAACTTATCCTGTTCATCCTGAATAAATCCTGATAATCCTGTCTATTACATTGCATCAACTACTCCCTGCTTTCGGGCCTCTGTAGGCGAAGAAGTAATAAATCAGCGTCGCCATAAACAACCACACCGTTGCCATAAACCCCAGCCGGTAATCATGCTGGCTGACAAGAAACTGAAACTGATTGCCGGGTTGATATTCCAGCAGGTACCTGAAAATTTTTATCCCTGCCACCAGACCTGCATGCAAGGCAATGCAATTGATAATACTTTTTTCCTTAATGCGCATCATTCCCAGTAGCAGGCCCAGTATGAAAAGTGAGATAAAGGCATCTATTTTTTGAGTTGAAAACAGTACAGTATAGGCATTAAGAAAATTTACCGGGGCTGTGAATAGATCGATATTATCGGGTCCGGGAGGGACATCAAACCGTATAAAATGCACCCAGGCATATACCAGGCTGGTGATGATCACTGCCAGGGGCGCAGAAGATTGCCTATCCAGTCCCCGTAACAACCCCCCCCGGAAGATGGTCTCTTCAAACGTTGCTACAACGATACCGGTAGCGATGGCACTGACGACCAGTGTTGGTAATGCGGTGAGAACAAAATCCCTTTGGCTGTGAATGTTATAGACGCCAACAAGATAAAGTGATCCACCGAGCAAAACCACAATAAGAAAACCAAGGCCAAACATGATAAAGCTATCACGTTTAATATTGTCTGTTGTTGCGCGCAAACCGAGGTTATAAAGGCTGAGTCCATCAGAATATTTCAGATACAACAGACTGCCAACAAACCCCGCCAGTTGAGTTGATAGAATGATGATATCTGCAAAATCAACATCAAAAACCAGCCTAATGGCTATATATAATGGATAGGACAATACAGCACCGGTAAATAATGCTGCAATGAAGACCAGGGCAAATATAAGAACAGGCATTATCAGATTATTATCTGGTCAGAAAATCAGGTTTTAGCAGGCGCCCATTCATCATGGGATATTGAAATGCCGAAGGCTACCTTGTCAACTTCATGTTTCGTTCGATTTTCAACTCGTTCTCGAGCTGACTGATTCGAGACAGGATTTTTTCTTCCTGATAATAATCCGGCACGGGATTGCGTCGACGGATTAAGTCTTTCAGCAACTGGATAGCAACATGCGTTTCCCCGGTGAGAAAATAAACCTCGGCATTGGCCTTACTGGACTCAATAATGTTTCCCGATTCTGCCTGTGCCTGCGCAAGGTAGGTATAATATTTAATATCGGGCGTATGGTATTTATTGTAATCCTCCAGGACTTCTATAGCGTCTTTCGGCCTTTTCGCCAGGATAAGGGTATTGGCGTAATTCAGTATTAACGGACGGTAGTCGGGAAACAGCCTGTCCATTCTTGCATATATGGCAATGGCGTCATCAAATTGACCTCTTTCCACCTCAACCTCAGCCCTGGCGAGCATATATGAGGTATTATTTTTATCTCGTTCCAGCAGTTCATCCAATAATTTGGCTGCCATATCAAAATCGCGGTTTTCCTGGTATGCCAGGGCAAGACCGTATTTGAAAATATGGGCGTCGTCGGTGAACTGGCCGTTTTGTAATGCAGTACTGTACCGGTCAATTGCCAGCTTCGGTTCAGCAAAAGCGCGAACAATCAACTTGGTGCGCACAAGTTTGTAAGTATTGCTTTCATGGAACGAATCAAAGGGTATTGATGCATCTACCCGGGCAAGTGAGTCTGCGATACGGTTGATGGTTAATGGGTGAGTACGTAAAAACTCAGGGGCCTGTGCTGTATAACGGCTGTTCTTCTGTAATTTTTCAAAAAAACTGGGCATGCCCCTGGGATTAAAGTCAGCCCGTTCAAGTAGCTGCATACCCACCCGGTCCGCCTCTTCTTCATTGCTGCGGGTGAAGTTAATCTGGGTTTGGGCTACTGCCCCTTGCACCGCTGACATGGCAGCAACACCTGCATCTGAGCTCTGGGTGGCAAGTAGTATCGCGCCCAGCATGGCCGCCATCATTGGAATACTCATACTCTGGCTCATTTGTACGGACCTTGCCATATGACGCTGGGTAACATGTGCGATTTCGTGGGCCATCACCCCTGCTAACTCACTTTCTGTTTCTGAGTTGATAATGGTCCCGGTATTAATGCCAACAATGCCCCCCGGGGCGGCAAATGCATTAATGTTGGTATCGTTGATGACAAAGAAGGTAAATAGTTGGCTGGCATTATCGCTCTGTGCCACCAGCCGGTATCCTATGGATTGGATATAGGTTTCAACCTCTGGGTCATCGACAATATCAGCCTGGCGCCTGATCTGATTTAAAAAGGCCTGACCCAGTCGACGTTCGAATTCAGGGCGCAAAATA
Organism: Gammaproteobacteria bacterium; assembly: GCA_030835405.1. Taxonomy (GTDB): domain Bacteria; phylum Pseudomonadota; class Gammaproteobacteria; order Eutrophobiales; family Eutrophobiaceae; genus Eutrophobius. The sequence goes on along the minus strand of JAURPG010000032.1, from coordinate 56,173 downwards.
TTGCCGGTGGGATCCCCCATGTCGGGAAGATCCAGCGTGGTAACAGCGCTGGCGTAGAGTCCGGGTAACAAGGTCAGAAATATAATTTTCCAGACCAGGTTCCTGAGCATTTGTCTGACCCGGTGTAATAATTTCATAACTAATAGAGTCTCGTATTCGTTCCTAGGTTCCGGTGCATATAATATATAATGTCCGGCAATCATGTAGATAACGTTACATAATGAAGTTTAGCATACACACCATAATAAACACTGATAGCAACAAAAACAGGAGGTTATGAAGATGTCAGAGGTAAGAAATGCCTTTTATGCCCAGTCAGGAGGGGTCACCGCAGTAATCAATGCCAGCGCCTGCGGTGTTATTCAGACGGCAAGGCAAAACCCGGATAAGATAGGTAATGTTTTTGCCGGCAGGAACGGGATCATTGGCGCATTAACCGAAGATCTGATTGATACCAGCCAGGAATCTGATGAGGCAATTGCTGCACTGAGGCATACGCCATCCGGGGCCTTTGGTTCCTGCCGCTACAAGCTTAAGGGCCTGGAGGAAAACAAGGCGGAATATGAGCGTTTGATAGAGGTATTTAAGGCCCATAATATCGGTTATTTTTTCTATAGTGGCGGCGGCGATTCAGCTGATACCTGCCATAAGATCTCGCAATTATCGGAGACCATGGGGTATCCCATCCAGGCGGTGCATGTCCCCAAGACCGTGGACAATGACCTGCCCATAACTGATAACTGTCCGGGTTTTGGCTCCGTTGCAAAATATATTGCTGTCTCTACCCGCGAGGCATCCTTTGATGTGGCATCCATGTCGCTGACCTCCACCAAGGTATTTGTTATTGAGGTGATGGGAAGGCATGCAGGGTGGATCGCCGCCGCAGGAGGCCTGGCCGCCAGCGAAGACGGTGACATCCCGGTGGTGATTCTATTTCCGGAGATAGAGTTTGATAAGGACAAGTTCCTGGACAGGGTTAAGGCCAATGTGGAGAAATTCGGTTATTGCTCGGTGGTAGTATCTGAAGGCGCAAAATGGCCTGATGGTAAATTTCTCGCAGAACAGGGTACCCGTGACGCCTTTGGCCATGCCCAGCTGGGGGGCGCAGCCCCCGTGGTGGCGAATATGGTCAAGGATGCATTGGGTTATAAATATCATTGGGCGGTGGCCGATTACCTGCAGCGCGCTGCCAGACACATAGCCTCCAAGACAGATGTCGACCAGGCGTATGCCCTGGGTAAGGCCGCTGTGGAGTTCTGCCTGGCCGGGGAAAATGCCATTATGCCCACTATTGTCAGGAAATCTGACCAGCCCTATGTCTGGGAGGTTGGCAAGGCCTCTCTGTCTGATGTGGCCAATGTGGAAAAATTTATGCCCAGGGACTTTATTACCGAGGACGGTTTCGGTATTACAGTGGCCTGTCGCCGTTATCTGGCACCACTGATCCAGGGCGAGGACTATCCACCATATGAATCTGGAATGCCGCAGTATGTACGATTGAAAAATATCGCAGTGGAGAAAAAACTTAAAACCACGTTTGAAATCTGACCATTTTTCCTGGAAATCATGGAAAAGTGCTGGTTTTTCAACAGCATAACCAGTAAACTAGCGCCCTTTTCAGGTGCGGGACCCTAGGGGTTGGTCCCATCACTATAATTTTATGACCCATTCTAAAGAGGAATAACTATGTCATTTTTAGTCTTTGCGCTCGCTTGCGGTATTTTTGCAGTGGTTTATGGTGCCTGGTCGGTACTATGGATATTAAAGCAACCGGAAGGGAATGAACGGATGCGAGAAATCGCCCTGGCAATCCAGCAAGGGGCGTCTGCATACCTGAATCGTCAATATACTACCATTGCAATGGTTGGTGGGGTTTTATGTCTCGCCATGGGAATTGCCCTGGACTGGTATACCGCCGTTGGATTTTTGATCGGGGCCGTATTGTCCGGTGCCGCGGGTTATATCGGCATGAACATCTCGGTGCGAGCAAATTTGAGGACAGCAGAGGCCGCAAATAAAGGCTTGAATGCCGCACTGAAAGTGGCGTTTCGCGGCGGTGCCATTACCGGGATGCTGGTAGTCGGTCTGGGCCTTTTGGGTGTCGCCGGGTATTACGCCATTTTGACCAGTATGGGACTGTCGCTGGATGATACCCTGCATGCCCTGGTGGGGCTGGCCTTCGGTAGTTCTTTGATCTCCATTTTTGCTCGGTTGGGCGGTGGTATCTTCACCAAGGGCGCAGACGTGGGTGCTGACCTGGTGGGTAAGGTCGAGGCTGGTATTCCTGAAGATGACCCGAGAAACCCGGCGGTGATCGCGGACAACGTGGGTGATAATGTGGGTGACTGTGCCGGTATGGCCGCTGACCTGTTTGAAACCTATGCGGTGACCGTTATTGCCACCATGTTACTGGGTGGTCTGGTGATGCAGGGTGCCGGTGAAAATGCCATCTTATATCCACTGGTGCTGGGTGGTGTCTCCATCATTGCTTCTATCATCGGTACCTTTTTTGTCAATGCCAAAGAAGGCGGTTCCATCATGGGGGCACTTTATAAGGGCTTGATAGTGGCAGGTGCACTCTCAGCCATTGGCTTTTATTTTGTGTCTGACATGATGATGGGTGCAGATGCCGGCGCACTTTTTGGTTGTACTCTAATAGGCTTGGCGCTGACTGCCGCCATGGTGTGGATAACCGAATATTACACGGGGACAGAATACGCCCCGGTTAGACATATTGCCGCGGCATCTACCACCGGTCATGCAACCAACATCATTGCAGGACTGGGGATATCCATGAAATCTACCACCTGGCCAGTATTGGCAGTGTGTGCCAGTATCTGGGGTGCCTATGAACTGGCCGGGCTGTATGGCCTGGCAATCGCCGCTACCTCGATGTTGTCCATGGCCGGGATTATCGTGGCCCTGGATGCCTACGGCCCTATTACAGATAATGCCGGTGGTATTGCTGAAATGGCCCAATTGGATGAGAAGATCAGGAACATCACCGATCCCCTGGATGCCGTGGGAAATACCACCAAGGCTGTCACCAAGGGATACGCCATAGGATCGGCGGGTCTTGCCGCGCTGGTATTATTCGCCGACTTTACTCATAGCCTGGAAACGGCAGGCATAATGGTTGAATTCCGTCTTAATGATCCTGCTGTGATTATTGGCCTGTTTATTGGTGGCCTGGTGCCTTACCTGTTTGCAGCCATGGCCATGGAGGCAGTGGGACGTGCCGCAGGGTCAGTGGTGATCGAAGTCCGACGCCAGTTCAAAGAGATTTCAGGCATTATGGAAGGTACGACAAAACCGGATTATTCCCGTGCTGTGGATCTGTTGACCAAGTCGGCCATTAAGGAAATGATCGTGCCGTCCTTGCTCCCAGTTCTGGTGCCAGTGGTGGTGGCTTTTGGAATGGGTGCATTGATGGGTGAAGGCGCCGGCGCCAGGGCATTAGGTGGACTCCTGGTAGGTACAATTGTCACCGGTATCTTTGTCGCCATATCCATGACCGTGGGTGGTGGTGCATGGGACAATGCCAAAAAGTATATCGAGGACGGTAACCACGGCGGTAAGGGTAGCGAGGCCCATAAGGCGTCAGTCACGGGTGATACTGTAGGCGACCCCTACAAAGATACGGCTGGTCCCGCGGTTAATCCGTTGATTAAGATTATTAATATTGTTGCACTTCTGATTGTGCCTTTGCTTTAATCAATAAAGTTAAAGGCAAGAAATATAATGAAAGGAGCAATCTAATTTAGATTGCTCCTTTTTATTTGAGCATCAATCCGGATTGCTGTAAAAGCTGTCGAGTTTCATTTAACGGCAGGCCCATGACGCCGGAGTAACTACCTTCAAACCGATCAATAAAGGCCGCAGCACCGTCCTGGATCCCATAGGCCCCGGCCTTATCCAGCGGTGAGTAGGTCTTGCAATACCACTGGCGCTCCTGCTCGGTTGTTTGCCTGAAATAAACCATGCTTTTATTAATGCGATAAGCCAGTTTGTCGCTCAAAATAATTACGGCGCTGATTACTTCATGGGATTTCCCGGATAAACGCCCAAGCATATCTATGGCGTCATTCTCATTGGCAGGCTTACCCATGATAGTGCCGTTCAAGGCAACTTCAGTATCTGCTGCAATCACGATGTCACCTTCGTGGGTTCGACGTTTTGCCATATTTGCCTTGTCCATTGCTACTCTGAGAACATAATCTTCAGGCGCTTCTCCCGGCTGGGGGACCTCTTCAACGTTAATATCCAGGGTTTCAAAATCGCCTGTTATTTTGCTAAGAAGCTGCTTACGGCGAGGGGATTTGGAGGCAAGAAAAATCATTCTACTAGTCTCGATGATACGGATGCCCTTTGAGTATACAAAATGCCCGATACAGCTGTTCCATCAAAATGACCCTTACCATGGCATGGGGCAGGGTCAGATCGGACAATGACCAGGTTGCCTTTGCCTTCGATTTGATGGAGTCGTCCAGACCGTCTGGGCCACCAATAATAAAACAAACAGCCTGGTTCATGGTTGTCCACTCATCCAGGTTGTCTGCAAGGGTATGTGTATTCTTGCTTTTGCCTTTTTCATCCAGCACCACAGTGTAACTATCTTTTGGTATGACTTTTAAAATCGACTCCGCTTCCTGCTTCAAAATTTTGTCTATGTCATGACGTTTGCCGCGACTGGCCGGCGATACATCAATAAAATTTATGGTGATGTCGCTGGACAGGCGTTTTTCATATTCCCTTGCTGCGCTTTCTGCCCAGCCAGGGAGCCGTTTGATGACGGAAACTATAGATATGCTCTTCAATTCTCTGCGGCTTTTGTATCCGATGTATTCTGGGCCCAGAGCTTTTCCAGTTGATAGTACTCGCGGATGGTTGGTTGCATTACATGAACAACGACATTGCCCAGATCAACCAGGATCCATTCGCCTTGCTGATAGCCTTCTGAACCAATGATTTCGGCACCATTTTCCTTGGCGGCCTCAATGGTCTTATCAGCAAGGGATTTAACATGGCGGGATGATCGTCCAGTAGCAATGATCATATTATCGGTGATCGATGTGATCTTGCTCACATCCAGCACCGTGATATCACTCGCCTTCATGTCTTCCAGGGTCGATACAACCAGCTTACATACGTCTACAGTCATTTATCTTGTCCATATATTTTATGTATTGTTATATAGTTAATCACTGAGTCAGGCAACAGGTAATCAATGGACTTTCCCTGCACTATTCGTTGGCGAATGCGGGTGGATGAGATATCAAGCATAGGTATGTCAATAGTCCTGATTTTACCAGCAGGCGTATTTGCCAGCTCGGTATTGTCATCTGTTAATCTGGATCTCAGCAAATCATTTAATTTTTCATTGCTTACATTATGGCTACTGTTGGGGCGGTTAGTGATGATCATGTTCGCCAGTTCAGGAATATGCTGCCATTGTATCCAACCGTCAAAGTGGGCAAAGGCGTCCATCCCCATTATCAGGCAGAGAGAATCGTTCGGGTAAGCTTCACGCAGAACCTGTAGTGTGTCGATGGTGTACGATACTTCTTTCCGCTTTAGTTCGATATCAGAAATTTCAAATTGGTGATTGTTTTTAACTGCAAGTGACAGCATCTCTTTGCGTTGCTCAGCAGTCGCAATTAATGGCTCGCGGTGCGCCGGTATATTCAAAGGAACAAATAAGACCTTTTCCAGGCCAGCAGCCTCAATACATTCCATTGCCAGACGCAAATGACCAAAATGTACGGGATCGAAAGAACCGCCGAGGATGCCTATGGGGCCAGTCATAAGTGGAAAGAAAAAGGTGGAAAGTAATTATTAATAATAGTTTGTTTTTTAACCATATACTTTTAACTTTTCACTTTATCCCTTTTACTGTCGTACATGTCCATCACCAATCACGATGTATTTCTGTGATGTCAGGCCTTCCAGGCCAACGGGACCGCGGGCGTGAAACTTGTCGGTGCTAATGCCAATCTCGGCGCCAAGCCCATATTCATAGCCGTCTGCGAACCGCGTTGAGGCATTGACCATCACAGAACTTGAATCGACGTTATTGAGGAAGGTCCTGGCAGCGGTGATGTCCTCGGTTACGATGGCATCGGTATGTCGCGAGCCATATTTTTCTATGTGTTCCATGGCCTCCTCTATGCCACAGACAATCTTCAGGGACATGATGGCTGCGAGATATTCTGTTGCGTAGTCCTGTTCTGTGGCAGCCTTGATGCTGCTAAGTATTTGTTGGGCCTTGCCACAACCTCTGATCTCAACCCCCTTGTCAATCAGCATGGGCCCCAGTTTATTGAGCACCTGTTCAGCGACAGTATCAGCAACCAGTAAGGATTCCATGGCATTGCATACACCATATCGATTGGTCTTGGCATTGAATGCAATGTTAATGGCTTTATCGATATCGGCCTTATGATCGATGTAGACATGACAGATACCATCAAGGTGCTTGATCACGGGCATCCTGGCTTGTTCCGTTACCCTTTCAATCAGGCCTTTACCACCCCTGGGAATAATGACATCGATATATTCTGGTAACTGTAACATGGTGCCCACTGCGTCACGGTCGGTAGTCTCTATAACCTGCACCGCATCCTCCGGCAGTCCGCATTCGTTCAGGCCCTGACGCAGGCATTCTGCAATGGCCTGGTTGGAATGAATGGCCTCGGAACCACCACGCAATATAGTGGCATTACCGGACTTCAGGCACAGTCCAGCAGCATCGGCCGTCACATTAGGCCTGGACTCATAGATAATACCCACCACACCCAGGGGCACGCGCATTTTGCCAACTTGAATCCCGGTGGGCCGGTAGTTCATATCAGTGACCTCACCAACGGGGTCAGCCAGTGTGGCAATCTGGCGCAGGCCGTCGGCCATGGATTCAATCCTTGCCGGGGTTAGTTCCAGGCGGTCAAGCATGGCCGGGTCAATATTGTCCCTGGCTGCGGTCATGTCTTTTGCGTTAACGTCAGCCAACTCGGCGGCCTGTTCCAGAATGATATCTGCAATTCTGTGTAATGCCGCATTCTTGGCACTGGTTTGGGCGCGAGCCATCTCCCGGGCGGCCTTGCGGGCCCGTATAGCAACTTGTGTAATATAGTCGTTTACGTTCATTTTAATCTGAAAAATTAACTATTCAGGGCCACTTGAGACAACATGGCCCGCTATTGATTCAATATTGTTGCTGCTCTGAAGAGGTTAGTTTAAACCATTGGCGGCATGGGGTACTAATCTTGTGCCGCCCAGACTGAACAGAAGCCTTTCCATGAGCTCCCAGGGATTATGCCTGGCAGCACCTTTCAGCGATCGGTCTATATAGATGGCCTCCTGTAATATCGAGGTAAGGTGCTGTCTATTGAGACGGCCAAGCAGTGAATTGATGGCATCCTGGCGTGAGTACCAGACCCGATGTTGATTAAATACGGTATCTTTGGGTATGCCAGCTGCAAGTTGACCGGAGATGGACATGATACGCCGTATTTCCCACATCATTGCACCATAAATACCAATGGGCTCCAATCCTTCCTGGCGCAAACCACGGAGCATGTTTACGGCCCGTTGTCTGTTGCCGTTTAATGCGTATTCAAGCAGTGCAAAGACATCATATCTGGAACTATCGGTAACACTATTTTGAACATCTTCCAGCGAGACTTTGTCACCTTTAATCAAAAGGCAGAGCTTTTCAATCTCCTGTTGGGTGGCAAGAAGGTTGCCTTCTGTTTTCATGGCGATTAACTCTGCAGCCCCCGGATTGATGGTTTTCCCCTGTTGTTTGAATCTGCGCATTATCCACTCGGGTAACCTGGACAGGTTGGGGGTCTTGATCTGGATGATTACGCCGAGCCGGTCTATGGCCTTATACCATTTGGACTGTTGCATCCTCCGTTCAAACTTGTCCAGTGTGACCAGCAGGGTATTTTCTTGAGGCACTGTTTCCAGATAGTTTACCAGTGCTTCACTACCTGGTTTTCCCAGGGCATGATGGGCCATTCTTAGTTCCAGGAGTTTGGACGATGAAAACAGGCCCATATTTGCACTTTCCTGTATTAGCTGATTCCAGTCGAAGCCCTTTTCATAACTCAGCAGGGTTCGTTCTGCGCCCGCCTGGCGGGCAAAATGTCGGATATGATCAGCGGCCTCCATGGATTGCAGGGGTTCATCACCGGCCACCAGGTATACCGGTTTTAAGCCATTCTTCTTCAGGTGGTTTGTGATTTGTTCGACACTGGTTTGCATCTTGTCTGTTTTATTCAGTCAGGGTATTTAATACCTGGACGATTTGTGTTGCCGCCAGATTTGTCATTTCATTGATCAGTACATCGCGCTCGGAGACGGAACCCAGGACAGCGGTATCGTCAAACGCATAGTCACGGGAGATCCGTATCAGCTGGTTATTGATAGGGGTGTTATTTTCCTGATCCGTAACGGTCAGTCGGACGGTCAATTGTAGTTGGTATTCCTCGGCCTTGCCGGTGATGGCCGAAACACTTAAAACAGTCTGCTCTATATTATAATCATCCAGTCTTAATCGATATTGCGCAAGGTTCTGTTCATTTACCAGTGTCGCACCGCCTGTCTCTAACTGGAACCTCAGTTCATCGATTACAGGTGAAGGGCCTGATTCAGATATGTAAAGGCGTGAAAGCGTGGTGTTGGCTTTTGGGGTGCTGCCGCGTAAATGAAACCCACATGCCGAGATTAATACTGACATGATTATCAGTATCAGTGCGGAAATGCTTTTGCTCAGGACCAGGTTAGACAACGATATTCACCAGTTTGCCGGGGACTACAATGGTCTTTCTAACTTCTTTATCTTCAATAAAACGCAATACGTTTTCATTTGCCAGGGCCATGGACCTGATGGTGTTGTCATCTGCAGTGGTTGATACCATGATCTTGCCGCGTAGTTTGCCATTTACCTGTATGATGATTTCAATCTCGTCTTTTGCCAGGGCCTGCCGGTCAACTTCAGGCCAGGCAGCATCCATGATTAGGCCATTATGCCCCAGTTCTGACCATAAGGCCTGGGTAATATGGGGTACGATGGGGGCCAATAATAACAAGGTAGTTTCAAGTCCCTCCTTGAGGATATGTTTGTTTTGTTCATCGCCGGTTTCGAGCTTGGTCAGGACATTTATCATTTCCATCACCGCGGCGATGGCCGTATTAAATGTATAGCGACGGCCAATATCGTCGTTTACCTTCTCAATGGTTTCATGGATCTTCGTCCGGGCATTTTTTTGACTGGTATTCAGGTTGGTGAGGTCCAGCCTGCCATTGGTGTCCAGTTTGATGACGTCATGGGCGAATTTCCACAGCCGCTTTAAAAACCTGAAAGCCCCATCCACACCGGTATCCGACCATTCCAGGGTCTGTTCCGGTGGCGAGGTGAACATCATAAACAATCTTGCCGTATCGGCGCCGTAAGACTCGATCAACGATTGAGGGTCGATGCCATTGTTCTTGGACTTGGACATGGTGCCAATGCCACCGGATTCAACCGTACTGCCGTCTGACTTTAATACCGCGCCGGTGCGTTGGCCCTGGTCGTCGATCTGGATATCGATCTCCGTAGGGTTGTAGTAAACGATACGACCACTATCTGGCTTGTTGAAAAAAATCTCGTTTAACACCATGCCCTGTGTGAGCAAATTAGAAAAAGGCTCCTTGAAGTCTAGCAGTTTGAGTTCATGCATCACCTTGGTCCAGAACCTGGAGTACAGCAGGTGAAGAATGGCATGTTCGATACCACCGATATACTGATCCACCGGCATCCAGTATTTCACCCGGTCATCCACCATCTGATCCTCGCGATCATTGCAGCAGTAGCGCAGGTAATACCATGATGAGTCAACGAAGGTATCCATGGTGTCTGATTCCCGCCTGGCCTCGCTGCCACATTTTGGACACGTGCAGGAGTAAAAGCCAGGGTCCTTGGCAAGCGGGTTCCCGGACCCGTCCGGCACCATGTCCTGGGGCAGTACCACGGGTAGCTGGTCATCGGGTACCGCAACGTCGCCACAGACCTCACAATGAATAATGGGGATGGGGCAACCCCAGTAGCGCTGCCGGGAGATGCCCCAGTCTCTGAGCCGGTACTGGATTCGTTTCTCACCCAGTTGTTTTTTTTCCAACATGGCCGCGATCTGGTCAACGGCTTCAGCGTAGGGTTTGCCATCCAGGGGGCCGGAGTTAATGCAGAATGTTGTTACCTTGCCGGTATCGCCCTTGTCAGCATACCACTCCTTCCATGCAGTATTATCAAAGTCATAATAGGCATTGTCATCTCCGGCAAAATCCTTACCCGCCTGGCGTTGTGTCTCTATGCTATTGGTGATGACCTGTTTAATTGGGAGTTCATATTTCAGGGCAAACTCAAAATCGCGCTCATCATGGGCAGGTACGGCCATGACGGCCCCCTCGCCATAACCCATGAGGACATAATTGGCCACCCACACCGGGAGTTCCTCACCAGTAATAGGGTGTAATACATGAAGGCCAGTGTCCATCCCCTTCTTCTCCTGGGTGGCAAGGTCCGCCTCCATCACCGCCCCCTGTTTGCATTCATCAATAAATGTTGCAAGTTCAGGATTGGTTTCGGCTGCAGCAGTTGCCAGTGGGTGTTCGGCGGCCACGGCCACATAGGTGGCCCCGTACAAGGTGTCTGCCCGGGTAGTAAATACCCGGATCACCTCATCACTGTCTGGCAGGGGGAAGGCAATTTCAACACCATGGCTCTTACCTATCCAGTTGGCCTGCATGGTCCTGACCCGTTCCGGCCAACCCGTAAGGGTATCGAGATCATCAAGCAGGGCATCGGCAAACCGTGTGATGGCCATGTAATACATGGGGATCTCACGTTTTTCCACCTCTGCGCCAGTGCGCCAGCCCTTGCCATCTATGACCTGTTCGTTGGCAAGTACGGTCTGATCCACCGGGTCCCAGTTCACCACCCCGGTTTTTTTGTACACCAGCCCCTTCTCCAGCATCCTCAGGAACAGCCACTGGTTCCATTTATAATAATCCGCATCACAGGTGGCCAGCTCACGGTTCCAGTCTATGGCAAAGCCCAGGGCCTTCAATTGGCCACGCATATAGTCGATATTATCGTAGGTCCATTTGGCAGGCGGGACACTGTTTGCCATGGCGGCGTTTTCCGCCGGTAGGCCGAAGGCATCCCAGCCCATGGGTTGCAGGACATTCTTGCCGTGCATGCGGTGATAACGGGAGATCACATCGCCAATGGTGTAATTACGTACATGTCCCATGTGCAGTTTGCCACTGGGGTAGGGAAACATACACAGGCAATAAAATTTCTCCTTGGCAGGGTCTTCAGTGACGATGAGTGCATTAGTTTTGTCCCACAGCGCCTGGACCTGTTTTTCAACGTCCCCGGGGAGGTAGCGATTTTCCATAAAATTCAAATCATTCCTGTAATAACAGATAGTTTGCAAGGATACAGCACGCTGCGGACAGGGAACAACCATGTATTGTTTTAAAGCCACAAAAAAGGCCTGCCGGGGAAGCAGGCCATAAATATATGGGGAGAGATCCGGGGTATGCCCGGATTTGTAAGGCAGGTGCTATTTTTTCTTAACGATGAGGATTTCCCGGTTGGCATCCACGGTCGCCTGGCCAATACCATCCACTTCCGCCAGTTCATCTATCGATCCAAATGGGCCATACTTATCTCTATAATTAATGATCGCCTGGGCGCGGGACTCACCCACACCTTTGACCATCATCAGGGTTGCCTTGTCAGCCGAATTCAGGTCTATGGGACCCTGGGCATAGGCATTGATACAAATAGAAAGGAATGCGACAAATAAACATCTTTTGAGTATTTCCATGTTGTTCTCCTTGTTGTTAACAAATAGTCCATTTTTTCCGTGTACAACATGGTGGATGTTAGACATATTTTTCAATAAATGGAATATACCTCAAAAGGGTGATAGCAAATCCTGGTAGAACAGGCAGGAAATAAAAAATTCTGTCACAGGACAGGTAAGGACTATACCTGTCCTGTGACAATATGAATTTTAAAACTTCACATTCAAATCCAGCTGGATCAGGTCCTGATCCAGGTTAAACAGGTAGTTTTCAATCATATAATAATCTACACCAACAGCCACATTGCGCATGATGGAGTAGGTAAAGGCTATTTCATGTCCCTTGATGCCAGTCAGTCCGCCAAAGCGATCTGAATCCGGCAGGATGTCCGGCCAGGCATTTTGCTCAAGATGGGCATAGTTATAGGCCAGGGACCAGGGACCTTGAGATGCCTTGACCCCAATCAGATAACCATCGTCTTCACTGGTAATGGTGTCATTATTAGTTACCCACTCGGCAAACAGGCTGGTACGTATACCATTTCCAAATAAATCTTTAACGCCCAGCTCGCCAGCCAGGGCAAAGATTTCACTAAAGTTAGGATCAGAGTTTGTTCCTGCCGTAACAAATGATCCCAGTACCGGGTTATCTGAAAAGGAATAAAATGTCCCTGCAAGACTGCCAAATATGGAGTCATTCCCAAACCGCTGGCCAAGTTGTCCATACATCATGTGTGGGTCATCATTGCTGCCGCTGTTTTCTTCCAGCACCCAGATACCGCTGTTTGCAAAGGTTGTCCCCAGTTCTGATGGATAGCTGAAATTCATTGAAAAACCTTCAGGGGTAATGTCGCCGTCCCACATGAGGTCAGATGTCAGGTACAGATAGTTGGGTCTCTTGAATTTTCCACCAATGGCCTTGATGTGATCATTAACCTGGTATTGGGCATAGGCGTAATCCAGATTGATGCCCTTTGACGAGAAGGTGCTGTCAAATGACTGGTTGGTAGATCTAGGGTCTGAGGAACCGCTTGCCAGACCCGCGCCCACTTCCCAACCGTCCGTAGGTTTCGCCGTAATGCCCAGCCGGTATCTGACCCGCCCCCGGCCACGACCAGTACCGCCCGGGTCATTGTCCTGTCCCTGGTAACGTAATCTCACATCGCCATTTAATTTTATTTTCGATGCCCAGTCTGCAGCCTTGTTTGTCACGGTAGCCACCTGAATTTTATCGTCAACATTATGTTGAATTTCCTGTTTCTCCGCCTCGATCTGCTCCTGATCTGCCATCGCCGCATTTCGTAACAGGCCGTATTCATCATCGCTGATACTTCCCTTGTTATGCAGGATTTCAATCAGTTCCAGCATGGCTGAGTTGGTAGCAAATGTGGATGTTGAAAATGATAAAAGTGACGTTAGTAATATAAGCTTTATTATTGCAAATGGCCCTGTTGTATTTATTGATATCTCTGGCATCGAATATTCCTCAATTGTTATAGATACATTCATGAATACGAATACTAGTCGGTTATTCGTACAGGAACGAAAATAGTGTGGTTTTATTACAATTTAATTACAAAATAATTTTTTTGAAGACCAGATATTTTCAACTTTAAGAATATATCCCTATCTGTATGATATAAGTCATGTTCAACAGGATAGTTTGGAATTGTCGTAAACAGCCGGAAACATAATTTATGATAATTTCCTTCTGTCAGGAGGGTTTAAAATGAAAAATATTATGTCTGTTTTTGGACGGTCTCCATTCGTACCACTACAGATGCATATGGAGAAGGTCAGCGTTTGCGTCAATAAAATCCCTGAAACCCTGGAGCTTTACAGGCAGGAAGATACAGAGGGTGTGGAAAAGATATCAAAGCAAATATCTAAACTTGAGCATGAAGCGGACCTGATAAAGCATGATATAAGGGGCAGTTTGCCGCGAGGGATTTTTACTCCGGTTAACCGGTCCAGCATTCTAAAAATTCTGGACATCCAGGACAAAATTGCCAATAAATCTGAAAATACGGCAATTTTGTTGACTTTCAAACAGGCAAAAAAATTCGATGGTTTCGATGATGCATTAAGTGAATTTACGAATCTGTGCATAGCTACATTCCATGGCGCTGAGGTTGTCATAGAACGCCTGGACGAGTTGCTTGAGACAGGGTTTGGCGGTCATGAAGCGCATAATGTGCATGAATTAATAGATAAGGTAGCCGTGCTTGAGCATGAAGTAGATGTTAGCCAACGTGAGTTAATCAGAAAATTGCTCAAATATGAAGATTCAATTAGCTATGGAGATTTTTTCTTGTGGACACGGATAATAAGGCAGCTTAGCGGAATTGCCGATAGCGCAGATGAGCTTGCAGCGGCCGTTAGGCTTTTACTCGAAGCACATTAAAACTTAGAAGAAGAGAAAAACAGAAATGGAGCTCTATCTATATATTATTATTGCATTAGCAATTGTGTTTGGTCTATACATGGCATGGGGTATTGGTGCCAATGACGTTGCAAATGCAATGGGGACCTCAGTTGGATCAGGGGCACTGACGCTTAAGAGGGCGGTAATCCTGGCAGCGATACTGGAATTTAGTGGGGCATTTTTAGTGGGTTCCCATGTTTCAGAAACAGTTAGAAGGGGAATTGTCGACCCTGCAATTTTTACTGGTGATGGATTGTCTTTTATGCTGGGTATGCTCTCTGCATTACTGGCTGCGGCCGTATGGTTGCAGTTGGCGTCCTGGAAAGGCTGGCCTGTTTCTACAACCCATTCTATTGTGGGGTCAATCGTGGGATTTGGTCTTGTTTATGGAGGGCTGAGTGCCATACATTGGGACAAGGTAGGCACCATTGCCGCAAGCTGGATAATATCACCGCTATTTAGCGGCGTAATTTCCTACTTCATATTCAGTCTGATATTAAGGTCAGTCTTTTATCACCCCAAACCATTTGTTGCAGCAAAAAGAATAGCGCCATATATCGTTTTCGTCGTATTTTCCGTGCTAACACTAACAATGGTATTTAAAGGTCTGGCAAATTTAAAACTCGATTTATCTATGTCCGACTCACTTAGCATTGCTTTTGGGATAGGACTGGCCGCATCCATCATTAGCTTGTTTCTGATTAACAGGATTAAAGTAGCAGAACATGAAAGCTCATCAGAAAAAATTGCGGATCCGAGAGTAGTAAAGTCACTTGACAAGGCCGCCAAGCATCTTGAAAAAGTCAGGCTATCTTCTCCTGGGCATATGAAGTCAGAAATCGCAGAGGCACTTGAAACTATTAGAACCATGCGATGGGAATCTCAGAGGAAGTATGAATTTCACACCAACAGCGAGCAATATCAACAGGTGGAGAGGATGTTTGTCTATCTGCAGATATTGAGTGCCTGTTTTGTCGCATTTGCCCATGGTGCCAATGATGTCGCAAACGCTATTGGTCCAATGTCAGCAGTATTATCAGTTGCTTTTGCCGGTGGGGAAACCATTGCAGCCAGAGCACCGGTTCCGTTGTGGATACTGGCTTTAGGCGGTGCTGGTATTGCTGTGGGGCTTGCTACCTGGGGTTGGCGTGTCATGGAGACAATCGGGAAAAATATAACTCACTTAACTCCCACAAGAGGATTTAGTGCAGAATTTGGTGCTGCAACAACCATTGTTATAGCATCTAAACTGGGGTTACCAATATCAACAACCCATACGTTGGTAGGCGCTGTTTTAGGCGTAGGTCTGGCGCGTGGAATTGGCGCGGTAAATCTGGCCACTGTCAGGGATGTAGTAATATCATGGTTAGTGACTTTGCCCGCTGGCGCTATTTTGGCGATTATCTTTTTTTATATCCTTAAGGCCTTGTTCTAATTTCTGACTGCTGTACCCATATCAGAACCCAACCATGAGCGAGACTATTCTTATTGTCGAAGACGAAGAGCCTATCCGGGAAATGTTGGCGTTTACTTTGTCCAAGGCAGGTTATTCCATTCTTGAGGCAGGGTCAGTCAATGAAGCCAAAAGGATTATTGAAAACCGCCTTCCCGGTTTGATTATCCTGGATTGGATGTTGCCGGGAATCAGTGGGGTCGATTATGCAAGAAGCCTACGTTCAGAGCTGCTTACAAAACACGTTCCTATAATTATGCTTACCGCGAAAAGCGAAGAAGCGGACAAGGTTAAGGCGCTAGATACCGGGGCAGACGATCATATAACCAAGCCCTTTTCAACAAAAGAATTGCTTGCAAGAATAAGGGCGTTAATCAGGCGGACTGCAGAAGATAATGCTCAACAGACAATTGAAATTCCCGGCCTTCTTGTGAATCCTGCAACCTGCAAGGTAATAGCAGGAGAACAAAGCGTGGATTTAAGTCCAACGGAATTCAAATTATTATATTTTTTTATCAGTCATCCGGAAAAAGTTTTTAGTCGTTCTCAAATTTTAGATAAGGTTTGGGGGGATGTTGTCTTTGTTGGGGAAAGAACGGTTGATGTGCATATCAGAAGGTTGCGGAAAAATCTGGAGTCTTTCGGGATCGATAAGAATATACAGACCGTCAGAAGTTTTGGTTATAAATTTTCCATGAAATAAATAGAGACAATTCTTTGAGTAAAGATTTAACAAGACTTTCATTTGTTTTGTTCTTGTCATTAATAACAGGATATATTTCAGGTTATGTTTTCCTCGGATTATTTATTGGCCTGTTATTGTATATTCTTTGGCACTTGCAATCCCTAAATAATTTGTTGTTATGGATGAAACAGGGGAAACGGGTATATCCACCAGATGTTCCAGGTTTAATAGATGAAATCACCACGCAATTTTATAAACTTAGAAACAGGCACAAAAAAAGAAAAAAGAAATTAACCAGCTATTTAAAGCGTTTCAAGTTAACAACCCAGGCCCTGCCAGATGCAATTGTGATATTAGGTGATAACAACGAAATAAAATGGGCAAATGAAAAAGCAGGCGAATATTTAGGAATAAAGTATGGTGAGGACATAGATCAACGCATTATAAATCTTGTGAGAATTCCTTCGCTTGTCCAGTTTTTAAAAAAAAATATTTACCAAAATGAAGAGACAGAGTCCTGTTTAAATATAATTTCGCCTGTCGACAAAGAGTTGCATCTTGAAGTGAGGCTTATTCACTTTGGGAAATTAGAAAAACTTTTAATGGCGAGAGACATATCAAGCAGTGTTCGTTTGAATAAAATGCGAACTGATTTTATTTCGAATGCTTCACATGAATTAAGAACCCCACTTACTGTGATAACAGGATATCTTGAATCATTTGAAGATGAGTTTTCCAGTGAGAAGTTTTCTGCTGAACATAAAAGAGTTTTGAGAATGAAATCCCAGGCGTTGAGAATGAATCGTCTTGTTGATGACCTGTTAAACCTCGCGGCGCTTGAAACCACTGAGTCAATCACCAATTCGGAGGAAATTAATGTGGCAGAAATGCTCTCAACAGTTGTTGATGATGTGTTTTCTTCGGCATCTGAGATCGGGCATGAAACGATATTAGAGATAGATAAAGAGTTGTGGTTACAGGGGAATCATGATCAACTATATAGTGTATTTTCCAATCTAATACTAAATGCAGTTAACCACACTGAACCTCCTGGTGTGATTACAATTAGATGGTATGAAAATAAAAATGCTGGAGTGCTGGAGGTAATAGATACTGGGGCGGGAATCGACCCGGAATATATACCAAGGCTGACAGAACGTTTTTTTAGAGTAGACAAAAGCAGGGCTAGAAAAAAAGGTGGTTCAGGTCTTGGCCTGGCTATTGTTAAGCATATTTTGGCGATTCATGATTCTTCCCTTGAAATTGAGAGCAAATTGGGGGAAGGCAGCGCCTTCAGGGTTAAGTTTCCCAAGTCATTACTCATAAAAAATGAAAATTACAATGCCAGCAAGGGGAAAAACTAAATATTAAATAAAATATTAGATTGTAATCATTTTTTAACATTTGAATTCCAATATAAGAAACCTAAAGTACAGATAGAGATATCAAAATCAGCTTGATTAACAAACTATTGGAGTGCATAGGCTAATGATACGACCAAATACTTTTAAACAAATTATTATTTTTACTTTCATTCTATCCATTGTCGTTAACCCCATAAGTGCAGATACAGAGATAGATATAAATTTGCCGGACTATGAAAAGGAAAGTGGTATATCCGGTAATATTATCAGCGTAGGATCAGACACACTGGCAAACTTGATGACACTATGGGCCGAGGAATTCAAACGGCTTTATCCAAATGTGAGTATCCAGATTCAGGCAGCAGGTTCATCTACTGCACCACCTGCCTTGTCAGAAGGGACCTCAAATCTCGGGCCCATGAGCAGAAGGATGACCCAGGGTGAAATCGCTGCATTTGAAGGCAAGCACGGGTATAAGCCTACGGAAATTGGCGTTGCTATCGATTCCCTGGCCGTATACGTCCATAAGGACAACCCCATTGAAGGCATGACCATCCCTGAAGTCGATGCAATCTTTTCTGCCACGCGCAGTTGTGGCCACAGTATGGACATTACCACCTGGAGCCAACTGGGTCTGACCGGTAGCTGGCAGAGCCGACCGATACAGTTATATGGCAGAAACTCCGTCTCCGGCACGTATGGCTATTTTAAAGATAATGCGCTTTGTAAAGGGGACTTCAAAAATACCGTTAATGAGCAACCTGGTTCTGCTTCTGTGGTACAGGGCATAACCAAATCCATAAACGGTATAGGTTACTCCGGTGTGGGTTACAAGACCTCTGGCGTCAGGGCAGTGCCCTTGGCAAAGCAGGAAGGCGGTGAATTTTTTGAACCTAGCGCCGAAAATGCCGTATTAGGTAAGTATCCTCTATCCAGATTGTTGTATATATATGTCAATAAACACCCCAATCGACCATTACCTCCTTTGGAGACGGCTTTTTTAAAAATGATTATGTCCAAGGTGGGCCAGATGGTGGTGGTTAAGGACGGTTATATCCCCTTGCCGGCAAATATAGCGGCCAGGCAACTAGAAATGACTCAATAAAGTCTCAACTGATTGATTAATCAAAATGCCCCTGCCAGGGGCATTTTTTTTACATCAAGCCAAGCAATTATCAGATTTATATACCAGTATTAACAATTATTATAAAAAAATGTCTAAAACTGTCTATTTTTAATCAGTTTTATCAATTTCGAGAGTTTGTAAAATTAGCTAATTCGATTATTCTTAGAAAAAAAGGTTACGGTAAAATGGAAAGATTTTCGAATATCGTCAGCGGGTTGCAATCTGATTTGCTGACACAGCCTCGGTTTGTCAGGGCTGTGGAGGTATTATTGTTAGTCATTTTGGCCATTATTACAGGCAAAATGATTACCGATTATATTGCGTTTTCCACGTCTTCTTCTCAATATCGGCAGCAGATAGAAACCGATGACGCAGTTGTAAGCAATGCGCAAGCTTCATCTGGCATCGTCACTCAACCTCCACCCGGGATGATGGCATTGTTTGGCGTCCCTGAACCAGGCCTCGCCGAAACCAGAGAGTTAACTACCCAGTTGCAAGAGACCAGTCTGAATTTAATCTTGCGCGGCATCATGGTTAATCGTGAATCAAATCAACGCCTGGCGTTGATTGCGATACCGGGTAGTGTTGAAAAGGTCTATGCAATAGGTGAAGAGATAGAAGGCGCCAGGATTGTCAGGATAGAACCTGGCAGGGTGGTATTAAACCACAATGGTAGGGATGAGGCGTTATATTTATCCATTCCAAAGCTTAGCGCTGACCAAAACAAGGCTGGTTCCGTTGATATGCGTGTTTCAGAAAAAAATGGTATCAGGAAGATCAACGATACTCAGCGAGTCATGTCTCAACAGACATTGCGGCAGCAGTTGAATAATCTGCCGGCCCTGTTGCGTCAGGCGAAGGCGGTGCCACATACACAAAACGGTGAGAACATGGGGTTTAAAGTCGTAGAAATAGCATCAGGAAGTATTTTTGAGGATCTGGGTATACAAAAAGACGATATTATCCATTCTGTCAATGGCCGTTCGGTGAAGAGTGCTGAAGATGCCTTAAATGCATATCGTAGGCTAAGAACATCAAAATCATTCCAGCTGAGTGTGTTGAGAAATGGCCGGCCCGTCTCCCTGAATCTTTCGGTCCAATAAACGATAGGATTAGTATGGATATTTTATGTAAAAAAATACTGACAATCATGTTTGGCATGTTTGTTATAAATAGTGCAGTGGCCCAGCAGGTCAATTTTGATTTTGAGGATGCGAACCTCAGGACCGTCATTCAGGCGGTGGCAGAGTTTTCCGGAAGAAATTTTCTGGTAGACCCCAGGGTGCAGGGTAAAGTTACCGTGGTGGCGCCTACACCGTTGACGGAAGAACAGGCCTATAAAGTGTTTCAGGCAGTATTGGAGGTGAACGGGTTTGTTACCGTTGAGGCGGACGGTGCCACCAAGATCGTCCCGGCAGAAGAAGGCAAGATCCGAAACACCAATGTCTTTGATGAGGCCCCCGGCGCCAACAATGATGATATACAAACCAGAGTATTACATCTGACTTATATCAACCCGGAGCGATTAGTACCTATCCTCAGGCCGCTGGTACCGGCCTATGGGCACATGGCAGCGGATTCTGAGAGTTCATCATTAATCATCACCGATCGGGCAGCCAATATTGCGAGACTGGTGAGTATAGTCTCCAGATTGGATCGACCAGCCGAAACTGGCGAAGTTGAAATCATTCCACTGGTCCATGCCTCTGCTGAAGAGATGTCTGAGCTATTGGGCAGGCTTTATCCAACGGAGGCCGGTATGTTAACCGTGATGAATGATGCCAGGACTAATAGTCTTATTATCAAGGCTGATGTCGCTACCCGCGATGAAATTAAAAATATTACCCGGGAACTGGATATGCCGGCTGAGCGAACCGGCGATACCAATGTGATCTTTCTTAATAATGCCGATGCAGAAAATCTGGTGGAAGTCCTGCAAAACATGGTGGGCTCTAATGCAAACCAGGGGGAAGGAATCACATCAAATGCAGAGATTATGGCTGATCCTGAAACCAACGCGATTATCGTTCATGCTTCAAAATCTGACTTCAATACCATTCGCCAGGTCATTGAAAACCTGGATGTCAGACGACTACAGGTCTATGTAGAGGCATTAATTGCTGAGGTGTCCACAGAGTTTGCCAGGGAATTCGGTATACAGTTTCAGACAGCCGAAGGGCTGGAATCTGATAATACCGGGTTTGTGGGTGGTTCCAGTTTTGGTGTGGGTACCAGTATTCAAAACGCCGCAATAAACCCGCTTGGTGTTGGAGCGGGTTTTAGTATGGGCTTTATCGATGGCACGATCACCTTGCCTGATGGTACAGAGATCGCGAACCTGGCAGCGCTGGCCAGGGCACTGGATGATCAGACCAATGCCAATATCCTTTCAACACCAAATCTGCTGACCATGGATAACCAGGAGGCAGAGATCGTGGTTGGCCAGAATGTGCCCTTTGTGACCGGGTCATTCAGCCAGATCAGTTCTGGTACCGCCGTGGAAAACCCCTTTCAAACGATTGAACGGCGGGATGTGGGTCTGACCTTAAGGATCAAACCGCAGATTACCGAGGGCAGCGCCATAAAACTGGAAATCTTTCAGGAAGTGTCAAGTGTAGCCCCTCGTAACGAGGCCAGGGACATTGTAACCAATACTCGCTCCCTGCAAACCACGGTGGTGGCGGAAGATAACCGGATGATTGTCCTGGGTGGCCTGATACAGGATGATATCTCTCAGAACCGTCAGAAAATCCCGTTACTGGGTGATATCCCCCTCCTGGGCAACCTGTTTTCCTATCGACGAAACTCAAGGGAAAAAACCAACCTGTTGATCTTTTTAAGGCCCAGGATCATACGAGTATCCGGTGACATGGATGAACCCACCCGTAAAAAGTATGAATACCTGGATCAATTATCTGTAGAACAGGATATGAGACAGGATGATGATTCTCTCCCACCATTAGAAGAATGGGACTTTATAGCGCCCGTGGATCAGTCAGCGGAGGAGGCAGCCGGGGGCAACAGCCAGTGAATCCGGTTTTCAATTCCAGGGACACAGTTCTGCACAAGGAGGATACCGTCAATGAGCCATCTCTGACTGAGAAGGTGAGTGTGCCGGAACTTGAACCAGAGCCGGTTGCAGCCATTAACCAGGTAGTTGAACGTGCTACTAAGTTGGGCTGGCAATATGATATGAACCCAGACCTTGCTTTGCTCGACCAGAAATTATGTGGCGCCATTAGCTACCGTCATGCAAGGCGCATGGGGATATTACCGTATTTCAGAACAGAGAAAGAAATTAGATTCCTGGTGAGGCAGGATATTAACTGGGATACCTGGATAGAGATGCAGGCGGAATTCGGCCTTGATGTGTGTCCTATACTGGTCAGTGATTCCCATTTCAATCGTGCGTTACAGCGTGCCTTTGAAAAGTCCAGTGCCGCTGCGGATGCGGTAGAGGACCTGGGAGAGGCGGTGGATCTGGAAACAGCGTCTGCAGCATTACCTGAAGACCTCATGGAAAGTCAGGACGATGCGCCCATTATCAAGTTGCTCAATGCAGTCCTTACCCAGGCTATAGAAGAAGGGGCCTCTGACGTTCATATCGAGCCACTGGAAACCCAGGTAGTGATCCGTTACCGGGTGGATGGAGTGCTTCGAGATGTTATTGAGCCGCCTATTGGCCTGGCTGGCCGGATTGCTGCGAGGATCAAGGTGATGGCCAGACTAAATATCGCTGAACGCCGGGTTCCCCAGGACGGCAGGATGAGTCTTAGGTTGGCCGGCCGATTGATTGACATCCGCATTTCAACATTACCTACGTATTATGGTGAACGGGTTGTCATGCGTATCCTTGAGAAAGATGCCGGTCCATTGACGTTGGAACAAATTGGCATGTCCGAAGACGTCAGTCGACAACTCCGTAAATTGATCCAGTCACCTCACGGCATATTCCTGGTCACTGGACCAACGGGTTCTGGCAAGACCACCACACTTTATGCGGCCCTGCAGGAGGTAAGAAGCCCTGGAGTCAATATCATCACCATTGAAGATCCAGTGGAGTATGATCTGGATGGTGTTGGGCAGACCCCGGTTAATGTCAAGACCGGTATGACCTTTGCCAGGGGGCTTCGGGCCATACTCAGGCAGGACCCTGACATTATCATGGTAGGTGAAGTCCGAGACCTGGAAACCGCCGAGGTCTCTGTACAGGCAAGTCTGACAGGTCACCTGGTATTCTCGACATTACATACCAACGATGCCGTAGGCAGTGTAGCCCGATTGATGGACATGGGTGTTGAACCCTACCTGGTGGCTTCCAGCCTTCTGGGAGTGATGGCCCAGCGCCTGGTGCGCAAGCTTTGTATTGACTGCAGGACAGAGCGTCTAGCTGATGATGGTGAAAAGCAATTATTAGGCAAGAATGGAGCGGATGAGGTGAAGATATTTCATCCTAAGGGGTGTGAGCACTGCTCCTATACCGGTTACCGTGGGAGAACCGGTATCTACGAATTCATGTTAATTAACGAACAAATCCAGCACCTGATTCATGACTTTGAAGGCGAGTCATCCTTGCGTAAGGCAGCGAAACAAAATGGCATGAAGTCCTTGCGGGAAGACGGTGTAGTAAAAGTCTTATCCGGAATTACCAGCCTTGAGGAAGTCCTCAGGGTAACGCAAAGTTGATATGGCCGCGTTTGAATACCATGCCCTGGATTCCGGTGGTCATTCCCATAAGGGCATACTGACCGGCGATTCTCTACGACATATACGATCACAGTTACGCGACCAGGGATTGAGTCCGGTGGACGTCAGACCGGTGGAAGAAACGGAACGCAAGGCGTACAGGGGCTCGTTATTTAAGCGTAATATACCCGTTGCAAGCCTTGCACTTATGACCCGGCAATTGGCCACATTGGTCAGGGCCGGAATGCCGCTGGAAGAATCCTTACGTGTGCTGGGAGAACAAGTGAGGCTCCCACGACTAAAGTCCGTGGTTGCTGGACTGCGTTCACAGATCATGGAGGGGTCTTCATTGTCCGCCGCATTGTCTCAATATAACAGGATATTCCCTCAATATTACTGCGCGATGGTGGAAGCCGGTGAGGCCAGTGGACAACTTGATGACATCCTGGAAAGGCTGGCGGAATATACAGAGCAGCAAAATTATTTAAGACAGAAGGTAGCTGTCGCCATGATCTATCCGGTAATCCTGACAGGTGTTGCGATCACAGTAGTCATTGCATTGCTGACCTATGTGGTGCCCGAAGTCGTGAGAGTTTTTAACCAGACCGGTCAGGACCTGCCGTTATTGACCCAGTGGTTGATCATCACAAGTGATTTTGTACGGCAGCAGGGGTTGTTGATATGTGGCCTAGTGATTGGGGCTTTTTTTCTCGGTTCCTGGTTACTGAGAAAGGAACATGTCCGATACCGGTATGAAAGGTTAAAACTCTCCTTACCTTTTATTGGTGATCTGACCAGGACAATAATTTCAGCGCGCCTGGCCCGAATCCTTTCTATACTTACGGAAAGTGGCGTAACCCTGGTGGATGCACTGGGCATCAGTTTGCAAATCATTAAAAGCCTGCCAGTGCGTGAGGCCATGTCTAATGCCGCTGAATCCTTAAGGGAAGGGGGACGATTACATTTGGCAATGAATAACAGTGGTTATTTCCCTCCCATGTTGGTTCATATGATTTCTGTAGGTGAGGAAAGTGGTGAACTGGAAAAGATGCTGGACAAAGCGGCAAACCATCATGAGCATGAAATGAATACCATGATAACGGCAGCAACGTCTCTGTTGGAGCCTGTGTTGATAATTATTATGGGCGGTATTGTATTATTAATCGTGCTTGCAATACTGTTGCCGATTTTCGAAATGAACCAGCTGGTAGGTTTATAAACAGGAGAAAAACTTTGCGTGACAATAAAATAATTAACCGGTCCTGTTTGACACATGAACAGGGTTTTACTCTGATTGAAATAATGGTGGTGGTGGTGATCCTGGGGATACTGGCCGCGGTAGTTGTCCCAAGGGTAATGGACCGACCGGAACAGGCAAGGATTGCCGCGACAAAAAATAATATCAGGGCAATCCAGTCGGCGCTGGACATGTACAAACTGGATAACCATCGGTATCCCACGACGGACCAGGGGCTTGAGGCCCTGGTGTCAGAACCCAATAGCGAGCCTGAACCTGCCAACTGGAACCGCTATATGGATAATGTCCCGACCGATCCCTGGGGTAACCGTTACCTGTATCTTGAACCAGGTAAGCATGGTGATATTGATTTATTCAGTCCCGGCCCCAATGGCAGGGTAGGTGATGAGGATGATATTGGCACCTGGAATCTGTAAACAAGCGCTATGAAAAAAAGAAATCACTTTGCCGGGTTTACATTACTGGAATTGCTAGTGGTCATCGTCATCCTTTCGGTCATGGTAGGCGTGTTAATTCCCTCGATGGGAAACAATGACCGTAATGCCCAGAATGGCGCAGAATCTCTGGTGTTAATGATTAACATGGCACAGCAGGAAGCCATCATGACCTCGAGAGTCTGGCAACTGGTGCTGGATGTTGAAAATAGAAATTACCGGTTTCAGAAGCTCGGAAATCTGGAATTTGAAGAAATTACCACCCGTCCATTAGCTGGGGAACATGATATTTCACCGGCTGATTTTGAAGCACTGGAGATTAATAATCAGTCAATACGGACAGAAATCGCGGAGGTCTATCTTTACCCTACTGGGGAGCAGGATAGTCTGCGATTGGTCCTGAAAACAGAAGAAACGGAATACGCTGTGGCCATGGGGCCGGTGGGGCCTGCACACCTGGAGAGGTTGTGAGCATGTTAAATACCCGCAAGGCCACACATGGTTTTACCCTGCTGGAGTCCCTGGTGGCGCTTGCCGTCGTGGCCATAGCCATGGCAGCGTTATGGAAGGGCCTGTTACAGGGGCAGACAATCGCTACGGAATTACCCGACCGTGTCGTTGCCCGGTGGGTAGCACAAAATCGCGTGATTACCAGGCAGGTGCTGGGAGAATGGCCGGAAACAAGGACCTACACCGGGGAAGATTTTATGGCTGGCAAGGACTGGTACTGGGAAGAGATTGTTAGCTCCACCACCGTTGCGGGCATGCGAAGGATAACGGTAAATATTGGCCGGATGGAAAATGAGGTTATCTTTACCCTGGAAGGGTATTTGCAAAGATCAGATCCAGCATTACCATACGAGCGGATCTTCGGCCAATGACAAGTTTAATCATCACGAAGTCCCGTACCCAGTCCGGCATGACCTTGCTGGAAGTGTTGGTCGCCCTGGTCATCTTTACCATCATTGCTGCCGCTGGTTATAGTGGTTTACAGCAGGGAATTGGTGTGCAAAATCAACTGCAACAAGAGCAATTATTCTGGCGAAAACTGGATGCTGTTGTCATGTTGTTGGAACAGGACCTTGAGCAGGTTAAACAAATTTCACCCAGGGTGCCGCTTTGGGATAACGTCGCCTTTAAAGGATACGGCAACCATACTGAAGAAGCTTTTGGGGAATTTATAAAGTTTACCCGGGGAGGTCATCAGTCCTTCCTTGTATCAAACGCAAGCCCCTTCCAGAGGATGGCCTATAGACTGCAAGATGGCACTTTGTATCGTGTGACCTGGCCCGGTCTGAATCTGCCGGAACACGAAACTGGATCAGAAGCTGTCTTGATCGAAAATGTAGAAGGTATCCAGCTCAGATACCTGGCAGAAAACCGACGCTGGGTGGATAACTGGCCATTACGGTTTACCCAGGAAGATAGCCTGTCTGTGCCGGCTGCAATGGAAATGACAATGACCCTATCTAATAACCTGTCTATAAAAAGAGTTTTTTATGTTGGACATCAGGACTAACTGTAAACGTCAGTCAGGCGTGGCATTAGTCAGCGTCATTTTAATCGTGGCATTGATGACGGTAATTGTCAGCCGTTTGAGTTTAATGAATGGCCTGTGGCTGATGCAGGTGGAAAACAGTGCGGCAATGGTTCAGGCAAGACAGGCCACCCGTGCTGCCCAGGTCTGGGTCAGTGATATCCTGGAAAAAGATAATAATAGTTTTGATGGACAAACTGATGACTGGGCGCAGCCGGTGATTCCGGTTCCTGTTGCATGGGGCGAAATGTTTGGCTGGATCGAAGATATGCAGGCGCGATTTAATATCAATAATCTGGTGGATGAGAATGGGAAACTAGTCCCCATGGAATTTGCACGTTTTCAATATCTGCTAAAATCCCTTGAACTTGACCCTGTCATTGCCGAGGCAATCGTAGACTGGATAGATCCTGATGGGGTGAATACAGGAGCCCATGGAGCAGAAGACCTGTACTACATGGGTTTGGATAGACCTTATCTTGCTGCAAACAGACCGATTATCGATCTGCGGGAGGTATTGCAGGTTAAAGGAATCGATCAGACTGTCTGGAACAGGCTTGAACCTTTTATTACAGCGCTACCTGAACATACCAAGGTCAATATTAATACTGCAAAGCCCGAGGTGATAGCCGCTGTAGTATATAATCCTGAAACACAAAAGGACTTCATCAAGGAGGCCCAGCGGTTGTCTGAATTGGTGATCACAGAACCTTTTGCATCAATGCAAGAATTAAATGAAGCATTAGCAGAAAGCCAGGAGTTAAGTGTTGAGTCTCTTGAGGTCAATAGTCATTATTTCAGGGCTCACACACAAATGATGTTTGGTAACGTGGAGCAACGGATGTCAACCCTATATTCAAGAAACGCTGGCCGGGCCAGGATGATCGATCAAAACAGGACATTGTTTTAATGCTTATAAAACACAATATGTTAACGGGAATATTTTGTAATGCGTAGCAGTTACTGGTGGATATGTCTTACACGTAACAAGGTCTACTGGTCCCAATGGATCCGTGGTGACTCACTGCCTGTTAATTCAGGGAGCTGTGAGGATCTGATGGATGTGCCTGCGCCACAAGGGGCAAATGTCGTCGTGTGTCTGCAGGGGGAAAACATTCGAACCTTTCAGGTGGATTTGCCCCGTAAGAACAGACAAAGATTTCTGCAATCTATTCCCTATGTACTGGAAGACAAGCTGTTACATGGCCCAGAGGATTATCATTTTGTGCCAATGACAAAAGAACATGATAGTGGACAAATTGCGGTGGCGGTTATTGCAAAAGAAGAATTTGATAAGACCATATCAAAAATCTCGGATAAACATTGGCATGTAAATTTAATCACAGCAGACTATATTTTCATTGCTGAACCTGACGAGCGCCAATGGATATTAAATATAACAGATTCCCCGGCGTTATTACGCGGGAATTATCCCGAACTGGGATCAGCATTGGCAGGTGACATTACCGCAAGACTGCATCCCGCCTTAAGGTTGGCGCTGGAAAGGTCAGTCACACCGCCCGAAAAATTACAGATACGAGTCAGCAATGAAGAACAGTCAGAAAAAATTAACGGTTGGCGGGAAGACTTGAATGAGCTTGGAGTACAATCTGAAATTATTGTGGATGACAAATCACGAATAGACTGGTTATCAAGATTTCCTGATCCGGGTATGGGAGTAAATTTCCTGACAGGCAATTACAAAACAGCCAGTAGAAAAACTAAGCTTTTTTCACAATATGCACCGGCAATGGTAATGACCCTGCTGTTATTGATATTGATATTGGCCCAGGTGGTCCTGGACAAAGATCGAGTTGAGACAGAGTATGAATTTTTACGGGCTGAAATGGAAGATACTTACCGTGAACTGTTTCCCCAGGCACGAAACCTGGTGGATCCCAGGTTTCAGATGGAACAGGCGATGGAGCGGTTGCAATCCAGTTCAGTACAAAATCAAAACAGCGCAACGGGTTTTCTCTCTCAGCTAGAAACGTTTTCTCGATTGATTAACCCGGATACCGGCAATATAGAGCAGATTGAATATGACGGTGAAAAACTCAGTGTTGATATCAGTATTGAAAATTATGAATTGCTTGAAGAGTTGCAACAACGTCTCGGTTCTGAAATGGATGTGACAGTTGAAAAAGCGGAGCTACAGGGTGAGCAGGTCAAGTCCAGAATATCCCTGGAGACCAGGACATGAATATTCTGCTCTGGTGGCATGAAAGAGGCCACAGGGAAAGACTGGTGCTCACTATCGCGACCGGGGTAGTCATCATTTTGGCAGTATATCTTGCCATGGAGCCAATCCTTATAGAACGAAACCGAATGAGAGATAGTCTTCCACAGTTACGGACAGACCTTCTCTGGATGAAGCAGAATGTATCAAAACTCAAATCCTTGCAATTAGTTCAAGGTGATAGTGATATCTCGGTGTCTGGACAGGTCTCGCTTTCCACCGTCCAGTCCATCATAAACAGGCTTGCATTGCAGGATACACTGGATGAGCTGGGTCCTGGCTCAGGACAGGCCGTACGGATACAGTTTGGACAGATAGGGTTTCCTGAGCTAATGGGGTTTCTTTACCAACTTAAGGCCACATCAAACGCAATCATAACGACTGCCAGGATATCAAGACTTGAAGAGGATCAGGGAATGGTCCAGGCATTAATAATAATTGGCGGTTGAATGGTCAATGAGTCGGCGTTGGCTGAAGTTATCGATAGCAGGAGTATTCATTTTACTTATTACTGCAATATTGAATTTTCCTGCATCCCTGGCATTAGGATGGGCACAACAAAGGTCTGCTTATCCAATAGAGTGGCAACAAATTGACGGATCAATATTTAACCTTAATATTTATGGTCTTTCAGTTAAAACGGTGCAGGGCAGGCTAATCAATCTGGATCGAGTATCAATTTCTACTTCAAAGCTTTCTCTGTTATTGGGCAATATATCAACAGAATTTCAAATCTGGAAAAATGATAGTCAGGTATCAGGAATTGGAATAATTACATTAGAGGCTTGGAAACTATCCGAAGTATCAGGAGAAATTTTAGTAACAGATCTGACACATATATTCCCTGAGTTAGAATTATTTGGTATATCAGGGGTGCTTGAATTGGAGCATACAAACCTATCGGGGGAAGTCAATCAACTACCAAATTCAGGAAATTTCAAGCTTGACATATCAGGGCTTACGTCAGCAATGTTTGGTTCGAGACCAATTGGCAGTTATAGGTTGATAGATGATGAAATTAATGACAAACATATAATTGCTTCTATAGTTAATATTGCTGACGATAATCAGGTTTTTGTTAATGTAAAATTAGTACTAAGTAAGGATGATAAAAAGTTTGGAGTGAATGGATATTCTTGGTTATCTGAGAAGGTAGATACCTCATTAAATGAGTTCTTGCTGGTGATGGGAAGGCTTGAAAATAACAGGGTATTAATAAATTGGGAGTGGTATTTAGATATTTAATATTGCAAACCTATTAAAGCGGACCCGAAATTGTTGTTTCCATTTTGCAATTCAAACTCAAGACTTCTCCAGGTCAATGTGAATGCTAAATAAAGTGGATGTTTAAAGTGTCCTGATGATAAAACCAACCCGGCGGATGATTCCCACACAAATGGCTTTTTCCTGACTGAATGACTGTTATTAAATGTATTTCCATCCAGGAAAATATTATGTATCACACCTCTGCCCTGTATTTCAGTGAATATCTGCCAGTCAAAACGATTATTTCTAACCTCAATATAGGTGCTATTGCCTGAGATTCCGGGTTGGATTCTAATGGGTAGCTCGTGGTTTGATAGATAACTACCTAATCTCAACACCATGCCAGCACCTGCATCAGTAAAGACGTTACCAAGGTTCAAGCCAAGGCGGGTAATTAGCCCCAGGTTAGTATTGCCCAATTCAGCGATAGGGTGAAATTGACTTTGTCTGTATTTAAGTAATATTGCAGGCTCATTATTTAGTTGATTGTCCCACCCTAAGGGTTTTGGATCATTTATGATTGAATGATTCAACGTCTGAATCTGCCTTCCCAGAGCCGCAGATCCTACAAGCCCAATACTTAAACCAATCGCGGTTTCGGTAATTTGAGTGTTTGCGATGGCAGTGTATTCACCGTACATCCATCCAGCAAATGGCCTGTCACTTTCCTGTAGTTCAGGAGAGATGTAATTTTCAGGAGTATAAATGCTATGGCCAATAGCGATTTCATCACGATATGTCGTTGATGAGCTTGTATTTAACAGGGGTTCCAAACTTTCCCATGATAGATTGCTATTACCAAGACTTAGTCTAAGGCCATTTGTGTAATGCCTGTCCTGGGCTTTTGGGGCATAGATATCGTTTTCTGATATTAATGAGATATTTCGCTGAGTATCTGCGCTGTAACAAAATAAAGGCCAGACGAGTAGCGGGATTATTTTCAGGAAAATCAAATAATTATAATAATAGGTAAAAATTTTCACGGTGATAATAGGTCAAGTGTAACACTCTTGTAACAAACGGGCAGTATAAGGGAAATCACAGAAATATCAGCCGAAATGGAACCATTACAGTAGATAGAAAGAAAGATAGATTGTTACTCAATACAAATGAATTCGGCAATAGAAAATAAACCCGGTCAGGACAAATTTACCTTGTCTGTAAGCTCAAAATATAGGGACATTCGTCAAATAAAAGACGCTATTACACGACTTTTAATGACGTTCGGGGGTGTCAGCGTAATTATTGCCATTGTGCTGATAGCAATTTATCTGGTTTGGGTGGTAATACCATTATTTCTTCCCGCCCACATCAGCAAAGCTGCTGAATTCAAAATTACCGATAGTACTTCAGAGAAAACCCTGTATTACGCTCTGGAAGAGCAACGTGAAATAGCTATGCGAGTTAGGGATGATGGCAGCATTACCTTTATTAACACCAGTAATGGCAGTGTCATAGATAATGAACCCTTGCCTGCATCGAATAATGCAGAGGTAGTCTCGTTTGCCGCTGGCAGCCCTACCACCCGCCTGCTTGGTTTTGGTATGAGTGATGGATCGGTAGTGTTGCGATACCATCAATATAATGTCAGCTATCCGAACGATATCAGGGAAATCACGCCACAGGTATTTGCGCCTTTTGATGGAGCTCCGATCGTGGTTGATAGTTCAGGTTCTGCAATCATCAAGCTTGCCGTACAGGGTGACGAAGATCAGACATCGATAGCCGCACTCACCGATGATTCACGATTAATGTTGGTCAACCTGACAGTAGAGTCGAACTTTCTAACCGGTGAAGAAACCGTTAATCAGACAGTCTCGTCAATACCGGTTCCGCATGGTGTCAGACATCTCATTATGGACGTTGACCAGGTTGAATTGTATTACACGGATAATGAGAACGTCCTGCATTATTACGATATACGGAATAAACAATCCCCCGTGCTGGTTCAAAGTCTATCTGTAGTTGAGGATGAATTAGATATAACTGCCATGTCTTTCCTTAGCGGCGGGATATCCGTAATGATAGGGGACAGTAGCGGAAGTATTGCCCAATGGTTTCCAGTCCGTGACAGTAACAACGAATATTCTTTACAGAAAATAAGGACATTTGATTCACAATCCTCACCAATTATACAAATTGTACCTGAATATTTTCGAAAGGGGTTCGTTGCCTTAGATAGTTCCGGGGAGATGGGGGTTTACCATGCAACCGCTCACAGGACAGTCAAGTTGCAACAATTGGATACCGGCGAAAATGGAATATTAGCGGTCGCTCCAAGAGCAAATGGCCTGATAATAGAAAATACAGGTGGCGGGGCAGAAATTTGGGAAATGGAAAATGAACATCCCGAGGTGTCCTGGAGTTCGCTGTGGGGAAAGGTGTGGTATGAAAACAGGGGTGGGCCGGAATATATCTGGCAATCATCATCTGCCAGCAGTATCTTTGAGCCCAAGTTCAGCCTGACCCCGCTGGCATTTGGCACCTTGAAGGCATCGTTGTATGCCATGATCTTTGCCATCCCACTGTCAATTATGGGGGCAATCTATACCGCATATTTTATGTCTGCCGGTCTTAGGAATGTAGTTAAACCCACCATAGAGATCATGGCGGCCTTGCCCACCGTGATTCTGGGGTTTCTTGCAGGTCTCTGGTTTGCACCCATCGTTGAGGCCTATTTGCCGGCGATGTTTCTAATATTTCTGGTTGTACCAGCGGCCATATTGATTGTTGCGTATCTTTGGCAGCGGTTACCAGAAGGTATTAAGCACTCGGTACCTGATGGCTGGGAAGGGGTGTTATTGGTGCCAGTGATTATTTTAGCAACGGCTATGGTGTTCTACATTAGCAAGCCAATAGAGTTGTGGTTGTTTGCAGGGAATATGCCCTTATGGCTGAGCCAGGAATTGGGGATATCGTTTGACCAGCGAAATTCATTCGTGGTTGGAATCGCCATTGGATTTGCTGTTATCCCTACTATCTTTTCCATCAGTGAAGACGCAATATTCGGTGTGCCTAAACATTTAACGACAGGATCGTTGGCACTGGGGGCTACTCCCTGGCAGACCATGGCCAAGGTCATTTTGCTGACCGCCAGCCCGGGTATTTTTTCCGCGATAATGATTGGTCTGGGTCGAGCGGTGGGAGAAACCATGATCGTGGTCATGGCCACCGGGAATACCGCCATTATGGATCTCAATATCTTCCAGGGTTTTCGTGCCCTGTCCGCCAATATCGCCGTGGAGATGCCTGAGTCTGAATTGGGCAGTACTCACTACCGTATTTTGTTTCTTGCCGGCCTGGTGTTGTTTATGGCCACCTTCTTTTTTAATACCCTGGCTGAAGTCGTCCGTCAGAGGTTGCGGGTTAAGTACAGCACCTTATGATCACCAAAGATATAAAAGCCTGGTTTGATTCCGGAACCCCTTATATCTGGTTAAATGCCGGTGCGGTTACCGTATCCGTATTAATGGTTTTAGGACTAATATTTTTTATTGCCTATAAGGGATTAAGTCATTTTTGGCCGGGTGATATCGCCCAGTTTCAATTAACTGAAGCGGACGGCTCAATCATTACAATCATTGGGGAAATGGTAGAACACGAAACCGTTTCCCGCACACGCTTGCCTGATTTTGATTCCCGTATTCCACCAGGTGAGGAACTCATCAACAGGACCCTAATCAAGATGGGTAACCGGGATTACCTGGGCCTGGATTTCAGGTGGGTCATGGATCTGGCGGTGGGTGATATTGATTACCCGGAAGAATTGATGGCGGTGGAACGGCATGAATGGGGGAACCTGTATGGCTACCTGGTGGCCGTGAAACAGAATGGTGAAGTGATAGAGAGTGGTTCTGGGGCTTCCTGGGATTTGTTTCAGCAGCAGGTCCAAGCCAACCATGAGGTTCATGATCAAATAAAAGAAATTGAAAAAGACATCATTGGTGACATCAATTACCAGATGGAAAGGTTGCGTCTCAGGCAAAGAGCGTTAGGAAGAGAAGGGAATAATAATTCAGAAGAATTACAGGAGATAACCATTCAACAACAATCTCTTGAGGCAGAATATGAAGAGTATTCTTCTCAGCTGGGTGTTTTGTATGAAGAATTAAACCAGTATTCGTTTGTGACCAGGATTTCTGATGGTAGAGAAGTGGAACTGCCTTTGTCACAGGTGGTCAGGGCATACCGGCCTAATGCTATGAACCTGGCACAGGACCTTGTCCATTATATGGGCAAACTCTGGGAGTTTGTATCCGATGAACCACGCGAGGCCAATACAGAAGGTGGTATCTATCCGGCTATCTTTGGCACGGTGATCATGGTATTGATCATGTCCATTATGGTGACTCCTTTTGGAGTGGTGGCCGCTGTATATCTTCATGAATATGCAAAGCAAGGGGCACTGGTAAGGATTATACGTATCGCAGTGAATAATCTTGCCGGGGTACCGTCTGTAGTCTACGGTGTGTTTGGACTCGGGTTCTTTGTCTATTTCATCGGCGGCAACATCGATGAGCTGCTTTTTTCCGAAAGCCTGCCCTCGCCCACATTTGGTACCCCGGGGTTATTATGGGCATCACTTACCCTGGCGATCCTGACCGTACCCGTTGTGATTGTCTCTACTGAAGAGGGGCTATCCAGGGTCCCCCGCGCCATTCGGGAAGGCAGTCTTGCGCTGGGGGCTACCAAGGCGGAAACGTTATTTAGGACGGTGTTGCCCATGACGGCCTCGGCCATGATGACCGGCCTGATCCTGGCCATTGCCCGGGCGGCTGGAGAGGTGGCACCATTGATGCTGGTGGGGGTGGTCAAACTGGCACCTTCTTTACCATTGGATGGAAATTTCCCCTATGTACACTTTGAGAGAAAGTTTATGCATCTGGGGTTTCATATCTATGACGTGGGATTTCAAAGTCCAAACGTGGAGGCAGCCAGGCCGCTGGTATATGCCACGGCGTTGTTGTTAGTTTTAATAATTATTATTTTAAACTTGGCAGCCATCCAGATAAGAAATAAGCTAAGGGAGAAATACCGTGCTTCAGAACAGCACTAACAAGAGAGATTTAGATGATAATGAATAACACAAGTGAAACTCAGGAACAACATGGTGTGCCCACCCATGCCATAGATCCCTCTGTGATTCATAAGCATAATACCTCGTTAAAAGACGAAGAAATTTGCCTTGAGGTAAATAAATTTAATTTTTATTACGGGTCGAACCAGGCGCTTAAAGATATTAACCTTAAAATTCCCAAACAACGGGTCACGGCATTTATTGGCCCAAGTGGTTGTGGAAAGTCGACGCTACTCAGGTGTTTTAACCGAATGAATGATCTCATAGATGGCGTCCGGGTTGAGGGCCAAATGACATTGCACGGGGAAGATATCTTTGATAAGTCAGTTAACGTCTCTGACCTTCGCCGACGGATAGGCATGGTATTTCAAAAACCCAATCCCTTCCCTAAATCCATCTATGAAAATGTTGCCTATGGACTCAGAATTCAGGGTATTAAAAACCGCCATGTCTTGGATGAGGCCGTGGAAAACTCATTGAAACATGCCGCGTTATGGGACGAGGTAAAGGACAGGCTGGAAGATAACGCCATGGGTCTCTCCGGTGGGCAGCAGCAGAGGTTGGTGATCGCCCGGGCCATTGCCATTGAGCCTGAAGTCCTGCTACTGGATGAACCGGCGTCAGCGCTGGACCCCATATCAACGTTAAAGATTGAGGAATTGATTTACCAATTAAAGACAGATTATACGATTGTCATTGTCACTCATAATATGCAGCAGGCCGCCAGGGTGTCAGATTATACGGCCTATATGTACCTGGGTGAGTTGATTGAATTTAATGACACAGCAGACTTATTTACCAATCCGAAGGAAAAAATGACCGAGGATTATATTACCGGGCGTATGGGCTAAACTAACTATTATGAATATCGAGAAACATATATCCAAAGAATATGATAATGAGCTGGAGACGATCAGAAGCCATGTCATGGAGATGGGCGGTATCGTCGAAAACCAATTGACGGATGCGATAACAGCATTGGTTAACTCTGACCTGGAAGTGGCAGAAACAACTGTCAAAGGCGAGTACAAGGTAAACCGGCAGGAAGTCGCTATCGATGAAAAGTGTATAAGGATACTGGCAAAACGACAACCCGCTGCGGTAGACCTGCGTTTAATCATGGCGGTTATCAAGACCATAACCGACCTGGAACGCATTGGTGACGAGGCCCAGAAGATTGCCAAGAAGGCGATTTCTCTGTCTGAATCCCAGGGACCTAAATTCTATTACATCAGTATCAAGGCCATGGGGACTCTGGTGACGGGAATGCTGCATGATGCCCTGGATGCTTTTGCCCGCATGGATTCCAAGGCGGCCTTTGCAGTGGCCAGTCGGGAACCTGAATCTGATGAGCAATATGTTGCAATCCTCAGGCAACTCATGACCTATATGATGGAAGATCCCAGAAATATCACAACATCACTAGATGCCGTCTGGATTGCCCGGGCTATGGAGAGGATTGCGGACCATGCCCGTAATATCTGTGAATATGTCATTTATTTCGTAGAGGGCAAGGACGTTCGTCATATCACCCTTGAAGAGATGGAAAAGGAATTAAGCGAATAACCTCTGCTTCATTAGCTGTGGCATTGTTGATATAAATCAAAGAGAATAAAGTCAAATGGCTGAATTCACAACTAAGGCCATAATATAATGGATCTATGGACGCAAATAATCTCAATAACCCAGAATTTTTTATTAACCGTGAACTCAGCCTTTTGGAGTTTAACCGTCGGGTAGTTGCCCAGGTGCTGGATGACACCACGCCACTGCTCGAGAGGCTGAAATTCCTGTGTATCTCCAGTACCAACCTGGACGAATTTTTTGAGATCCGGGTCGCCGGGATCAAACAACAGGTCAAGTATGGCTCGGGCCAGAAGGGCCCGGACAACCTTTCGCCCCCAGAGGTCATGGAAAAAATCAGCCGCACTGCCCATGAGCTGGTAGATGAGCAATACCGGGTATTAAACGAGATTATTACCCCGGAACTGGCAAAGGAAAAAATCAGGGTACTCAGGCGTGCATCCTGGCGACCATCTGTGGCCAGGTGGGTAAAGCGCTATTTTAATAGCAGTGTTCTTCCCGTGCTCAGTCCCATCGGGCTGGATCCGGCTCACCCGTTTCCCAGGGTATTAAATAAAAATCTATATTTTATTGTGTCATTGGATGGAAAAGATGCCTTTGGTCGCGAATCCGACCTGGCCATCGTGCAGGCACCTCGTTCTCTGCCTCGAGTGGTGAAAGTGCCACCGGAGCATACATCAGGCGAAAATGATTTCATATTACTGTCATCAATCATTCATAAGCACGTCAGTGATTTGTTTCCAGGTATGAAGGCCACGGGTTGTTACCAGTTCAAGGTGACCCGAGACAGTGATCTTTTTGTGGACAATGAAGAAGTAGATGATTTACTCCGGGCGTTGGAAGGTGAGTTGCCTTCCCGGCGTTTCAGTGATGCAGTACGGCTTGAGGTGGCTGATAATTGTCCTGATGAGCTCAGTCAGTTTCTACTCCGAAAATTTGAACTGGAAGAAACAGATCTCTACCAGGTCAATGGTCCGGTAAACCTCAGCAGGCTGATGGCCATCTCGGACCTGGCAAACCGTCCAGACCTTGTTTACCCAGGGTTTACCCCTGACATACCCCCCAGGGTCCTCAAGAGTACGAATATTTTTGATAGCTTAAAGAATGGAGACATCCTGCTTCACCATCCTTTTCAGTCTTTTGCCCCGGTAGTGGATTTTATCAGGCAGGCTTCACATGATCCTGATGTCCTTTCTATCAAACAGACCTTATACCGTACAGGTAATGATTCAGTGATTGTGGAGTCATTAAAAGAAGCAGCCAGGATTGGCAAAGAAGTGACAGTGGTCATTGAGCTTCGCGCCAGGTTTGATGAGGAGGCCAATATTGAAATGGCGACTGATTTGCAGGAAGCCGGGGCACAGGTTGTGTATGGCATTGTCGGCTACAAAACCCATTGTAAGATGTGCATGGTAGTACGCAGGGAAGGTCGTGGGTTGCGACGATATGTCCATCTGGGAACGGGTAACTATCATTCCAGGACGTCGAGAATGTATACGGACTACGGACTCCTCACATGTGATA
Organism: Gammaproteobacteria bacterium; assembly: GCA_030835405.1. Classification (GTDB taxonomy): domain Bacteria; phylum Pseudomonadota; class Gammaproteobacteria; order Eutrophobiales; family Eutrophobiaceae; genus Eutrophobius. The sequence continues at coordinate 17,657 of JAURPG010000032.1, read as the reverse complement.
AGGAAGTGGGGCTGGATGTGAACAGACTGTTTCTTCAACTCACCGGTCTTGGTAAGGCAGGTAAACTTAAAAAATTGCTGCAGTCCCCTTTTACCCTGTTTAAGAGTATGTTGGAGCACATCGAAATTGAGGCGGAAAATGCCAGAATCGGCAAAGATGCCAGGATTATTCTAAAAATGAATGCCCTGGTGGACCCGGATCTGATAAAGCCCCTGTATCGGGCATCACAGGCGGGGGTAAAGATTGATCTCATTATTCGAGGTGTGTGTTGTTTAAGACCTGGTATTAAGGGCGTGTCAGAGAATATACATGTTCGTTCCATTGTTGGACGGTTTCTAGAACATACAAGGGTGTTTTATTTTTATCATGGCGGAGAGGAATTGATTTACTGCTCAAGTGCCGACTGGATGCCAAGAAATATGCATATCCGGGTGGAGACCGCCTTCCCCATAGAAGAAAAACGGCCACGTGACCAGATATTCAATTTTGGGTTACAAAATTACCTGACGGATAATACCCGCGCCTGGGTGATGCATAGCGATGGCTCGTATAGACAGGTCAAGCCTTCCGGGGCAAAGCAACGATCGGCCCAGGATACAGCCCTTTCTCATTTTTGTGACAGTTAGTCGCAAGCGCATTGCCTAATCACAACTATAGATTAATTTATAGCCGATCGCCTTGATGTAACCTGCCTCCTGATCGAGATCTGTTCTTGTCAATGGATTACTGTCTAACCATTGCCTTGGAAACGCCAGGTGAATTTTATTATTTTTCGTTGTTATGTCGATATTGGGTAGAGAGACATATAGACGGCTGCGATTTAATAACACTGCCAGCCGGAACAGAATACACAGGCGGATAGTTTTGTCTTTTTCGTCAGAACCAATATTGTCCAGCTCCAGCAGCGGGTATTTTCTTCGATGCGCCCGAACAAGCAAGGCCAGCTTCTCCTGTTCCCCCCTGGAAAAACCGGCGAGGTCCGAGTTAGCAATCAGGTAAGCGCCGTGGCGGTGATACTGGGCATGGGCCACGGCAAGGCCTATCTCGTGTATTTCTCCGGCCCATTCCAGAAACTTCAGACTTATTTTATTATCAAGTTCCCACAGGTCTCTTAATTGGTCAAATAGTCTGGTCGCGGTGCCCTTCACCCTGTCAGCCTGTTCGCTATCCACATTGTATCGCCTGGCCAGGAAGCTGATGGTGTTGTTCCTGATATCCTCATCATGTTCGCGTCCAATTAGGTCATATAGAAGACCTTCTCTTAGGGCACCATCGGAGACATTGAGCTGTTCAAGCTTGAATGCCTCAAAAATCCCACACAATACTGCCAGACCACCGATAAACACCGGTTTTCGCTTTGAGGACAGGCCGGTGAGGTTCAATGAATCTACATTGCCTGTTTGAATTATTTCATCCTTCAGCCTGAGCAGTGATTGTTGAGTAATTCCAGAATTGCTCCAGCCTGCATTCGTGACAATATCATTGATTGAATGGATGGTGCCCGATGCACCTATTACATTTCGCCAGCCAAGTTTATTGTATTCTGCCTTAATCGATTCAATCTCCTGTCTGACTGCAAGGACGGCCTCATGAATATTGACCGTTGTAATTTTTCCGGATTCAAAAAACCGCCGGGTCATGTTTACGCAACCAATGTAGAGGCTTTCCCTGGCCAGTACCTCAAACCCCTTGCCAATGATGATCTCAGTGCTGCCACCGCCAATATCGATGACCATACGATTATCAGTTTCTTCGTAAATAGTGTGGGCTACTCCCAGATAAATTAATCGTGCCTCCTCGCGTCCGGCAATGATTTCTATGGGGTGCCCCAGGGCTTTTCGTGCGGCCTTGAGAAACTTTCTGTTATTATTGGCCTGCCGTAATGTATTGGTACCAACCGCCCTGACATTGACCTGGGGAATTTCCCTGATCCGTTGGCCAAACTCATTTAGACAGTCCAGGGCACTTTGTGTGGATTTATCGCTCAGGTTATCATTCTCATCAAGACCGGATGCCAGACGGACCATCTTGCGTATACGATCGATAATGCGAATACGGCCTTCAGAATATTCTGCAACGATCATATGAAAGCTGTTGGATCCAAGATCAACAGCGGCATAGGTTTCTACCGGGTCATTTGCCATTTAGACTGATATACTAATTCTATATAGTTTCAGGTCAATGGTATGACATCAGAGCAAAATCACCAATTATTAATTATGCGTCACGCTAAATCTGACTGGAATGTCCAATACAGTCGGGATTTTGACCGGCCATTGTCCAAACGTGGTCTTAGTAATGCTGAGATGATGGGCCAATGGTTAAGTGATAGTGGGCTTATCCCTGACAGGGTTGTCTCGTCTCCCGCCAGGCGTGCAGAACAAACATCCGCCCTGGTATTAAAGACAATGAAACTGGACCAAATAAAGGTAATCCGTGATGAACGGATCTATGAGGCCGGGCTAGGTGATCTGCTTAAAGTAATAGATGAGCATCGCGAGGAGGCTCAACGGCTACTATTAGTAGGTCATAATCCAGGTATGGACAGTCTCGTGCAGTATCTTGCAATGAACAAACCCCAAACGACATTATCAGGGAAACTCATGACTACAGCAGCGATTGCTGTATTGGATTATGGGGATGGGGCCATCTCTACTAATGATAGATCAGCTACATTAGTTGAATTAATGAGACCAAAGGAATTACCGTAATTATTTCTCGGCAACAATATATGCTATCCAGCTATCGTCGGCTTCACCCTGCTCGGTGCGGGTGAAAACCCCGTTACCTTCACCGTCCTTGTCCGTGCCCTCCCAATAAATATATGGCGAAAACCCGGCTTCTGACAGGATCTCTTTAATCTCCGGCAAGGTCCAGACTCGCCAGTCATAGCTGAAAGCGCGTTTAATCTTTGATCCATCATCAAATTTAAAATGGATATGATAGATACCCTCTCCGGTTATGGGGTTATATTTATGCTGGTCCCAGACGTAGGTGTAACCGTCATATTCGGTGTCTTCTTTCATTTCCTGTATGGCTTCTGGCCCACCGAAGGCATCCAGAAAAAATATCCCGTCATCAGCCAGGTAGTTATACACGTGACGAAAATAAGCGAGCATGGTTTGACGCTGTTTGAAAATCCAGTAACTAAAATTCATGGCAAGAACCACATCAACCCCCGGTGTCGATTCTGTGGTTACATCACCATTGATCACATTCATTCTGTCACGTTGGCCTGGCTTTAACCTGGATAACTTATTATTGATTCCCCAATCCAGGACGCCCTGGTCAATGTCTACACAGTATGCTGTATTGGTCTTCCGTCGCCTGACCCATTCACAACTGGTATTCATGGTGCCGCAGAAATCCTCACGGAGGACATTTGCTGATTTACCTCTTATTTTTCTGTATGTCTGGTCGACAAAATCTATCTCAGCCTCCACACACTGTACGGAATCCTCATACAGTACATGGATATCTACCTGCTCAGCTCTGGGTTTTTTCCCGGATTTAGGTTTTCTTTGTTTTCCCATTTGTTGTTATAGTTCTCTGCATTAATCGGCCGGACGATATTATACAGATATAATTCATTAATGTGCTTTATACGGAGAAATTATGAGTTGGTGGGGTAAGGTCATAGGTGGAACATTTGGGTTCATGATGGGTGGCCCGATAGGCGCGCTACTAGGTGCGGCATTCGGCCATAATTTTGATCGTGGACTGAAAGGTTTTTCAGGCCAGCAGGGTGAGCATCAGAATAGACAATACAGAATACAAACCGCATTCTTTACTGCCAGTTTTTCCGTCATGGGACATGTGTGTAAGGCAGATGGTCAGGTTACCCGGGATGAAATTTCTGTTGCAAACCAGGTCATGGGACATATGGAGTTGAACCCTGAACAGAAAAAGGCTGCCCGGGCCTTATTCAATGAAGGAAAAAAATTAGGGTTCCCGCTTGATGAAGTCCTTGTGCAATTACGATCTGAGATCGGACATAGACTTACCCTGAGACGTATGTTTATGGAGATACAATGTCTCGCTGCCCTTGCGGATGGAAAAGTGCATCCCAAGGAAAAGAAGTTGTTACTGCATGTTTGCGATATAATCGGGTTCAGTCGACATGAGCTGGATCACTTGCTGGCTGCAACAAGGTCCAGCTTTCAGCAACCTCAAACTTTCACGCCAGCCGACGCATATAAAATCCTTGGACTCAGCAGCCATGCCACTGATGCAGAGGTGAAAAAGGCCTATAGACGGTTAATGAGCCAACATCATCCCGACAAACTGGTGTCAAAAGGGCTGCCCGAGGAAATGGTCAAGTTAGCGACAGAAAAAACCCATGAAATCAGAAAAGCCTATGAGACACTAAAGCAGCACAGAGACTTTTAGCGGCGATTATCATCCCGTAGTTTTTGGTTTTCCTCGTCCCAGAATTCCCCTTCAATTATCACGGTCTTATCATGGTCTTGCTGGTGGTGGATGATTAACCTGGATAATATCCAGCCAGCCACTTCCATTCGCAGCCCCGGCACCAGGCAGAGAAAGCCGATGACATCGGTAATAAAACCGGGTGTTAGTAGTAAAAACCCTGAGATCATTAGAATAAAGCCACCCACCAGCTCCGTGGCGGGCATTTTTCCATCTTTAACCTGTACCTGAACCCGGTTGATGGTTTCTATACCCTGTAATCTGAGTAAAAATGCCCCCAACGCCGCTGTAAACAGGCACAGGCCGATAGTTGTGATGGCACCAAACTCAGACCCGACCTGGATGAGCACATAAAGCTCTGCCAGGGGGACAAACAGGAAGCCTAGGAATAAAATTTTGAACATTGATAATTTATCGTGTGACTAAAGAATGATAGCTAAATGACTCATGTATTGGCAAAATAGCATATTTCAACGGTAAATATTGTTATAAATGAGTAAGGATATGGAAGACAAGGAAAAACACCTCCTGGTATTAACGACGTGTCCAGGGACGATCACCGCGAAAAAGATAGCAAACGAAGTGGTGCTGGAGAACCTGGGAGCCTGCGTACAGATTATCCCGGGTGTTCAGTCGTTCTTTCGCTGGGTGAACCGGGTGGATACCTCTGATGAGTTACTGTTGATCATCAAAACCACATCAGAGCGTTATCCGGAGCTGGAAAAGCGCGTGATGGCGATTCATCCCTATGAGGTCCCCGAACTGATAGCCATACCCATATCTGATGGACTAGACCAATATCTGCAATGGATTGAAACCAATTCAACGCCAAAGTGAATATATTTGTCATATGATTTGGCATAATTTCATCCTGTTTTTCTTGCTGGTTTCCCTGTCAATACCTTCATGGGCGCAGACGGTCAGTGAGCGCCTGCAAAGTATTGGTGGTTTTCTCAACCGGTCTGCGGAGCAGGAGTTTCTCCACCCTGATCAGGCATTTTTATTAACACCTGTAGTTACCGCTGCAGACAGCATCAACGTCAATGTAATCGTTGCTGAAGGTTATTACCTTTATCATGACAAGTTTAACTTTGAAATAATTGAAGGGACAGACAGCATAGATAAACAGGCTGTTACAATCCCGGATGGCAAGATTAAACAAGACCCTTCATTTGGAAATGTTGAGGTCAATATCGGTGTCTTTGACATCCAGGTCCCTGTGGTTCGTGAGACAAGGGAAGAGACCGAGATTACATTTCAATATGGTTACCAGGGTTGTAAGGATGAATCTTTGTGTTATCCGCCCATCAAAAAAACGGCAACATTATTATTACCTGAGACAGCGATAACCAGTACCTCATCCGTAACTGCGCAAACAACAGATCAGGGCGCCAGTAATCTACCTGGCAACGGAATAGTGTCGGAACAGGATAGTATTACCCAACGACTTGTCAGCGGCGGGATTCTCCTGAATCTGGCGATGTTTTTTGGCGCAGGTTTACTGCTCTCCATGACACCCTGTGTGTTTCCCATGATCCCAATCCTGTCCGGCATCATAGCCGGCCAGGAAAAGACCCTGACTCCCGGCAAAGGCTTTACCCTTTCGCTGGTGTATGTATTGTCCATGGCCTTGACCTATGCTGTGGTTGGGGTGATCGCGGCATTGGCAGGGATAAATATTCAGGCGGCGGCTCAGGACCCATGGATCATATCCGCGCTTTGTCTGGTGTTATTGGCTTTGGCCCTGTCAATGTTCGGGTTTTATGAGATACAGATGCCTTCAGCACTGCAGCATAAACTCACTCAACTGAGTAATAGCCAGCAGGGCGGAACATTGTCCGGTGTAGCAATCATGGGCGCGGTTTCAGCCATAATCGTTGGTCCCTGTGTCGCGCCGCCATTGGTTGGGGCATTGACCTATATCTCCCAGACCGGTGATGAAGTCCTCGGCGGCATGGCACTATTTTCCATGGGCATGGGAATGGGTGTGCCACTCCTGGTGATTGGTGGCTCTGCCGGCTCAATACTACCCAGGGCAGGTCCCTGGATGGAGATAGTAAAACAAATTTTTGGTGTGGCATTGATTGGATTGGCAATCTGGTTTCTTGCCAGGGTGGTGTCTCCTGCCGTTGAACTGTATCTCTGGGGGGCGTTATTTATTATTACTGCTATTTATATGGGGGCATTGGATCAGCTGGATAGCCAGGATCGATGGCGTCGTCTATGGAAAGGTGCCGGTCTGATTATGCTTCTGTATGGGGCGCTCCTGGTGATAGGCGCGTCGTCTGGTGGAAAAAGTATTTACCGTCCCCTGGCAGGCATCGTTGGCAACGGCACAACTTTACAGGACCACGAGGGCCTGACGTTTATCAGGATCAAAACCGTTACCGATCTCAATAGTCAATTACAACAGGCCAGTATGCAGGGCAGGCCCGTTATGCTGGACTTCTATGCTGACTGGTGTATTGAATGTATCCGAATGGAAGAGAACACCTTTCCTCAACCCCAGGTGAAACAGGCCCTGGCAGGGGTAGTTTTATTACAGGCAGATGTCACTGCGCATGATGAAGAAGATAAGGCGTTACTGAAGCATTTCAATATCTACGGTCCGCCTGCCATTATGTTCTTTGGCAGTGATGGTAAGGAACGTAATGCATACCGACTATATGGATATTTTGACGCAGATGATTTTTCAGACCATGTAGTACGAGCAACACAAACTTCCATATGACATTACCCCTTCCCCGTGTATTCATTATCACAGGCGTGGTCTTGTTAATTATCGGTCTGGGTATCACGCTACTAAGCACTGATGAAACAGGCCCGGATGCCCCACAGGCTGACAGTCTGAATATCCAGACACAAGATCTATTTGAGAGTATAGAAGGAACTTACCGTCCTGATTTTTCCTTGCCGGACATACACGGGCAACCGCGTTCAATTACAGAGTGGAATGGCAAGGTGGTGCTGGTAAATTTCTGGGCCACCTGGTGTCTACCGTGTCTGACTGAAATCCCGGAATTACTCACCCTGCAAGATGATTATGGGCAACAAGGCCTACAGGTAGTGGGAATTGCGTTGCAAAAGCCAGAAGAAGTAACCGGCTTTGTATCTGAACATAATATGACATACCCCGTATTGGCAGGTGAAGCGGAAGTCATTGTTATTGCCGAAAGTTATGGCAACCATATTGGGGCACTTCCTTATACTGCTATTATTGACCGTGATGGTATAGTGGTATTTACCAAGGCCGGACCCATTAGCCGTTCTGAAGTGGAAGATCTAATCGCCGATCTTTTAATGTAAACAAATTAGATCCTGCATCGAAAAAAACTCGAATATTCGTCTAAATTCCGCTAAAATGCATATATAAGTATCTATTTTCATTTTTTTAATACATTCTAATAATAATGGCTTTTGCCGAATTTGAGGGGAAAATGGCATCAATTCTGGTTATTAATGGTCCAAATTTGAATCTACTGGGGACCCGGGAGCCTGAGGTGTATGGTACTACCACGCTGGACGATATCCAGCGAATGCTGGTGACAGAAGCAAAAAAACTTGGCCACGGACTGGAACATTATCAGAGTAATGCCGAGCATGAGATTATTGACAGGATCCATCTCGCGCGAGATCAAGGGGTAAGCCATATCATCATTAACCCCGGCGCCTTTACTCACACCAGTATTGCGTTGCGTGATGCCCTGCTGGGCGTGGATATCCCGTTTATTGAGGTACACCTCTCTAACGTATTTGCCAGAGAAGCATTCAGACAGCATTCTTATTTATCTGACCGGGCCATTGGTGTCATCAGTGGGCTTGGGGCACAGGGCTATATATATGCACTCAGCGCAATCGATGAAAAATTAAAACAGGGGCAATAATATGGATATTCGTAAGGTTAAGAAGCTCATCGAAATGCTGGAGGAATCCAAGGTTTCAGAAATTGAAATTCATGAGGGCGAAGAATCGGTTCGAATCAGCAGGCATAGTAGCTATGCAGAGCATCCACAAACAGTCGTCCATGTCCCCTCTAATGATGTCCGGCAGGAAACGGTATCTGCGCCAGCAGGCCAATCCACAAATCCAGCCCAGGCAGAAGCTCCCAAGGAAGACCTCGGTCATTACATCATAGCGCCCATGGTGGGTATCTTTTACAGTTCATCGGCACCAGATAAACCCCCATTTACTGAGCATGGTAAACCTATAAAAGTAGGAGACGTGGTCTGCATTATTGAAGCAATGAAGATAATGAACCAGATTGAATCTGATGCAAATGGCGTCATCAGTCGCGTCATGGTGGAGAATGGTGATCCGGTTGAATATGGCCAACCGCTTTTTCAGGTTCGTGAAGCCTGATTATCCATTGCCCAATCGCCAAGCCTAAGATCAGTGTGTTTATAAATGCTTGAAAAAGTTGTCATAGCAAACCGCGGTGAAATCGCACTCAGGGTGTTACGTGCCTGCCATGAGCTGGGTATTAAGACTGTTGCAGTATTTTCTGAGGCGGACAGAAGTCAAAAGCATGTATTGCTAGCTGATGAGGCTGTCTGTATCGGTCCTGCGGCTTCGGTAGAAAGTTATATGAATATCCCTTCAGTAATTAGTGCTGCCGAGGTGACAGATGCGGTTGGAATTCATCCCGGTTATGGATTCTTGTCGGAAAACCCGGATTTTGCAGAGCGGGTTGAGCAAAGCGGCTTCACGTTTATCGGTCCCAGGTCAGAAACCATACGGTTGATGGGAAGCAAGATATCCGCACGCTCAGCCATGCAGGAAAGCGGTGTCCCATGCGTGCCGGGCTCTGACGGTCCATTGACTGATGATATGACCGAAGTGTCAAAGATCGCCAAAGATATTGGTTACCCGGTCATTATCAAGGCATCGGGTGGAGGAGGAGGCAGGGGAATGCGTGTGGTCCATAGTGAAGCGACCTTGCGTAATGCGGTATCCCTGACCCGCTCTGAATCTCTTGCGGCATTTAATGACGATACGATTTATATGGAAAAGTACCTGGAGAACCCCAGGCATATTGAGATACAGGTTCTGGCGGATACCCATGGAAATGTGATACACCTGGGAGAAAGAGACTGTTCCATGCAAAGGCGGAATCAAAAAATATTAGAAGAGGCCCCGGCCCCACATATTAAAGACCGCATAAAAAGAAAGGTGGGAGAACTATGTGCCGATGCCTGTAGAAAAATAGGTTATGTGAATGCCGGCACATTCGAATTTTTATATGAAGATGGCGAATTTTATTTTATAGAAATGAATACCAGAGTACAGGTTGAACATCCGATAACTGAATGTATTACCGGTGTGGATATCGTTAAGGAACAACTACGTATTGCCGCCGGTGAAAAGTTGTCCTATCGTCAGTCTGAAATCCATCTTAATGGACATGCCATTGAATGCAGGATCAATGCAGAAGACCCGGAGAGCTTCATGCCATCCCCTGGCACCATTACCCATTACCACCCTCCCGGTGGTCCAGGCATCAGGGTGGATACCCATGTATACCAGGGATATGCGATACCTCCCCATTATGACTCCCTGATCGGGAAGCTAATCGCCCATGGCGAGACCCGTGAGCTGGCTATTAAGCGAATGTCCATGGCATTATCAGAGATTGTTATCGATGGTATAAAAACCAATATCCCCTTGCATAGAAAGCTTATGGATGATGCTGCATTCATTAATGGTGGCACTAACATTCATTATCTCGAAAAGAAAATGGGCTTAAAGTAATCCCATATTGTTGTACTACTGACAAGTTCTAGTTCATGACAACTTTAATCCAGGCCGGGACCATATAATGACATGGTTAAGGCTGAGTATCTCATGCCCACAGGAGTATCTTGACGACCTGAGGGGGTTACTGGAAAGTTTCTCTGCGGCATCTATCAGCTATACCCCGGGTTCCCCTGAGGCAGTGTTTGATGATCCTACAGCCGTTCAGCAATATTGGAAAATTACCAATTTAACTGCATTACTGGACCCGGATATCGATATGGACATTCTGATGGCCTGTGTTCGAAACAGGATCGGAACCCAGAATATTCTGGGTTATCAGCTGGACTTATTAAAGGATGAAGACTGGGAGGGTGCGTTTAAGGCCGGGTTTGGGCCGGTCACTATTAAAGATACACTTTGTGTATGCCCGAGCTGGACTGAGGCGCCTGAGGGGATTGCCTGCCTGGTTAAACTGGACCCCGGGCTGGCCTTCGGAACCGGCACCCATGAAACCACATCATTGTGCCTTGAATGGCTGGTAGATAACCCGCCCAAGCTTAAACGTGTGATTGATTATGGGTGTGGTTCAGGTATTTTGGGAATTACAGCGGCAAAATTAGGGGCAAAATCAGTAACCGGTATCGATATTGATCCCCAGGCAGTCACTGCATCTATTGCCAACGCAGAAAAAAATGAAGTCCAGGACAAATTCTTTATTTTAAAGCAAGGCAACCCCGGTAAACATTCTGCAGACATCCTTATTGCCAACATCCTGCTTGAGCCTTTGCTGTTGCTTGCGGGTCGTTTTAATAGTTATCTGGTAAATGACGGCAGGATCGTTTTGTCTGGATTGCTAGCCAACCAGGTTGACGATTGCCTTGGATGTTATTCAGACTGGTTTGATATGTCTGATCCAGTATTCAAGAATGAATGGGCCATGTTAACAGGTGTCAAAAAAATGGATTTGTTATAATCTCATTTCATGATTACAGATTGCCCATCCTGTTCTCGCCAGTTTCGTATCTATGCATGGCAGCTATCAGCCGCAAAGGGGACCGTTCAGTGCGGGTTTTGTGGAGAACAATTTAATGCCCTTGAAAGATTACATGACTTGCCCATAGCAACAAAACAAGATTTAGAAGATATCGCAGCCCTGGATGGCGAGCTTGAAGAACCACAGTTTGATATTCCCGGTGCCGAAGGGAATAGCGATGGTGTTCAGTATGATCCGGATGTTTCTGAACCCGCTTTGGAGCAGGATGAACCTGGTGACAATGCAATAGATAATGAGTCGTCAGAAACTTACTTTTCTGAACAACAGGATACTATGTTGGCAGATGATGAACGTGCCCATGAAATCCTGGGAACCCATGAGTCACAGCCGTCCAGGTGGAAAATATTTTTCTGGTTTATTGCCGTCACGCTCCTGTTTATTGTGGCAACCACCCAGCTGGTATGGTTTAACAGGGATCGGATACTCTCTGCCTATCCGGAATATCTACCCTACGCCCGTAAGGTTTGTGAACGGTTTGAATGTGAATTGGTCAGGGCCAGAGATATCCAGTCAATTGTCCTGTTAAATAGAGATGTGAGAGATCACCCAAGGTATGCGGATACCCTTCTGGTTAATGCTACGATGGAAAACCAGTCTGAGATAATACAACCTTATCCGGACCTCAGGTTGACGTTGTATAATACTGAAGGACAGGTGACCGGATATCGAATATTCAAACCACTTGAATATCTTGATCAATCCATAATTATTGAAGATGGTATGCCTGTTAAAATCCCGGTTCATATTATTCTTGAACTAACTGGCAGTACAAGTGCTGCTGTGAGTTTCGAGTTTAATTTTATTTGAACCATTCCTGAATTAACTGAATATCCTGTACCACCGGTACATACCAGCAGGATTTGATACTGAACATGATTAATGTTGCGGAATATTAGAGACCCAGGTAAAAACCTGTTCAAGTTATCCCCATTTTCAGCAGAACACGCATATGAGAATTTGCAACTCAATGAATAGCTTAACGTCGATACCTGTATAGAGAATTAGAACAACACTGTAACTTGCAAAGAAATTTTTACTGAAGATTTATTCAGGTAGTACTTTCCAATAATCATAATCCTCGATATGATTAGGACTCTACGTTAAACCGCCCCGATTTAAAAAAATAATAAGCGGTACAAGGATGATCATCAGGTCTGATTCAAAAGAAAAAGTTATTATGCTTGCGCCTATGGCCGGCATTACTGACAAGCCATTCAGGCGCTTGTGTAGACGCATGGGTGCGCATGCCTGTGTCTCAGAGATGATTTCATCTGATGTTAATCTATATAGATCAAGTAAATCAAAATTCAGACGTGACCTGGCTGATGAAGAGTCCCCGGTGATCGTTCAAATCGCAGGTGCAGACCCGACCAGGATGGCTGAGGCTGCGGTGTTGAATATTGAAAATGGTGCTGACGTTATTGATATAAATATGGGTTGTCCGGCAAAAAAAGTTTGTCACGTGATGGCAGGGTCTTCCTTGCTTAGAGACCCCGGGCTGGTGGAAAATATACTTCGTTCTGTGGTCAAGGCCGCCACGGTTCCCGTGACCCTGAAAATCCGTACCGGGTGGGACAAAACCTCAAAAAATGCCGTGAAAATTGCAAAAATAGCCGAGGATTGTGGTATTGCAAGATTAACTGTTCATGGCCGGACCCGGGCCTGTGGTTTTAGTGGTGATGTTGAACACCATACCGTAGCTGAGGTTAAGGCCAGTGTTGGCATACAGGTGATTGCCAACGGTGATATAAGATCTGTTGAAGATGTGCAGACTGTCCTGAATGATACCGGTGCAGATGGCGTCATGATAGGCCGGGCCAGCATGGGCAATCCATGGCTGTTCAGGCAAATAAGAAATTTTCTGGCCACCGGCATAGAACCACAAGCCCCAGATTTGCATGAAATCGCAAATGTTGTGGAATGGCATTTGCGGGAAATACATAAACATTATGGTGACTATCTGGGAGTGAGGATCGCGCGCAAACATATTTATAAATACTGTGTTAAATTTCCGGAATTTGAAAGTTTCCGTATCAGGATATGTCGAATAAGTGATGCGGAGTTGCAAATTGCAATGGTCAGGGACTTCATAAATTCCCGGTTAGAGGTGAGCCTGGCAGCATGACATCCGCAAGGAAAAAGAAAAAAACAAACTCTCCAAAAGTTGGTAGTAATGGGGCCGCATGTTTGAGTGAAAATGTCAGGGTTGCCATGGATCGATATTTTCAGGACCTTGATGGGCAGGATCCTGCGGACCTTTACCAATTGATAATGACCCAAATCGAAGTGCCCTTGTTTGAATCTGTTCTTGATTATACCGAGGGAAATGTTTCCAGGGCAGCAGACATGCTTGGATTGAACCGGGGGACATTGAGAAACAGGTTACGCAAGTACAAAATTGAATAAACTCTGTAGTAAAACCAGGAACTAACTATTCTGTAAAGGAAGCCATACCTATGTCAGTTGTAAAGCGTGCGCTGGTCAGCGTCTCAGATAAAACCGGAATCATCGAATTGTGTAGTCAGTTGCAGGCCTTGGAAATCAGTATTCTGTCTACCGGTGGTACTGCCAAGTTACTTGAAGGAAATGGCATAGAGGTAACCGATGTCTCCGAATATACGGGTTTTCCGGAGATTATGGATGGCAGGGTCAAGACCCTGCACCCCAAGGTGCATGGTGGTTTACTGGGAAGACGGGGAACCGATGATGATGTAATGGCGGAACACGGTATTGATCCTATTGACCTGGTGATAGTTAATCTCTATCCATTCGAAGCGACGGTATCAAGGCATGAATGTACCCTTGAGGAGGCCATAGAGAATATTGATATCGGAGGCCCTACCATGTTGCGTTCGGCGGCAAAAAATCATGCCTATGTAGGTGTGGTTGTGGATGCAGGTGACTATGAAGGTATCATTGATGAATTGCAAAAGAACGATTGTCAGTTGTCCGATAAAACCCGGTTCAAATTGGCGCAAAAAGTCTTTTCACATACTGCAAACTATGATGCATCCGTGTCAAATTATCTTGGAGCAATGGAGGAGCCGGGTAAATACGTTGATTATCCCATGACTTATACCATGCAGTTCAGAAAAAAACAGGACCTGAGATATGGTGAAAATCCGCATCAGAGTGCTGCCTTTTATGTAGAGCACACTTCAACGCCCGGTACATTGGCAAATGCCAGCCAATTACAGGGCAAGGAACTGTCTTATAATAATATTGCCGATACAGATGCGGCATTGGAATGTGTGCTGGGAATTACTCAACCGGCTTGTGTTATTGTAAAGCACGCCAACCCCTGTGGCGTTGCCATGGGTGAGACGATACTGGATGCCTATGAAGGGGCATATAAGACAGATCCGGTTTCTGCATTTGGCGGCATAATCGCTTTTAACAGGAAACTAGATGCCGAAACAGCCAAAGCCATAATCGATAGACAGTTTGTTGAGGTCATTATCGCTCCAGAGGTTGACCAGGCGGCCCTTGAGATCATCAGCGCCAAGGCCAATATCCGGGTACTCTCCATTGGCAACCGGGCGCATGTTATGCAGCAACTTGACCTCAAACGGGTCAGTGGTGGTTTGTTAGTCCAGGACAACGACACTGGTCGAATTAATTCTTCAGACCTGAAGACAGTGACCAGGCGCGAACCTTCTATACAGGAACTAAAGGACCTGTTGTTTGCCTGGCATGTTGTAAAATATGTTAAGTCCAACGCCATTGTTTATATAAAAAACCAACAAACCATCGGTATTGGTGCCGGCCAGATGAGCCGCGTGTATAGCGCAAGAATTGCGGTAATTAAAGCAGAAGATGAAGATCTTGAGGTTGCTGGTTCAGTGATGGCATCTGATGCCTTTTTCCCATTCAGAGACGGGATTGACTCTGCAGCAAAGGCCGGAATTACCGCAGTGATACAGCCAGGGGGGTCCATGCGTGACGAAGAAGTGATTGCTGCTGCCGATGAACACGATATGGCCATGGTATTCACTGGCATGCGCCACTTCCGCCATTAGGAAACAGTAATGAGATTTAGAAATATATCCAATCGCTTGCGGCCGACACCCTGTAGCGTGCATGTCCACTCACCTATCACTTTTTACTCCTTACTTGAATGAATATATT
Organism: Gammaproteobacteria bacterium; assembly: GCA_030835405.1. Taxonomy (GTDB): domain Bacteria; phylum Pseudomonadota; class Gammaproteobacteria; order Eutrophobiales; family Eutrophobiaceae; genus Eutrophobius. The sequence continues at coordinate 2,314 of JAURPG010000032.1, read as the reverse complement.
AATCGTAGGCGGTGGAGGACGTGAACATGCATTGGCCTGGAAATGCGCCCAGTCTGAAGGGGTTCAGACCGTGTTTGTTGCACCTGGAAATGCTGGTAGTGCACATGAGCCAGGATTAAAAAATGTCAATATCGCCGCAGATGATATTCAAGGGCTTATTGAATTTGCCAGGGAAAACCAGGTTGGGCTGACTATCATTGGTCCTGAAGGACCGCTGGTTGCCGGTGTTGTAGATGCATTTGATGCTGCAGGATTGAAGTGTTTTGGGCCAACCAGGGCGGCAGCTGCACTTGAAGGTTCCAAGGCATTTACAAAAGACTTTCTCGCAAGACACCAGATCCCAACCGCCGATTACCAGGTTTTTACCGAGATTGAAGAGGCCCAGGCCTATATTGATGACCATGCGATACCCGTTGTCATCAAGGCTGATGGCCTGGCGGCAGGAAAAGGTGTGATTATTGCCCTGAGCAAAGACGAAGCCCGACGAGCTATTAACGACATGCTATTCGGCAACCGTTTTGGGGAAGCTGGTCACAGGGTCGTCATCGAAGATTTTCTGGAAGGTGAGGAAGCGAGCTTTATCGTTATGGCCGATGGAAAGCACATCCTGCCCATGGCCACCTCACAGGACCATAAGGCCAGGGATTCGGGGGACAAGGGGCCAAATACCGGTGGTATGGGGGCGTATTCGCCAGCACCGGTAGTTACCCCTGAAATTTATCACAAGATAGTGGAGACAGTTATCAATCCAACCATTGCTGGCATGATATCTGACGGTATTCCTTATACAGGCTTCCTATATGCCGGACTAATGATCTCACCTCAAGGTGATATCAAGGTGCTGGAATATAATTGCCGTTTTGGTGATCCGGAAACCCAGCCCATTATGATGCGCCTGCAATCAGACCTGGTTCAACTATGTGACATTGCCCTGCAGGGAAAACTGGATAAATGTGATATTACCTGGGACAAGCGCACCGCACTGGGTATCGTAGCCGCAGCGGAGGGTTATCCTGATGCGCCACATAAAGGTGATAAAATCCATGGTCTCAATAATGACCTTGGACGAGAGGTTAAGGTATTCCATGCCGGGACCGTTGAGCAGGATGAGGACATAGTCACCGCGGGAGGCAGGGTACTCTGTGTCACCGCATTGGGAGATGACGTCACTTCTGCACAATCGGCAGCCCTCAGCGCGATCAACAAGATATCCTGGGAAGGTATGTTTTTTCGCCCTGATATCGGATATCGTGCCATCGCCAGAGAGTCATCCCATAAAAAGAGTTAATAATAAAAAACTTAGGAATGTGAAGTTCACGGAAACTATTAATTGTACATCCCTCCTCAGTCGCCAATATTCATAAAAAAATCCGAAAAAATAGCAAAAAAATAGAGGTTAGGAGTTGGCTTTGAGGTATTTACATAGCATAATTGGCCAACTTGGGGACGTTGTTAACACGGTTGACCTGACAAGAATCACCACTGGTAAATGGACTAAGAACAATTAATTTAATGATGCAATTCATGAGGAGAAAAAATGGCTAATACAGTTGCTACCAAACAAACCAAATCACAGATTCTCAGCACCCTCGCAGAAGATACCGGGATGTCAAAGAAGGAAGTCACAGCAGTTCTGGATGCCCTTGCAGAACTTGCTCATGCTCACTTGAAGAAAGGCGGATCTGGAGAATTTACCGTACCTTCCCTGGGAATTAAATTACGCAGAGTAATCAAGCCGGCACGTGAAGCTAGAGAAGGCACCAATCCATTCACAGGCGAGAAGATTATGATTAAGGCCAAACCCGCCTCAACCGCAGTTAAGGCTACCGCTCTGAAGGCATTAAAAGACGCTGTTGCATCTTAATCCAGAGCATCTAGTAAATAAAAAAGGCCGGGTTTTTAAGAATCCGGCCTTTTTTTATTCCCAGTCCAGGAAGTTTGAAAGTAGTTGTAGGCCGCATTTTTGGCTTTTTTCGGGATGAAATTGCACCGCAAACAGGTTATCTCTGGCCACTACCGAGGTAAAGGGAAAGATATAATCTGTTGTACCGCAGATATCATCCTGGTTTTGCGGTTTGACATAGTAACTATGGACGAAGTAAAACCGTTCTTGTGTCCCAATATCATTCCACATGGGGTGTGATTTTTTCTGCGACACCAGGTTCCAGCCCATATGCGGTATCTTGAATGCCTCATTGTTTTCGTCTCTACTGCGGGCAGGGAACCGCAAGACCTTACCCGGGATGATGCCCAGTCCCTCGGTTCCATCATCTTCTTCGCTGAAATCAAATAATGCCTGTAATCCCAGGCATAG
>JAURPG010000031.1 GCA_030835405.1 Gammaproteobacteria bacterium | reverse complement strand
GACAAATAGCTGACATAGGCAGCAACCGCCAGTACCTCAGGGGCATCCTCCGGAGGCATGATACCGTCCATACTGTAAAGAAAACACTCGCGTATTCTAAGGCCGATACCATTTCGTTTGCCGTTTTTAGACCGCCACTTGGGATACATACCAGCGACGTTTAGTGGTATGGCATTTTGTTTCGTACCTGCCTGAAGATGGCAATTACTGCATTTCAGGCGGTTACCCACATAACGGCTGGCATAATTCTGGGTGTCTGTAACTATCCGGTAGCCATATACCACGTTGGAGTAATAGTCATCCAGGAAAGGTTCGTTTATGAGTTGCTCAATGCTGGGTTGGCCTTGTTGGGCATGGCACATTGATATCGGTGATATCAATAAAACAAAACAGCTAAGGTAATGACTAAAATTCATTAGTGATTAGTTCGGGCACAAGGTTCAAATACCATTGTATGCAAGAAGGGTACATGATGGAAGCAGGAAAGTAGAGGCCGGGACCAGTATATTATCCACTGACCTGGTTCGAAGAAGGAGTTTAAATATTGATTGTGCAGAATAGACCTAAGCGGTCTTCAGTTTTCTTGAATCTCGCTTACGTTCGTGTTCTTTGAGCTTTTTCTTTCTCAGGCGAATGGATTTAGGTGTTATCTCTACCAGCTCATCATCATTGATAAATTCCAGGGCACGTTCCAGGGATAGCTTTAATGGCGGTGTTAGCAGGATATTATCATCCTTGCCGGCAGCACGAATATTGGTGAGTTGTTTGCCTTTAAGGGGATTGACTATCAGGTCGTTATCTCTGGAGTGGATACCAACAATCATGCCTTCATAGACTTCAACACCATGTTCAATCATCAACTGGCCCCGTTCCTGCAGGTTAAAAAGCGCGTATCCCAGGGCCTTACCCTGTGAGTTGGCTATGAGCACACCGTTTTGTCGTTGGTTTTTGATGGTATCCTTATAGGGCCCGTAATGATCAAAGACATGATATATCAGACCGGTACCTGCGGTTGCCGTTAGATAATCTGTCCTGAAGCCGATGATTCCCCTGGCGGGTATCATATAGTCCATACGGACACGACCCTTGCCATCCGGGCTCATATCAACCAATTCTCCCCCTCTGGCGCCGAGCATTTCCATTACCGCCCCCTGGTAGTTTGTTTCCATGTCCACGGTAAGTTGCTCATAGGGTTCACATAATTTGCCATCTATCATCTTGGTGATGACTTCCGGTCTGGATACGCTGAATTCATATCCTTCGCGGCGCATATTCTCAATCAGAATTGAAAGGTGTAATTCCCCCCGTCCAGACACCTTGAGTTTCTCCGGATCTTCGGTCTCTTCAACCTGCAGGGAGACATTGTGTTTTAGTTCCCGGAATAACCTTTCGCGTATTTGTCTTGAGGTGACATATTTTCCTTCCTGGCCGCTGAAGGGCGAATCATTTATCTGGAAAGTCATGGTCACCGTGGGCAGGTCTACCACCAACGGTGGCAGGGCTTCCGGATGTTCCGGGTGGCAGAGTGTATCCGAAATATTCAATTCTTCGATTCCACAAATGGCCACAATATCACCGGCAGAAGCAGAGTTGATTTCAATGCGCTCCAGACCCAGCAACCGGAATATCTGCAGAATACGACCTTTTTTTACTGCATGATCTTCTTTGACCACGGCAATTGAAGAATTTTTATTGATGGTACCCCTGGTGATCCTTCCGATACCGATAACGCCAAGGTAATTGTTGTAATCCAGGGCACTGATCTGCAACTGAAAGGGACCGTCTGTATCAACATTCGGTGGTGGGACATATTTGATAACAGCTTCAAACAGGGGAGTCATACTGTCTTCAATACTAGACATATCCAACCCACTTTGACCCAGCTTTGCAGAGGTATAAATGACCGGAAAATCCAGTTGCTCATCATTGGCACCCAGGCGATCAAACAGGTCAAATGTCCTGTTTAGTACCCACTCTGGCCTGGCACCATCGCGATCTATCTTATTGATGACCACGATGGGACTAAGTCCCAGGGCCAATGCCTTTTGTGTGACAAAACGGGTCTGGGGCATGGGACCATCAACCGCATCGATCAAGAGCAAGACCGAGTCTGCCATGGATAACACCCGTTCCACTTCGCCGCCAAAATCCGCGTGACCAGGGGTATCAATGATATTGATCCGGTATCCGTTCCAGTCCAGTGCCGTATTTTTGGCCAGGATGGTAATACCACGTTCTCGTTCCAGATCATTGGAGTCCATCATCCTCTCAGGCATTTCTGCACGACTACTGAAAGTACCAGACTGAGTCAGCAACTGGTCAACCAGGGTGGTCTTGCCGTGATCAACATGGGCAACGATAGCGATATTTCGGATTTTGTCTGTCATTTAGAAGGCCGGTAAAATGGCGCGGATTATACAGGAATAGAATTAAAAGTAATTATTACTTTCGATATTTTGGTTAAACAAAGAGCTTTTATTAATATTTGGGGTAAAGTGATAAAAGTTATGAATAAAATAATATTAATTATATTGTTTGTTTATAGTTTGATTTCAGCGGTGAGTGTTTTAGCGCTAACCAGGGATGAGGAGATATTTATACACGGAAACATTGAGTTCATCGTGTTTCATGAACTGGCGCATATCCTCATTAATGACCTGGAGATCCCTGTATTTGGTCCAGAAGAATTGGCCGCCGATTATCTCGCTACGATTGCCGTGATTAATCCTCTTGATATCAATGTCGCCAATGCCGAACGGGCCAGGCAATATCTATCTGCTGTTGCCAAGGGGTTTTCAACCACCTGGGAATTGAATGAACCACAAATCAATCAGCTACCGTTCTGGGACAACCATGGCTTAACAATGCAGCGGTATTACAATATCGGTTGTTTGTTGTATGGTAGTAATCCGGATATTTTTCCAAGGATACCAGGACTGATTGGCATACCAGAAAAACGATCTTCTCAATGTGTACAGGAATTTGCAAAGGCCCAAAAGTCGGCCATGTGGCTCCTGGACAACTATGGTAAAAAAGATAGCCATAATGAAACCAGTATTCAAATCAATTATGGTTTGCCGGAAACAGAGATTTCCAGGCAGGTACAGTTATCCATCAGGGATTCCAGTTTAATCGAGAATATTGTCAGCCGGTTTAATAGCAGGTTTTCTCTTGAAGCGAAAATTGATATTAAATTGATGGGATGCCAGGCACGACAGGCAGTATGGAATTCGGCCAGCCGAGAATTGGTTATCTGTCATGAGTTATTTGATTATTTTTATTCTTTGGCGAGGATTTCCGGATCACATAATTTAAACTAGTCACTGAAGAACGCTGATTAATCGAATTCATTAAAAAATGTATGGGCCATCCTTTGGGTGTCGGCCTGTTTACCGGTGAACAATTTGAATGCCTCGGCGGCTTGATGGATCGCCATTCCGCTACCGTCCATCACCCTGCAGCCTTTTTCCCGAGCGGTCTTTAGCAACTCGGTTTCAAGGGGGAAATAAATTACGTCAGCCAACCAATGTTCCATTGTTAATGTTTCTGCCGGGATCGGCATGCCCGGGTATTTTTTCATGCCCACAGGCGTGGTATTGACGACCCCATCTACCATCGCCATAGTGGAGTTGGTATCACTTACTAGATTAAATTTAGTGCTTTTGAAGGTGTCAGATAATCTTGTGATTAATGTACGGGCTTTATTTTTATCCAGATCGTATAGTAACAGGGACTTTACACCAGACTTTGCCAATGCATACGCCACCGCCGATCCGGCACCACCGGAGCCTAACTGCAGCACCTTTCCTAGCTTAATATTTTTAAATGTCTCTTTGAAGCTGAGATAAAATCCCTGCCAATCGGTATTGTACCCATAGCGTTTACCACTGTGAAAACATACTGTATTGACTGCGCCAAGTTCACTGGCGTCCGGTGAAAGCGCATCTAAATATTTTATTACCGACTGTTTGCAAGGGTGAGTAATGTTGAGTCCCATAAAACCCGCATCTTCAATTGCATCCAGTAATCCAGGTAAGGGTTCCGGGTCATCATCCAGCAGGTCCAGGTCAAAAAGCTGGTAATGTAATTTCATCCCCTGT
>JAURPG010000030.1 GCA_030835405.1 Gammaproteobacteria bacterium | reverse complement strand
TGGCACAGACAGCTCTCAGGACCGAGGCTGCACCACACATGTCATATTTCATCTCATCCATGGCCTGTGAGGGCTTAATGGAAATTCCACCGGTATCAAAGGTGACTCCTTTACCCACCAGGACAATGGGCTTTTTATCTGCCTGTCCATTGTAATATTCAAGTGTGATGAGTTTTGGTGGTTCTGCTGATCCTGCTGATACGGACAATAAGGAATTCATCCCCAGGTTTTTCATTTCTTCTGCCTCAAGAATATTCACCTTGACGGCTTTATATGTCTTGGCAAGTTGTTTGGCCTGTAATGCCAGATGGGAAGGTGTACAGACGTTTCCCGGCCGGTTGGCAAGATCACGAGTCAGTTTAACGCCTTTTGAAATACCCAGCCCTTCCTTGATGGCTTCATCACCTGTTGGTAATTCGCGACGAGATGGAACTGTCAGTACGAGTTTTCTGATGGTCTTCCTATCGCGTTTCTTTTTACTTTTAAATTCGTTGAATTGGTAGAGACTACCATCGGTAACTTCAACCGCTTGTCTGACTTTCCAGTATATGTCCCTGCCTTTAATAGGAAGCTGGGACAGGTAACTCACCGCCTCTGATGCGCCGGTTTCATTAAGTTCTTTAATACTGTTCTCAATAATTTTTTTGTATTTGTTATCGTCCAGGTCACGTTCTTTACCACATCCCACCAGTAGCACACGGTCTGCAAGCATGCCAGGAACGTTATACAGGACCAGGGATTGCCCTGCCTTACCTTCCATATCACCTCTTCTGAGCAGATTCGAGATATGTTTTTTGCTGACCTGATCTATAGCCTTGGCTTCCGGGGTCAGCCGGCGTGGCTCGGTAATGCCGACGATGACACAGGCTGTGCGTTGCTTTTCGGGATTCCCGCTTTTTATTATGAATTCCATAGAGTTAAGACCTTAAATTTGTTGATTTATCCAGGCTAAGAATCTGGTTTTCAGAGTCAGATTTACAAGGTACCCTGAATCGTTATGCAAGTTTATCATGTGTATTTGCTTAAATGTAGAATACTGTAAACCTTAAAATGTTGATACTTGAACGTTATATCTACAGAGAGATCCTGTCCAAACTGGGCTGGATTCTGATATTTCTGGTATTGATATTGTCCAGCGACAGATTCGTAGATTACCTGTCAGATGCGGCAGCAGGGACCCTGCCAAATCATTTAATCTTTCAAATCTTGATGATGAAAATGCTGACCATGCTGCCTCAGTTGCTTCCTATTGTATTGTTTCTCGGTGTGGTACTGGCATTATCAAGATTATCCCTGGATCGGGAACTTATCATAGTGGCTGGTTCCGGAATTACAGAACGGTTTAAACTTTTTTCTATCATGAAATTGTCGATTGGTTTTTCATTAATTGTATTTCTTGCCAGTTTTTATGTTTCACCCTGGGCAGAAGGTCAATTCAGGGAAATCCGAAACCAGGCTGCGGTTGAGGCAGATATATCGGGTATTGCCGCAGGGCGGTTCAGGGAATTCAGCAGGGGCGACATGGTGGTGTATGTAGAGAAGATGGATGAAGAAAATGACGCCATGAAAAATATTTTTCTGCACAGAAAATCTGCTGAAGACCTTGGTGTGTTGAATTCTGCAAGTGCAAGATACCTGGTTAAGCCTGACTCCGGGAGCCGCTATGTCCTGTTTGAAAATGGTAACCGCTACGTAGGGCAACCGGGTGATCGTGATTATCAGATTACAAAATATAAAACCTACGGCGTATTGCTGGATTATGCTGAGGTGGAAACAGAAGATGTCTGGTTGAATACCTATCCGACCTCCCAGATTTGGCGAGATTCACGACCTCAATATAAGGCAGAATTTCAATGGCGTTTGTCTTTTGTGTTTGCCACTTTGTTACTACCCGCCTTTGCCCTGGTTATCAACCGCTATTTTGGCAGTGACAGCCGTTACGTGCCAATCTTTATCTGTGGTTTAGGGTATCTTATCTATAGCAATTTACTGGGTCTCTCAAAGTCGATGTTGTACTGGGACAGGATACCCGGATACCTGGGACTATGGTGGGTACATTTACTATTTCTAACCGTAATTTTGCTGTTGTTTAATGGTCCATCAATCTGGAGATGGTTAAGGCCGGGCAGTCTGGAAAAGGTATAGTATTGATGGTTATTCTCCAAAAAATGATAACTTCCAGTCTAATCAGGACGACCCTGCTCTCGTTATTTATACTAATTTCATTATTTTCATTTTTTACGCTAATCGATCAGCTGGAGGACACACGGGGTAATTACGGCACCATTGAGGCATTGGTTTATACATTAATGACAATGCCACGAATGTCATATGAAATGTTTCCCATTGCGGCAGTCATTGGCAGCATGGCGGTATTTGGGTTATTAACCAGGAATAATGAACTGGATGTCATACTCACTTCAGGGTTATCGCGTTTCAACCTGGTGACAATACTGGTCCGTTCATCGATCATCCTGGTAATCTTTGCCGTTCTAATAGGAGAACTGGTGGCACCATACTCGGAAGAGCGGGCGCAAACTTTACGGTCCCTCGCGCTTTCAGAAAATATCAGTTTAAAGACCCGAAACGGATTCTGGATACGTGACGGTAACAGTTATGTGAATATACGAAGGGTATTGCCGGGTAATCATATTGAAGATATATACTTTTATGAATTTGATGAGGCACATAATTTGCGTAGTAGTTTTCATGCACAAAGTGCTGATTATGAAAATGGTCAATGGATCATGGAGGACATCAATGAGACACTTTTAAACGATGCCAGCATAGAAAGTCGACACCACGTCAGGGCGGGTTGGGATTCCCTGATCGATCCTGAAATTATCAATATTGTCACTATCAAGCCACAGTTCCTAACTATGCTTGGTTTGGCAAACTACATCAATTATCTCAGGCAAAACGCACAGAATGCTTTGTTATACGAACAGGCACTCTGGGTGAAATTAATTACGCCATTTACCATTATCTCCATGATTGTGTTGGCGGTCCCACTTGTGCAGGGCAGGATCAGAGAGACAAATGTAGGTTACCAGGTATTTGTGGGGGCGATGATAGGAATACTGTTTCATTTTATAAACCAGATTAGCTTGAATGCAGGAGTTGTTTATAACATCCCACCGTCCATTAGCGTCACTGCGCCAACCCTGATCCTGATAGCTGTGATTATTTATTTGTTACGGCGTAAGGTGTAAGGAAGTGAAAAGTAAGGGGTGGAGATCCTTTACTGTTAGGTATTTATTACTTGTGAAAGTATTGGCCACAGAGCACACAGGGGTTACAGAGATGATGTAAAACATTAAACGGCAAGTAGGTACAGAATTTCTACGTATTAGTATTTTTGACTAGTGTATTTTAAGTCACAGAAGCTACAGAGAAAAAGATTGGTGTTCTATACTTTGTGTTTTATGTGGCATATAAAATATATGAATACATAATATTAATAATTCAGGTTATCAAGTTATAAAAGTATTCAAGATCAAACCCTCTGTGCTCTCTGTGTGCTCTGTGGCTTTAGAATTATTCAGATTATCAGTATTTAAGATCTATTCTTCTGGATTATCTGGACCCTCTTGGGTCTTGATATTGTAAAGCCGGGTGCCGGAATAACGATCATGAAAGGTCAGTTTATCTGGATCGAAAATGGCCCAGATGAAGCCCAGGCCAAGGAAGGCCCATGACAGCATTGCCAACAGGAATCTTTTGCCTGCCAGATGCCAGGTGGCAATATTATTGTCCTTATCCAGAAGTTTCACCTTCCATGCCCGCATGCCCAGGGTTTGTCCTCCATGGGTCCATGCCCAACCAAAAAATAAAAACCCCCATCCAGAGAGGTATAAAAAGTAAAAAAAGTTTTCACTATGGATGGCTTCACCATGGGTAAAGGGTAACAGTAAGGCGGTTGCGGCAAATAACACTGCAAACAGCAGCAGACAATCATAGAAGATTGCTGCCAGGCGACGTAGTAGACCACAGGGTGATAGATGAGATGTGTTGGAGATCTGGTTCATTTTTTTATGCTCAATCGAGAAACCGTTTATTCAGTGATACAATGAGC
>JAURPG010000029.1 GCA_030835405.1 Gammaproteobacteria bacterium | reverse complement strand
GAATCATCATCATCTCCTATGGGGGTCTCCATGGAGATGGGTTCCTTGGCAATTTTCAGGACTTTTCTGATCTTGTCTTCCGGCAATTCCATTTTGTCTGCCAGTTCTTCCGGGGTGGGTTCTCTGCCCTTTTCCTGAAGGATCTGCCGTGAGATACGATTTAGCTTGTTTATCGTCTCTATCATATGCACGGGAATACGGATGGTCCTGGCCTGGTCGGCAATTGACCTCGTAATGGCCTGTCGTATCCACCAGGTTGCATAGGTGGAAAATTTGTAACCCCTTCGGTATTCAAATTTGTCTACTGCCTTCATCAGGCCGATATTGCCTTCCTGGATAAGGTCGAGAAATAATAAGCCGCGGTTAGTGTACTTTTTAGCAATGGAGATCACCAGTCGCAGGTTGGCTTCAACCATTTCTTTTTTCGCCCGTCTTGCTTTGGCCTCACCAATTGAGATTTTTCGGTTTATGTCTTTGACTTCATCCAGTGTTAGCAGGCTGCCTTCAAACAAGACAGACAGTTTTTCCTGTGCCTTGATAATGTCAGGCTGGATGGATTTTATGGATTTTGCATAAGGTTTTTTTGTTCGGCTTATATTGCTTGACCATTTTAAGTTGATTTCATTACCTGGAAACATGGTAATAAAATCTTTGCGTGGCATTTTCGCTGTTCTTAGGCATAGTTGCATGACTTCACGCTCGATACCCCTGATATAATCTATCAGTTCGCGAATTGTATGGGTCAGCTTCTCAATAAATTTCGGAGAAAGTCTGAGCTCTAAAAATTTTTCTGTCAGGTCCTGATTGAGCGAAATCGAACGTTTATGGTCGCGACCGTTTCGCTTGATGGATTTTAGAAGTTTATCGTGGAGTTTTTTAATCTCTACCATGGTGTCACTGACAGCTTCCAGATCGATGGTTGCTTCAGGTTCATCATCACCATCTGAATCGTCGTCATCGTCATCGTCATTGCTGTTCTTGGCAGCGGTATTTTCAACCACGATCCCACTGTCTGGATATTCTTCCTGATCAGTAAACCCAATAATAATATCTGCCAGTTTTAGCTCTTCCCTTCCAACTGCATCATAACAATCGATCAATGTCTGTACTGTGCCTGGATAGGTTGACAAGGCGGTAAGAATTTCACTGATACCTTCTTCGATGCGTTTTGCTATCTTGATTTCACCTTCCCGAGTAAGAAGGTCAACCGTTCCCATTTCCCGCATATACATACGGACTGGATCAGTAGTCCGTCCAAACTCATTTTCAACACCAATGAGTGGGGTGGTGGCATCATTGCTCTGAGTTTCGTCATTGCTAGCCATCAGGACATCGAGGTCCGGTGGGGATTCATGGACTTCTATGCCCATGTCATTAATCATGTTTACAATTTCTTCAATTTGCTCAGGATCAACAATTCCGTCCGGTAACGATTCATTGACTTCATGATAGGTAAGAAATCCCTGCTCTTTGCCTTTGGCGATTAGGATTTTCAGTTGTGATTCTTCATCGTTCTCGTCGACAACGAGATTTGGATCGATGTCTTCATCTGATGATTCAATTAGGGAGGAAGGTAACCTTGACATAATGTTCCTAATAAGTCCTTGATTAAAATAAAAAAAAACGGCGAAAGTTAATCGGCAATTATAGCATACACCATGCTTTTATGCCAGATGGATTCACTCTTTATGGGTAGGAGATTTGTGTTTTCCGGCCTGCCTCAGCCTGTCTTTGTCCTCATCTGAAAGGTCACTGATTCGGTCAATTTGGGCAATTTTTTGCCTATTTTGTCGCTCTTTATGGCTCCTGAGCTTCTCCAGGGCGTCGAGCATTTCCATATCCGGGTCGCTAAGTGAGGCGATCCGCTCATCACTGTCAGCGGCGATTTGCCGTAAACGGGTTTCATATTTGGTCCCACGCCAGTTCTCAATAATACCGGCGCAGTTTAATTCCGGTCGATTATGCAATAATTCCACCATTTGACGGAGAAAATCTGCGCCCGGATCGGGAATACCATTTAATTCGGCGGGATCATCGATAAGATTAGCCAGTTCTGGCCGGGTCAGTAGTAATTCGATGATGGCGGTGACTGGGGTCCTGGTTCCGGTTCCGTGGGAATTAAATACCGGTTTGGTATGTCTGGTGGCAGGACGGGATTTGGGAATTAGGGGATCAATATTTTCCACTGGCGTATTGGCAATCTTTGCGAGATCAGAGGTGATCAATTGTTTAAACCCACCCTGTGGAATTCTGGAAATTAAGGGAGTAGCCAGGTCAATTAATTGAGAGCGACCTTCCCGGGTTTTTAGATCAACCTTCGATGTCAGGTGACTGAAAAGGTAATCAGATAAAGGGATAAAATTGTCCTGGTTCTGAAAAAAGTCGTTGCCATGTTCGCGGACGAAATCATCAGGGTCTTTGCCATCGGGCATGAAAATAAAAAATGCCTGGTTACCTTCTCGAAGGAAGGTCAGTGCTATTTCCATGGCGCGCCATGCCGCCGTACGCCCTGCTTCATCACCATCGAAACAGAATACCACCTGGTTTACATTCCGATAAATGCGATGTAAATGATCTGCTGTTGCAGCCACACCCAGAGTTGCCACCGCATTGGTGATATCAAATTGTGCCAGGGCAATAACATCCATATAACCTTCGACGACAAACACTCGGTTGGTTTCTTTCAGTTTTTGTCTGGCCTGGAACAGACCATAGAGTTCACGGCCTTTATGAAAGATTATGGTTTCCGGTGAATTTAGATATTTAGGCGTATCATCACCCAGGGTTCGACCTCCAAAACCAACCACCCGGCCACGGTAATCACGTATGGGATATATGATCCGGTCCCGGAAACGGTCGTATTGACCACCGCCTTCACGGGTTATTACCATCCCCAGTTTTTCCAGACGCGCCTGTGCGTCCCTTGAACCGCCAAACTTCTTTAGCAGGTTGTCCCACCCGGCTGGTGCATACCCGATCTCATATTTTGCCGCTATCTCGCCGCTGATCCCTCTGCCTTTCAAATAAGATACAGCCTGTTGTGAAGTCCTATGTTCTTTTAATTGATCTCGATAATATTTTACGATTAACTCCATTAACTCATAGGATTCACTGGTTCCGTCACTGGCAACATTACTGCCACCTTCGCGGGGTACCTCAAGTCCGGCCTTTGAGGCAAGATCTTCCACGACTTCGGGAAAGTCCATGCGGTTATATTCCATGAGAAAACCGATTGCAGTACCATTTACCCCGCAACCGAAGCAGTGGTAAAACTGTTTGTCTGGGCTGACAGTGAACGAAGGTGATTTTTCATCATGGAAAGGACATAGGCCAAGATAATTTTTACCCCCTTTCTTAAGCGAGACATAATTATCTATAACATCAACGATGTCAGTTCGTGCAAGTAAATCGTCAATGAAGGACTGTGGTATTCTTCCGGGCATAAGAATCTAAGAGTATAGCAGTTGCTGTGTTGCCAGCACCGTGTAACTGATTCTATTCAGCCAAAGCCTGCTGGCTGGAATATTATAACCGTATTAGTTATCACTCGTCTGTAAACAAGTACTAATTGTCTACTGCAAGATGTGTTGTGAAACGGGGACGAAGAATAAGACTGATAAATAAAGGCTTGTTATAAGCTCATGTCAAAAGTGATTTTACGATACCGCTGACTTTGCCCATATCTGTGCGGCCCTGTAATTCTGGTTTGAGGACCCCCATGACTTTTCCCATATCTTTCATGCTGGAAGCACCGGTGGTATTAATTGCCTTCTCCACCAGGGATTTTACTTCTTCTTCTGATAATTGCGCAGGAAGGTAGCTTTCCACCACCGCCAGTTCAGATTGTTCCTTTTCCACCAGATCATTCCGACCGGCATTCTGGTATTGTTCTATAGAGTCATTATGCTGGCGTGCCATTTTATCAAGAATGGCGATGACCTGGTGATCATCCAGTTCAATGCGTTCATCCACTTCTTTTTGCTTGATAGCGGCCGTGATCATTCGCAGCGTGACAAGACGTTCACTGTCCTTGCTGCGCATAGCAGCTTTTACATCGTCATTGAGTTGTTGCTTCAGGCCACTCATAGTGAGAATGATCCTGTCAGAGATTAATACTGTCGGTTGTGGCGGGCGTTCTCTTTATACACGCGTTTCTGGCTGCGTTTTACAGCGGCTGCGGCCTTGCGTTTTCTTACTTGGGTGGGTTTCTCATAAAACTCCCGACGGTGTACCTCAGCTAATGTACCGGCTTTCTCACAGGAGCGTTTAAAGCGCCTGAGTGCTATATCAAATGGTTCATTTTCTCTTACTCTTACTGATGGCATTAGCTTAATATTCCTTTTAGTCCTGTTTTGCGTCAAAGAGGGAGAATTTTAGTGGGAAAATTGCTAATTGCAAGATGATTTCTGAAAAATAGCTTAAAATAACGTAATTTATGAAAATTCTTGGTATAGAAACATCCTGTGACGAGACCGGTTTAGCGGTTTTTGACCCAAATAATGGGATCATTGCCAATGTGATCCATAGCCAGGTGGATCTTCATCAGGCCTATGGAGGTGTCGTTCCTGAGCTGGCATCCCGTGATCATATCAGGCGTATCGTCCCCTTACTCAAGCAGATCTTTAATGAATCCGGGATACACCAGAGCGATATCGACGGAGTGGCCTATACGGCAGGACCGGGATTGGTAGGGGCATTACTGGTGGGAGCGGCAGTGGGTAGAAGTCTTGCCTATGCCTGGAATGTTCCCGCTGTGGCTATTCATCATATGGAAGCCCATCTGCTGGCCCCCATGCTGGAGGATGAGCCACCGCAGTATCCATTTCTTGCCTTGCTGGTATCCGGCGGCCATACCCAGATAATCAAGGTAGAAAGACCAGGACAATATGAACTACTCGGTGAATCATTGGATGATGCGGCAGGTGAAGCATTTGATAAGACGGCCAAGTTACTTGGCTTAGGTTATCCCGGAGGTCCCGTCATTTCAAAATTGGCCGAGATAGGTAATCCAGGTCGGTTCTATTTTCCAAGACCCATGACTGATCGACCTGGACTGGATTTTAGTTTCAGTGGACTGAAAACCCATACCATGTTGACCATCCAGCAGTCTGATGATGACCCACAAACCCATGCCGATATTGCTAGGAGTTTTGTTGATGCGGTTGTAGATACTCTGACAATCAAGTGTCGGCGGGCCATGGAGCAAACCGGTATCCGTTCCCTGGTGGCGGCCGGTGGCGTTAGTGCTAACCTGCAATTGAGAGAAAGCCTGGGACACATGACCGGCAAGCTAGGGGGGAAGGTATATTATCCCAGAATGGAATTCTGTACAGATAATGGCGCCATGATAGCCTATGCGGGTTATCTTCATATTAAGGAAGGCAGGTCAGAGCCGTTGTCGTTTGCGGCGTATCCAAGGTGGGATATGACTAGTTACAAGTGACAAGTAAAAAAATATGGACAGGATTTACAGGATATTTCAGGATTAAAAGAATGGAGAATAATATTAAATATGATGTTATGAAATCCTGCAATTTGATTCTCAATATACTGATTTAAAAATTTCGACATGATTTACAAGATTGGAAAATGACACAATAACATCTTGTTAATCTTGTCTATTTTTTGAATTACAGAAAATTGTTTTACTTTTCAATATGACTTGATGTTAGTAATGGCATAGGAACAACCTTTTTCATACATCCTGTTAATCCTGTCTATTCTTTCTTTTCACCTATCTTTGATTCGGTCCCTGCCAGTAGGCGTTGAATATTTTGCCTGTGCCGGCTGACGAGGCACAGGGCCATGATAAGGAACCCCGCTGTATAGGTAATGTCGTTCATCAGCGATAGTGCGTATACCGGGGTAAGCAATGCCGCAGTTATGCCACCCAGTGATGAAAACCTTGAAATTCTGACTACCACTACCCAGGTAGCGATAAACGATAATCCCAGTAGCCATGAGGTTGCCAGTAAGACTCCCAGGGTTGTTGCCACACCTTTACCACCTTTAAAGTTAAAAAATACGGGGAACAGGTGCCCAAGAAAGGCGGCCAGGCCACAGCAGGCGATGACCCAGTCAGGTGATCCTGCGTATCTAGCCACTAATACCGGTATAACTCCTTTGATCAGGTCGCCGGCCAGGGAAAGCACACCCGGCACCTTGCCATGCAGACGCAACACATTGGTGGCCCCGGGATTATTTGAACCGCTTTGCCGGGGATCACTGAGTCCTAGGACTTTGCAGACAATGATGGCCGCAGACAGGGAACCTATTATGTAGGCGGATACAATTAATGAAATATTCAAAGGCATGCCATTATTGGACGTTGAAATGTGGCAAAATTCAAGTTATTCATAAATAAATGAATAATGTAATATCTAATCTGAATAACTGTAAAGCAACTGGTGTTAAATGGACATAGTGTATTTAAATGATCTACGCGTTGATACGATAATCGGTATCTATGATTGGGAGAGAAGGACCAAACAGACCATCATCCTGGATATCGAGATGGGAACGGATATCCGCACAGCGGCAGAATCTGACAGTATTGATGATGCCCTGGACTATAAAGCAGTGGCAAAAAGATTATTCGCGTATATTGGCGAGAGTAAGTTTAATCTGGTGGAAACCCTCGCTGAACGGATCGCCGCAATCATTACCGATGAATTTGGTGTTAAGTGGTGTCGGATCAGATTAAATAAGAAGGGTGCAGTCAGAGGCGTCAGGGACGTTGGTGTCATCATTGAACGGGGAACCCGGGCCTAGAATGGGAACGGTATACATCGGTGTCGGCAGTAACGTCGATCGCGAAATAAATGTTCGAGCTGCAGTTGATAAATTATCCCGGTTAGGGGACAGCATATCTGTATCACCGGTATATGAAAGTCCTGCGTATGGATTTGAGGGTGACAATTTCTATAATCTCGTGGTCGGTTTGGAAACGACAGACTCACCACAGGAACTGACCATTAAGTTGCAACAGATTGAAGATGAACAGGGCAGGGTAAGAAATGGTCCGCGTTTTTCATCAAGGACCCTGGACCTGGATCTATTACTTTATGACAACCTGATTATCCATAATGAACAGTTGGACCTGCCCAGGGAAGATATCGAATCCTATGCCTTTGTATTATTTCCCCTGGCAGATATTGCTGCCGATACCATGCACCCTGAAAAAGGTATCAAAATTAGTACGCTTAAGGAGAATTTTGACTCCTCAGATTCTACCTTACGAAAAGTCTATTTGGATATGGAGATTAAATAAGATTTTCCCACTTAACAGGCTATAATCAAAACCAGGATACATTATGAATACATTCATCAGAATACTGACGATATCAACTTTTATGGCTTTGCTGTCATGTGGTGGGACTGCTGAACGCCAGAAGATAGCGACCTTAAGTGATGCCATTGATGATTATGCCTATGCATTGCGTTGGGGACGGACTGATGATGCGGTTTCTTATCATTTCAACGAAGATGGCACCCGGCCCCAGATCGATTCATCCGTTATGGATTCAGTCAGGGTAACCGGATTTGAAATCATGGACAGGACAGTGAACCCTGAACAAACTGAGGCGACAGTCAGAGGTGAGTTGAAATATTACCAGAATGATTCGGCAACCATCAGGACCCTGGAGTACGATCAGCACTGGTGGTATGAACCCGATTCGGGGCAATGGTTTCTGGACAGTAATTTTCCTGACTTCTAGTCTTCCAATCTTATACCAACCGCCCACCATCGACGTTGATAACCTGGGCAGTGATAAAATCAGACTCAATAAGAAATCTTACCGTAGTGGTGATGTCCTGCGTGGACCCAGCTCTGCCAGCCAGTGTGTTGTTTAAAACTTTTGTCTGGTGGTCAACTTCAATATCGTCAGGCCAGAGAATCGCCCCGGGTGAAATAGCATTAACCCGGATATCCGGTGCCAGTTCATGGGCCAGTGACCGGGTCAGCATGATCAATCCGGCCTTGGAAGCAGAATAAACGGAATGTTCTGATAATGGAACGTCACCATAGATATCAGTAATATTGATTACACATCCCCTGGATTTATTAAGATATGGTTGCAGGGTCTGGATCAGGAAATACGGTGCCTTCATATTTGTCCCAACGATATCCATCCATTGATCCGGAGTTGTTCTGGTGACAGGGGTAGGATAAAACATCGAGGCATTATTGATCAGGACGTCCAGGTTGCCCTTGAATGACATGACCGACCGGGCAAGCTCACTATAGCCATCAACATCTCTAAGGTCTTTTTTTACAGTAATTGCACTATCAGGCCGGACCTCATTCAGTTCGCTGCAAAGGGCCTGCGCATCAGAATCAGATGTATGGTAATGGATGATTACGTTCATACCGTAATCATGCAGGTCTCTGGCAATGCCTGCCCCTATTCGTCTTGCTGCCCCGGTGATTAGTGCTGTTTTCGTCGTCATGGCTTGGGTATGATGTTGAATTCATCATTATAAACATTCTTGCTATAAAAGTTTGGATTAGAAAAATACGCCCGTGGATAATCAGATTTTTAATCAAACTGTTGGCCATCCGGATTGGCCTGAGCCTGATGAGGCTGCAAAGGCACACAGCCAGGAACTGGTTAAGCTAATTACCTCCAATATACAGAATAATAATGGCAGTATCGGCTTTGATCGCTATATGGGCATGGCGTTATATGAACCGGGCCTGGGGTATTATAGTGCCGGGGCAGGTAAATTTGGTCCACTGGGCGATTTCACCACGGCACCCGAGATATCTCCGTTGTTTTCCTGGTGTCTTGCCCGTCAGTGTCTGGAAGTATTTGAGATTACCGGGGGAGATCGTATCCTGGAGCTCGGCGCAGGCAGTGGCATTATGGCTTGTGATTTGCTTTCTGAATTAATGCGTCTAAATGCCCTGCCCAGTGAATATCTTATCCTTGAAACCAGTGCCGATCTCAAACAAAGGCAGTACCAGCTGCTAAAAGAAAGACAGCCTGATGTCCTGGATCGGGTGAAATGGCTGGACACTTTGCCATCTGAACGTATTGATGGTGTGGTGCTGGCCAATGAAGTTCTGGATGCTATCCCGGTACATAAGATAACAATCACCGAGAATAAAATCAGTGAACTGAGGGTGACTTTTAAGGACGATAGTTTTTCCTGGCTGAAGGCCGATATATCAGACGAAAAGTTTATTTCTTTGGCAGCTAATCGATTAGATGATGTCCTGGGTAGCATTAATGATGTTTATGAAACGGAAATTAATCTCATGATTGGTCCTTTTTTACGTTCCATATCAGAAATCCTCGCCACAGGCGCTGCTTTTTTTATTGATTATGGTTACAGCCGTAATGAATATTACCACCCCCAACGGACAACCGGGACCCTGGTCTGTCATTACCGGCATCGTAGTCATGATAACCCCTTTATATTAGTCGGATGCCAGGACATCACAGCGTTTGTAGATTTTACCACTGTGGCTGAATCTGCCCATGAGGTTGGAATGGAAGTGCATGGCTATTCACCTCAAGCGGCATTTTTAATGTCATGTGGTATGGAAGATGTGATGAATACTTATCGTAATGAAGATCAGATATGGAACCTCAAATTATCACAACAGGCAGGTCAGTTGATGTTGCCGGGTGAAATGGGAGAAAAATTTAAAGTGATGGGTTTAACACGTAACGTACCAACATCACTAAAGGGCTTTAGCACAGGAAATAGTATTCATAAGTTATGAATCGAGTTCATAACACAACCGCATATTTAATTGCCTTATTCAGTTTAGGCTTATTGCTAAGTGGTTGCATCAATGATGGTACTCGCCCCGACGGCTTACCTCATGAGAATTACCAGGTTGGATCACTAATAAAAACCGACATGGGCGAGGTGATTGAGGTCCATGTGGAGGAGTCCAGGATTCACTTGAGAGAATTAATGGTCAAGCTGTATAAAAGAAACCCCAGAGAACTTCATAAATCCGGTTATGCCAATACGATAGATGAAAATGTCGTGCGGTTGTTCGATCTTAATCATAACTGGGAATTTGAGGAATTTCCGGGTGTCTATGGTGGAGATTTAATATTATTAACGTTTTCAACAGGGTATCAGGGAGACAGGGTCTTCAGCCTGATAGCGGAATTGCTGTTTATGATAATGGAGGCCTATAACAATAAAAGGAGCTTTTATCTGTTTCAGGCACCTGATCCACAAAACCTTTACAACCTGGCCAGAAATATTGAAATCACCATCTGGAAACTTGGTAATTCGTACGATGAAAATGGTGAGTTATATTTATATAGTAATTCATTGGGTACGGAAGAAGCCAATTTAAGCTCTGAACGATTATTTGGAAAACTGATTGGTCTGCAGGATACCATGGCCATCATCATTTCCGGTCGGACCAACAGAACCATCACCAAGGTCATTCAGCAAATGGCCTCAGCGATCTTTTTACCGATACTATAATTATGGAAATCAGCATTATTCAATATCTTATACTTGGCCTGATTCAGGGCTTGACAGAATTTTTGCCGATTTCCAGTTCAGCCCACCTGATTCTTTTGCCGACATTGTTGGAGTGGCAGGATCAGGGATTGGCGGTAGATGTAGCAGCCCATGTAGGGACATTATGCGCGGTGATATTTTACTTTCGACGAGATCTGGTTGAAATGTCCAGTAAATGGGTATCTACAGGCTTTAATACCCATGACTACCATTCGCGATACGTCTGGTTTCTCCTGATCGCAACCATGCCAATTGCCGTATCTGGATTGTTACTGGACAATTTAGTTGAGACATATCTGCGTTCACCAATGGTGATTGCAGTGGCTACAATTATTTTTGGGTGTTTAATCTTTATCGTAGACAAATTTGGTCATAAGGACCATGCAGAGAAAGACCTGACTTTTAAAGACATTATCATTATTGGGTTATTTCAGGTACTGGCATTGGTTCCCGGAACATCGAGATCGGGCATCACCATTACCGCAGGACTGCTGCTAGGGCTGGAACGCCGGGCTGCGGCACGTTTTGCGTTCTTGCTTTCTATACCCACCATTGTACTGGCGGGGGGGTATGAAGGTTTCAAATTAATTTTGAGCGAAGATGTAGTGTACTGGCCAGGAGTGATAACGGTCACCGTTACCTCATTTATTCTCGCTGCCTTGACCATACATTTTTTTATCAGGTTTTTGGACAGGACCGGTCTGTTGCCATATGTTATTTACAGAATTTTACTGGGTATTCTGCTGATTTATTTGTTTATTTGATATTAGTTCACGAATTAAAGTATGTGATTTTAATTTCTCGCCAACAAATCGGGCGCCCATTTTTGTTAAATGGAAACCATCATAAGATATAACGTTGCTATTATTATCAAAAACAGGACAGGTCCTAAGCCCATCACATAGCAGCATTTGCAGATCAACCAGGTACTTGTGATCGATACTGCTTTTCATTAATTCATTTGTTTGCCAATGACTGTCCAGGACTTTCTCCCGGCAAGTTTGCCTTTCTTCCATGGGTACATCGATGAGCTGGTTAATCGTGTAGTCACCAAAGTTTTTTCTGCCGAATACCAGCAACCTGGCATCTGTTAACTGCTGAATATTTTTCAAGCTTTCTGGTAATAGATCCACATGCCATTCCCGCCAGGAAGAAGCAATCCATATGGCATCTGACTCGCGCATGAGATTTTGTATATGTACATTATGATAATCCTGGCTGTTTGCACATCGTGCTCTGTCCCCTGGGGCAATTTGATCAGAATAATCATAATGCAGAAAGAGGTTTCCACAACGGGCGGATATCAGGTATGTGGATACCGTAAAATTTGAAATAAGATCTGTTTCAAACACGGCATTCAACAAGTCCTGCGCATAACTGTCTCCGATTATTAACAGTTTTATTTTATCGGTATCTTCTAAATCACGATCCTGATGGTCAAGAAATCTAGAGCGCACATAGATGCCCAACTCATTTGGACTTTTACTTAGCAAATCCAGATCTATGGGATGATATTTACCCAAACCGCCATCGGTTCTGATTGCGATAGCTATTGTTGTCAACAGGAGAAATATCATAGACGAGCACAAGACCAGGAATCCTTTAAGACTTAGCTGGTTTTTTCTTATTGGTTGTTCAATATAGTGATAACTGAAAACAGACAATATAAATGCAAGTATGATAATTAAAACATTCATAACTGTGCCAGACACAATGTGGCTGATTTCCAGAAAAGAGAATAATGGGTAATGCCATAGATATAGGGAATAGGATATAAGCCCGATATAAACCATCGGTCTGAGGGAAAGCATTTTTGTGACCAGATCATCAGGCTGCATAAACCAGATCAGTCCCATAGTGCCAATGACTATTAACACCGTTAGATATCCGGGATGGGGCGTCTCTGAATTAAATATAAAAAAACATCCAATTATTGTTGCCAGGCAAACAAGGTTCAGGAGAGTTCGAATAATAGAAGGAATGGTTTTTCCATTGTAGTTTAGCTCTACTTTTGCCAGTACCGCGCCACAGAATAATTCCCACATTCGGGTCGGTAACAGGTAAAAGGCCGATTCAGGCTGAAAATGTGAATAAGTGTTCGCAAGATGTAACGACATTAATATTCCTGTAATAAATACGGGAATAATTAATTTTGGAATATATCGCCATAGCAGGAATAGAAACAGCGGAAATAATATATAGAATTGTTCTTCAATGGATAGACTCCAGGTATGCAGCAAGGGGATCTGGTCAGATTCAGGGGCGAAGTATCCGGAATTTTTCCAGAAATATATGTTGGAGAAGAAAAATATCGTTGCAAAGACACTTTTCGAAAAATCAATTAACTGCCAGGGTATCAACAGGGTGAAGGCGAATGGTGTCATGAACAGCATGACGGCAAACAGGGCAGGCAAGATCCGTTTCGCCCGGCGCAGATAAAATTCGGCAAAACTGAAATTACCTTGTATCAAACCTTTAAGGATGATGGAAGTAATCAGGTAACCGGAGATAACAAAAAAGACGTCTACCCCCAGGTAGCCACCACCTAGCAGTCTTTCTTCTCCCAGGATGAAATTGGCGTGATAGATGATGACCGATAAAACAGCAATGGCCCGTAGCCCATCGATCTCAGGTCTATATTTTATCTTTGTCATAGTTCAATCATGTTAATAAATACATGTTTGAATCAAGCTAATTAGAAATTACATAATACAATAATCAAGTACAGGGTTGGTTTGCCTGGTTTGTTGCCTGAGGATGGGGTTCAGCTATTTTTTTCCGTTATATAGTTTACCCAGAAAGATGCCGACGCCCGCCCATAAAGCGGCGATTGCAGCCCCTATAATACCAACCGCAGTAAATCCCAGCCCCAGGCCTTCGGTCAGGCCGGTAAAGAACCATGCTGTTACGGTGTCGCCGCCACGATATACCACCACGTCAATGACTGGTTTGGCCTTAAAGCGTGTTTCTTTATCGACCTCGGTAAATAACATCTCTCTTGAAGGTCTGGTAATGGCATAATTTCCTGCACGCCTAACCACCTGCAGGGCAAGCAAAACAGTAATAATGGGTGCAAAGGCAAGGATCAACATACCAACCACCACCAGTACTGGCATGGAAGCCAGGGTAAAGCTCATACCCAGGCGTTTAACCAGTCTGCCTGTAGCGAAGAAGGCGATACCAAATGTTAGTAGATTCACAAGTAAATCAATACTGCCGAGGATCTGTGTACGGGTTTCCCTGCCGTAAACATCCAATAGGTTTTTTTGTTCAAAATATATAAAGGAACTGATCATGGTATACAGTAATATGAAAAAGCCTATCCCCAGAAGGTAAGGGTTCTGGAAAAATAGTTTAAATCCAGCAATCGGATTACCTCCAATTTTTAAAGATTCCGGGTCCGCATTGACATCTTCATTTTTTAACTCGGATACTTTCAATCTTGCCAGGTAAAAGATAATGGGAATGGTACAAAACAGCATTGCTGCTGAAACCAGTGTTAACGCATCATTTCCAATATTGTCCGCAAAAAATGCCGGTATGGCCGGGCCCACAAGCGCACCGGCACTCGCGCCTGCGGCAATAATTGCAAAAAGGCGTTTTGCCTGTTCCTTGTTGAACAAATCTGACATATAACTCCAGAAAACAGAAAGATGGAACATGGCAAAAAAGCTCACCCAGACATAAAAGGACTTATCTATCAGAGTGCGATCAGTGAAAAGGTTTGCACCAAAATAAAAACATAGAAAACTGGTGGCAAATAGGCCATAAATTCCAGGCACCAGGTTTTTGAATTTAACGTTTGATACGATATACCCATACAGGGCGACAATGGCAATACCAATAAAAAAATTCAGGGTCCATAACCAGCTTACCTCTGAATCAGTCCAGTCACTTGCCATGGCATCGCGTACTGGACGCAAAATATAATATGCTGCCATCAATATAAATACGAATAAAAAGGCCGAAACCGTTGCCTTAATCTCATTTTCTTCAACGGTGGTAAGTGCCTTGATAGCACGCTTGAATATGTTTTGTTGTTCTGCCATAAAAAATATAGGAGCTCGAAATTTACCCCGATGTTACCTTTAATTATGTTTACTGAATACTTTTTCTGAGCTTGTCCACAGCATTAGTTCTCAATCTTTGAATTTCCTGGGCAATCTCTTTGCCTGACATAGTATCCGTCTGTATCTGTTTTGTATCGATGTTATTGGCAATGTCAAAATATTTCCTGAATTGATCGGCCTGGGGGTAGTCCTTTTCTTCAAAACCCGTCCTGCCTCTTGCATCAGCCTCACAGGCAATAAGAAATTGCTCAAAACGTGTCGATCTGCGAAAGGCGTCCATTGCTTCGAGCTTGTTGATAATGGTATCTGATCGTAGCTCATCAAGCTTGTGGCAGATAAAATGATAGCGTGATACCAGCATGGCCAGGTCACGATATTTATTTGGTACCTTTAAACGTTGGCACATCTTTTTGATTATCTTTACTCCGCGTTCTTCATGTCCCCTATGTTTAGGCAGGATATCCTTGGGTGTAGTAGCTTTGCCCAGATCATGGACAAGTGCGGCAAACCTGATTAGGGTATCTTCAGTTAACCTGCTCGCTTGTTGCAGAACCATCATGGTGTGTATCCCCGTATCGATCTCGGGATGGTGAATCACCGGTTGCGGGATACCATAAAGTGCATCGATTTCAGGAAAGAGTTGGTCAAGGGCATTACAGTCTCTAAGGACTTCAAAAAAACGATGGCCATGGTCATAGCCAAGGGCCTTTTCCAGTTCAGTCCAGATTCGTTCCGGGACAAGTGTACCCAATTCACCTGAAGCAGAAATATTTTTCATTAATTCCAAGGTGTTAGGTGCAATAATGAAATCAAATCGTGCGGCAAATCTTGCTGTCCTCAATACACGTAAGGGATCTTCAGAATAGGCGGGGGAAACATGATGCAAAACACCCTTTTCCAGGTCTTCCTGCCCTTTATAAGGGTCAATAAGATTACCATCCTCGTCCTGGGCTATGGCATTAATGCTCAGGTCACGCCGGGCAAGGTCTTCTTCCAGGGTAACGTCTGTTGAGGTATTGAAGGTGAACCCCTTATATCCTCTTCCCGATTTTCGTTCCGTTCTGGCGAGTGCATATTCTTCGTGAGTTTGAGGATGCAGAAAGACGGGGAAATCCTTGCCAACCGGTTTATATCCCAACGACATCATTTCTTCGGGGGTACTGCCGACCACTACCCAGTCGTGGTCTTTGACTTCAAGTCCCAGTAGTCTGTCGCGGATACAGCCGCCAACCTGATAGATCTTCATCGTGAAAAGTTTGCATAATTACATTGAGTACCTATTTGAACATGAGAATGAGAGAACAGCAACGGTGTTGCTACCTGTCGTATGCACGCAGGAGGAATCTGAGTGTAACGGATTAAGGGGCTAATTGGTCCTGCGGGACGTCTGCCGGTATTTCATATAGTCTGACCGGTATGACAGTTGATTCAAATACCCGGGGGCCACGGCCTTGATGGAAACCGGATTTTCCACAAACTGCTGGAGGGTATTCTTTGTTGAGACGCTATCCACCTGCAACGAATGAAAATTATCCATGGAAAAGGGTTTTTCAATCTTAATTAGATTAAACACAAATCCCCAAAAGTCGAAGTCAAGTGCCAGTAGCCTGGATAAAATTTCAGGTAAGGGGACAATCAGTCGTTTTATGCCTAGACAATCTAGGGTAAACCTGACCAGTTCCTCTAAGGTGTAAGTTTCATTACCACAGATATCCAGCCGCTGGCCGTAATAGTCTTTATTCTCCATGGTCTGGACCATGGCAGATGTCAGGTCATCGATATATACCGGGGCGAACCTGGCATTGGGGCAGGCCAGGGGGAAGATCGGGGAAATCTTTAATAAAAATGCAAAACGATTAAAGAAGCTGTCTTCCGGACCAAATATGACAGAGGGTCTGAAACTGGTGGCGTATATGCCCTCCGCAGCATGGACCAGGTCTTCTGCTTCACCCTTGGTTTTCAGATAATGACTGGGGCCATTGGGATCTGCATTCAGGGCGCTTATTTGCAGTAAGCGTTTAATGTCCAACGATTGGCAGGCACTGATCACTTTTTTAGTTAATTCAACATGGGCATGTTTAAACCCTTCTCCATTGGTTCCGTTTTCATTGAGTATGCCAACAAGATTTATAACTGCATCACAACCATCCAGGTGTTCTGTGAGATAGGATTCACTATGAATATTGGTTTCTATCAAATCCAGGTTAGGGAGTAGAATAAGGTCTTCTTTGTGCCGTTCGCGATCACGGGTCAGGATTTTCACCCGATACCCCCGTCTTACCAACCTGTTGGCAAGTCTACGTCCAACAAAACCTGTTCCACCTAACATTCCAATTGTCTTGATAATCATATAGCTTATAACCCTGATACGTTTGCAGCTGCAGGACAGGACAACCCGGAAGAGGCCACCTGGGTCCGGGGGGATATACCCGTCATGCGCTGGTTAATTCTGGTAATTTTATTTTTTAACCGCCAATCATAGATGGTGGCAAAAAACATGATCCTGGCGACATATTTTCTGGTCTCCGTATAAGGAATTTGTTCAACCCAGATGTCCGGTTCCATACATTCGTCGATGGGGACCCATCTTGCAACAGCATTCGGTCCGGCATTATACGCTGCCGTTGCCAGGATGACATTGTTAAATCGTTCGTACACTTGTTTCAGGTAGGCGCTTCCGATTGTGATATTTTTATCAGGTTCCAGCAGGTAACGGTTATAAAAGGTCCTGAAGTTAATTTTCTTTGCTGTCTCCCTACCTGTCGCCGGCATCACCTGCATTAGTCCCAATGCACCAGAGGGTGATCTGGCATCAGACATAAATGCACTTTCCGCACGGGTCAGGGCATACATCCAGCCCAGGTCCAGACCGCGCATCTCAGAATACTTGGTCATCTGGTCTTCAAATACAACAGGAAATCTCAAGATAAGATCATCATAAGATTTTGCCCTACCCAGGGTCAGTATGGTCCTGTCATGCCATCCCCAGTTAGCTGCAATCATCGCTGCAATGTGCAATTCATAATTTGTCAGCTTACCAACCACCGCATTCCATTCCCTTCGCGCGAAATACTTATTGCCTAGATGAAACAACTCACGAGCGCGTTCAACTGCGGGTTTTGTGGATACCTTATTCCAGGTTTCCAGGTCTTCCGGTAGGGAGCGATGGGCGATGGCATAGTCAGCCATGATCTTGTCGGCTGCGAGAAAGCCGTAATAATCTCTTTCCCCTGCCAGTTCATGATAGAGCATATCGGCTTCAGTTTTTCTGCCAGTTTGTTCCAATGCCCGTGCACGCCAGTATTTCCATCTCAGTTTGATAGCTTCTTCTGGCGGCTCGCCTTCTGTCCATTTAATTAATGTTTGCCAATCTTCTTTTTGCAGCGCGCCCCTCAAGCGCCAATGAAAGATAGTCTCATCCACATTCTGGTTATCCAGATTATTCAGTAATTCCTGGGACCGTTCATGTTTATTGATGACAGACCGAATCGCCAACGCCCTTTCAATTTGATCGGTTTGTTCTTTATCAAAGGAATATTCAGGTTTAAGAGCGTTCCAGCGTGTAATTGCGGTATCCACATTTGCGGCTGCCAATCGGCGCATTCCCTGTGCGAGGATCTCCCTGGCCAGGGGAGTGTCTTCATAACCAGGTTTGTTTGTCCCCCTGGCAGGGTTACGATATGTGGCGATCCAACGGTTTACCCATTCCTGTTCAGGCTTATCAAGTTTTCCGGCAAGATACCTGGCGAGGTTTAATTCATTGTTTTGCATGGACAGCCGGATCCGTTCCCAGATCAGTTCGGATGTCATGAAGTCACTCTTATACAAGAGGGCAAATGCAGGATCACAAATATCCGGTTGAGACTTACCCACTAACCAGACAGATCTGGTATCTTCAAGCAGATAAGATGTGTTATTGGTTTTTATTCTTGCCTGTAACTGATAACACTCAAGTTCCGTGTTATTCATGGGGACATAGTTGTCAATATAGGTTTGCCATTGGCCGGTACGCGCCAGGTATCTTAACCATTGTTTTCTTAAGTCATTGGCTACTGGCAGGTAATCATGTTTTTCCAGAAACTGGATGATGTCCTTCTTATCTATACTTGAAATCCTGGGCCTGATGTAGTCATGAATCAGGTAGGGATATAAGGGGTAATCCAGTAGCGTTCCGGTGAGGTTTTTAAAATTTGTTAGTTGACCGGCCTTTAAAGCCTTTTGTGCCTGCAGGTATATCTTACGTTGCTGTTCAATATCCTGTTGGGCGTTGACTGGTTGATTTGTAACCAGGCAAGCTATCGCCAGGAATATGAGCTGGCATAGGGGGTAGTGAATAATATTCTTTTTTCCGCTCATGGTTTTATTCAATTATGACCTGATATATTGTTATGAGGCCATTTTCATAATCTACTATTCTACTTAATGGAAATATCAAAATTAAGCAGATTCTTATACCTGACATATTACACGAGTTCGCTATGCGACAATTTGAGTAAAATCAATTAAATATCAAAGTGTTAAAGGTTTTTTGCCTTGACAGAACCGGGATCAGCCCGGATATCAACGTGACCGAAGAAGATTCTGATATGGGTGCACAGAACTCAAATCAGTTGGTCTGTCATGTTTGTAACCGGCTGATCACCTCCCGTGATCAACGAATATCTGTACTGGGCAGGCAGGTATACAGTAAGGTTAATCCCGCCGGATTTGCCTATCACTTTGTATGTTATTCCAATGCCCCGGGTTGTATTGTGGCGGGGGAACCGTGTTTAGAACATTCCTGGTTCAGTGGTTATGCCTGGCAGGTCGCATCATGTCAGCAATGCCTTGAACATCTGGGATGGTATTTCACTGGTGAAACGAGATTTTATGGATTAATCAAGGGCCGTGTGGTGGAGCAGCAGACAGATTAAATCAAGCTTTATGCTGAATCTGCTCAGCACGTGTATTGATCAGCTTACTATCCCATTCAAGCTGCTCCCAACCTGCACAGTGTCGGGTGATAATCGTTCCCAGGGCATTAATGTGATCGGGCTTGTCATTCAATGCGGGGATGTAAGTAAAATGTTTACCACCTGCTTTGAGATACAGACTGCGATACTGGATCTGTATCTCTTCCAGTGTTTCAAGACAATCCGCTGAAAAGCCCGGACAGATCACATGCACATTTGATACGCCTTCATTTGCCCAGGCTTCCAGGACCACATCGGTATAGGGTTGTAACCATTCCATGGGACCAAATCGCGACTGAAATGCAACTTGCCACAATGAGTCTTCCAGGCTGAGTTCTTTAGCCACCAGGCGGGCAGTCTTATGACATTCACAAAAGTAGGGGTCCCCCGATTGAAAATACTTTTTTGGCAGGCCATGAAAAGAAAATAACAGTTTTTCCGGTCTGCCTTTTTCGTCCCATTGAGAACGAATACTTGATGCCAGGGCAGTTATATAACCAGGGTCATCATGGTAGTGAGAAATAAACCTGACCTCAGGGACCCACCGCCACTTCTGTAACTCATTGGTAATGGCATCAAAGGTTGACGCAGTGGTGGTAGCAGAATACTGGGGGTAAAGAGGGAATACCAAAAGGCGCTGGATATTTGATTCTCGTAATTTGCGCAGAGCATTTTTTATCGAAGGTTCACCGTATCGCATGGCGATTTCAACTTTAAATGAAAATGGCACTGAATCAGCCAGGACCGTTTCAAGGGCCTTTGCCTGAGTTTGTAGATTGACCAGCAAAGGAGACCCCTTGTCGGTCCATACCTTGCCGTATGCATGAGCCGACCTCCTGGGTCTAAAGGTCAGGATGATGCCATACAAAATCGGCCACCAAATCAATCTCGGTGTTTCTATGACCCGGGGGTCGTTTAGGAATTCTGCAAGGTAGCGTCTGAGTGCTCCGCTGGTAGGTGCCTCAGGCGTTCCCAGGTTAGTCAGCAGGATGCCGGTCGTTGGATTTATATCATGAGGAGGATTGCTGCTGTTTATGAAATTTGGCATAGTCTTCTTGTTGAAAATAATTTATTTTTCCAGTGATCAGGTATTATCCTTTTCCTGATATTCCCTTAGTACTTTTCGATGTTCGTTATATATCTTGACGCATATATCACCTAATTCTGATTTCTCATCAATATTGTCTACATAAAATCTGACCATGGAGCGTATGGTGCCTTCTACCTGACCTATGCTTGAAGGTGGTTGGGTTTTTTTTTCAATTCGTTTCAGATATTTGAGCAAAAACCATTCCGTTGAGTGAGATTCCGGGTCAGTTTTCGAAATCTGTTTTGTATATTCACAAACCATCACCCTCAGGCTGTCAAAATAGATATTCCTCATTAAATCATACTTCTTTAAGGGCCTGCATAGGAGGAGTGTAAAGTACGCGCCGGGTTCCTGCCAGTCCTGTAACAGTGATGATCAGGGCACAAACAACAGGCGCTACCAGCCACAACCGGTAATCCACAACAATGTCCATGTTAAATACAAATTTTGCCAGTATCAGTTCAACAAATGATGCAGAAAAGGCCGCAAGAAAACCAGCCAGTGCCCCGATACATAAAAATTCCATTATTAGTCCGGATCGGATCTGTTTCCTGGATGCACCAATGCTGCTCAGCAACGCAGACTCGTAACTACGCTCTGCATGGGTAGTCTGGAGCGCGGCGATAAGGACCACAATACCGGCGAGAATTGTGAATCCAAACACAAACTCTACGGTCTTGATGACCTGGTCCATAATCTTTCTTACTTCGGTAATCAATGCATCAATATCAAATACCGTAACGCTGGGAAACTGTTTGACCAGGTCAATGATAGTATTCTTATTATCTGCCGGCAGGTAAAAGCTGGTGACGTAGCTGGCGGGAAATCCATTCAGCATCCCAGGGCTTGCGAGTACAAAGAAATTGACATTGAATGAATCCCAGTCCACTTGTCTGATACTGGTAATTCTGCCGGTGATCTCTTTGCCGGCAATCAAAAAGGTGAGCGTGTCATTTAAGCCTACCCCTAGTTCCCCCGCAAAATCTTCTTCCAGTGATAATTGATTGTCGATGTTATCAGAATTATTCCACCATTCACCAGTGACGATTGTATTGGCGGCGGGAAAGTCTCCGGAGAAGGATAGGTTATATGCCCGCCTTGCCCATCGCCGCGATTCGGGTGTAGTAAAATTTTCTACAATGACTTTTTCGTCATTTATGGCCGCCAGGCGTCCCCTGATCATCGGATAAAGGTCTGAGGTGGTATGGTTTTCTGTACTCAGGAATGTCTCAAGTTTGGGCACATCACTATCTTGAATATTGATCAAAAAATAGTTCGGGGTACCTTCCGGGATGCGGTCTCTCCAGGTATTTAGCAAATCGGTCCTCACCAGTGTTAACAGCAACATAACCATAACGCCAAGGCCTATTCCCAGGATTTGGGCAATACTTAAATTTGCCCTTCTGACGATATTGGCAAGACCAAACCGGATAGTAAATTTTACCTTGCTGCGGAATCTGTTTAATAACAGTATCAACATGTAAGCCCCGGCAGTTAATAATAAAGCTGTTGCGATTATCCCCAGTAATGATATCCCGGTAAGCCTGAAGTTACCCGATTGCCATGGCGTCAGCAGGGCCAGGGCCAGTACTGCCATGCTGTAACAACTTATGCTGCTTAGAGGTATTGGGTTCAAGTCCCTGCGCAGGACACGTAAAGGTGCCACATGTCTCAGGCGGAGTACCTGTGGCAGGGCAAACCCCATTACTGTAATAACACCCGCAAGCATCCCATAAACAACAGGCAGTAATGAGGCAGCAGGTAGTTGTGTGTTACTAATGCCGGTTAACATATAAGCCAGCGCATGCTGGGCAATAAAACCCAGCACACAGCCCACCAGGCTGGCGCAAATGGATAATAACAGTAACTGGGTAATGTAAATTTTATTGATGGTGTTTTGATCTGCACCGAGGCAGCGCATAATCGCGCATACATCAAAATGCCTGATGACATATTGTTGTGCAGACAAAGCCACCGCCAGACCCGCAAGGGCAATACTCACCAGGACCGCAAGCCCCAGGAATTGTTCTGCCCGTTCCAACGCAGAGCGAAGTTCTGGACGGGCATCGCGGATCCCCTGAACCCTGAGATCCCTGTCCTGGTTTATGGTCTGGCGAAATTGTTGAACAACAGAACCCTCTCCGCCTACCAGAAAACGATACTCCACCCGGCTGGCCGGCAGAATCAGATTAGTATCCGGAATGTCTGACAGATTCATCAACAATCTGGGTGCCATATTAAACATATCGCCACCGCGGTCAGGTTCATAGGTCAGTACCCTGGATACAGAAAATTCCGATGCCCCCACACTTAAGCTTGAGCCGATGGTAAGATCAAGGGTCTGGAATAACCTGCTATCTACCCAAACAGTGCCTGGATCGGGTATTTCAGTGGTCTCGGTTTCCTCCTGAAACAATCCATTAGATGTTCGAAGTTGTCCCCGTATTGGATAACTGTCATCCACCGCCTTGATTTCTGCCATTTGAAGCTGGTCATCCGCAACCACCATACTGCGTAAACTAGTGATATTGGCGGTAACCAGGTTATTTTCATTTGCAGTTTTGATGATGTCTTCGGGTATGGGCAACCTTGATTCCAGCACCAGGTCTGCAGCCAGTAACCGGGTTGTCTGGGTCTCTATAGCCTTTTTTACCCGATCAGTAAAAAAACTGACTGAAGTCATACTGGCAACGGCGACGATGACGGCTATGGCAATCAGGCGCATTTCCCCGGCGCGCCAATCACGCCTGAATGCCTGCAATGCAAAGCTAAACATTTCTATGATTCACCAGTACTGATTCGGCCACCTTCCAGTGTTAACACATGGTTACAGTGGGAGGCAATATCCGGATCGTGGGTTACCAGCACAAGCGTGGTGCCATGCTGTGAATTCAGTCGAAAAACAAGGTCGATGATGGTCTTCGCTGTTTTCTGGTCCAGATTACCCGTTGGTTCATCTGCAAAAAGAATGTCAGGTTCGGATACAAAAGCCCTGGCGATGGCCACCCGTTGCTGTTCACCACCAGAAAGTTGACTGGGGTAATGGTGTACCCGGTCTTTCAAGCCTACTTCTTCGAGCCTGTTTAATGCTATATCCCTACCATCATCTTCTCCCGCCAGATCAAGGGGCAGTAATACATTTTCAAGTGCGGTAAGGCTTTTTAACAGCTGAAATGACTGAAAAACAAATCCCACCCGTTTATTTCGGAGTCTCGCCCTGCCGTCTTCATCCAGTGAGTTCAGGTCTTTATTATTGAAAATAACCCGCCCGGAAGTGGAAACATCCAGGCCTGCCAATAGTCCAAGCAATGTTGACTTGCCAGATCCTGATACACCGATGATGGCAAGGCTGGTACCGCGATGCAGGGAGATATTTATGTCATCCAGTATTGTCAGTTGACCAGCAGGACTGGTAACTTGCTTTCCAAGATGTTCAGCCTGCAAAATAACGTCAGAGGTAGTATCCATGATTAAAAAATTATTACTTACATTATTGTGTCTTAGTAGCCTGAGTACCCGTGCACAGGATAATACCATTTTAGTCCTGGCTGATAGTCTAAGTGCAAGTTACGGAATAGCCATAGAGGATGGTTGGGTCTCATTGTTGCAAAACAGATTACGAGACCAAGGCTACACGTACAATGTTTTTAATGCCAGCATCAGCGGTGACACCACACATGGTGCAAAATCCAGACTGGATGAAATATTAACTGAAACGAAACCGGATATAACCATTTTAGAGCTGGGCGGTAATGATGGGCTGAGAGGCCTGCCGATACCTGAAATTAAATCCAACCTGGGAGAAATAATAGGCTTACTGGAAACTGCTGGCAGTGAGATATTACTGGTCCCGATGTTGCTGCCACCCAATTATGGCAAATTTTATATCGATCGTTTTACCGCGATTTATTCTGAACTGGCAGAAGAGACGGCTACCCTGCTCAGTAAATTTATCCTCGATGGGATTGCAGACAAGCCGGAGTTGATGCAAAACGATGGTATCCATCCAACCGCCGAAGCACAGATTATGATGCTGGAAAATATCTGGCCTGACCTTCAACCCATGCTCAGTGAAGAGTAATCGATTTAATGAAATATTGTAGTGATTGCGGCTCTGAGGTGGAATATAAAATTCCAGGCGACGATAATCGACATAGGCATGTCTGCCTGGGCTGTAAAACCATTCACTATCAAAATCCAAAAATTGTTGCCGGTTGTATTCCTGAACAAGCAGGGAAAATACTGTTATGTAAGCGGGCCATTGAACCGCAATATGGTAAATGGACTTTGCCGGCGGGTTTTATGGAAAATGATGAGTCAACTACCCAGGCTGCGCTACGGGAGACCCTTGAGGAGGCCAATGCGACCGTCGTTATTCATGATTTATACACGGTCATAAACCTGACTCATGTCAATCAGGTATATCTTATCTATCGAGCGGCCTTGACTGAACAGGGGTTTTCCCCGGGCGCAGAGAGTCTGGAGGTGGAACTATACGGTGAAGAGGAGATACCATGGGATGAACTGGCATTTCCAGTTATGCGAGAGACATTGAGACTCTATTTTGATGATATTCGGACTGGCAGCTATACGATACGGACGGGTGAGATTATCAGAAATGATAGCGGGTATGAATTTACTCTACATACCTGATCAATCCGCGGGAATCCATTTCCCAAAACTACATTGATATTCTTTACCCTCACAGACAACTGATTGACCTTGCTGAAATTCCACGTCGTTCCAGAAACAAGTCTGATCCATCTCTGACATTTGTACTGTCGCTTCATCACTGGTTGGTCCCAGAATTTCTGAATTTTTCTATGCTGGATCGGTTGCATCAACTTGTGTTGGATCAGCCATGTCGCTCTTCCTTGTGTAAAATACCCTGATTATCATAATATTAGCCATGACAAACCGCTAGGGTTTTAAACTGCAGTTTTAATGGAATTTAATATTTTTACTTGAATTCCATTCCAAGAGGTTTATCGTATCGCCTCTTTTTGTCCCAATTATCGAAATAACTAATAAATACGGAGACATATCGATGATAAATCCGCATGGATCAGCCGACTTAACACCACTATATGTAACAGATGCAAATAAAAGGGAGGCCCTGCTCAAGGAGGCCGAATCCCTGCCAAAACTGTTGATTAATTCTGCAGCCGCAGCGAATGCGGTGATGTTGGGCGCTGGCTATTTTACTCCGTTGACAGGCTATATGAACCTGGTCGATACCATGAGTGTTGCCGAGAAAATGACAACTTCAGACGGGTTATTCTGGCCAGTACCCTGTCTGAACCGGACAAATGATATTTCATCTATCGAAAATGCAGATCGCATAGCCCTGCTGGATCCAAACGTAGATGGTCATCCGATCATCGCCATTCAGGATATTAAGTCCATTGAGACCATAACCGGTGATCAACTCCATTCCATCATTGAAAAGATATTTGGCACTACCGATAAAGACCATCCTGGTGTTGCTACCTTTTTCTCGCATGGTAAATATCTGATTGCAGGCCCCATACAGCTACTGAATTACAGTTACTTTGATCAGGAGTTTCCTGAAACATTCAGAACAGCAGTCCAGATTCGAGACGAAATTGCAGCAAAAGGCTGGGAGACCGTGGTGGCATTTCAGACCCGAAATCCTATGCATCGTGCCCATGAGGAACTCTGCAAAATGGCCAGTGAAGCGGTGGGCGCAGACGGTATCTTAATCCATATGTTACTCGGTAAACTCAAACCGGGCGATATACCAGCTGATGTGAGAGATGCGGCCATTCGTAAAATGGTGGAGCTATATTTCCCCCCGGATACGGTAATGGTGACCGGTTACGGGTTTGACATGCTATATGCTGGCCCCAGGGAGGCATTATTACATGCGGTATTTAGACAGAATACCGGCTGTACCCATCTGATTGTTGGCCGCGATCACGCCGGGGTTGGTAGCTACTATGGTCCCTTTGATGCACAGGCTATCTTTGATACGTTGCCAACAGACGCCCTTGAAATTGATATCTTCAAGGCCGATCATACGGCCTGGTCAAAAAAGCTCAATAAAGTGGTCATGATGCGGGATGCTCCGGACCATAGCCAGGAAGACTTTGTGCTTTTATCAGGGACAAAGGTCAGGGACATGCTCGCTGCCGGGGAAGAATTACCAGAAGAGTTTGCCCGTCCAGAAGTGGCCCATATCCTCATGGATTTCTATCAGCGAGAGGCAGAAAATTAACTAAAAACATCCAGTTCTTGACTACAAAAAAAAATCCGCTATAGTATTAGCACTCATTAAAGTTGAGTGCTAATAATTCAAATTAGTTACTTAAAAATCAATGGTTTATAAATACGGAGGTTCAAATAATGAATATTCGACCATTACACGATCGCGTAATCGTCAAACGAATTGAAGAGGGTAAAACCTCGCCGGGTGGAATCGTCATTCCCGATAGTGCCACAGAGAAGCCCATACAGGGTGAGATCATGGCGGTTGGTAATGGCAAGATTCTTGATAATGGTGAAGTCCGTGCCTTGGAGGTCAAAAAGGGTGACAAGATCCTGTTTGGCAAGTATTCCGGCACAGAGGTGAAGATTGATGGAGAAGAACTCCTGGTGCTTCGCGAAGACGACATTATGGGCGTAATTGAATAATTAACTGGAGGTAGATAAACATGGCAGCTAAAGAAGTTAAATTTGGAGATGATGCCCGGACCCGGATGGCGAAGGGTGTAAATGTTCTGGCCAATGCAGTGAAGCAGACGCTGGGACCAAAAGGACGAAATGTTGTCCTTGAAAAAAGTTTTGGCGCACCGACCGTCACAAAAGATGGTGTTTCCGTGGCCAAAGAAATTGAACTTGAAGACAAATTTGAAAATATGGGCGCACAGATGGTCAAGGAAGTGGCTTCCAAGACATCTGACGTGGCCGGTGATGGTACAACGACCGCAACAGTATTGGCACAGTCCATAGTTCGTGAAGGTCTCAAGGCCGTTACCTCAGGTCATAACCCTATGGATGTGAAACGAGGCATTGACGCTGGCGTTCTTGCTGCAGTGGCTGAATTACAGAAACTGTCCAAGCCCTGTGAAGACAGCAAGGCCATTGCCCAGGTGGGCACCATTTCCGCTAACTCTGATGAATCCATTGGCCAACGTATTGCCGAAGCCATGGATAAGGTCGGTAAAGAAGGTGTGATCACCGTGGAAGAGGGCTCAAGTCTGGAAGATGAACTGGATGTGGTAGAAGGTATGCAGTTTGACCGAGGCTATCTGTCTCCATACTTCATCAATAACCAGGAAACTATGAGCGTGGAACTGGAAGAGCCTTATATCTTGTTGCATGACAAAAAAGTCTCCAATGTTCGTGATTTACTCCCGGTTTTGGAAGGTGTTGCAAAAGCTGGTAAGCCCTTACTTATCATTGCTGAAGACATCGAAGGTGAAGCCCTGGCGACGCTGGTGGTTAATAACATGCGTGGTATCGTCAAGGTCGCTGCAGTCAAGGCCCCTGGATTTGGTGATCGCCGCAAGGCCATGCTGGAAGATATAGCCATCCTCACCGGTGGTACCGTGATTGCTGAAGAAGTAGGTCTGTCCCTGGAGAAGGCCAGCCTGGATGACCTGGGAAGCGCAAAACGCGTTCAGATAACCAAGGAAAACTCTACCATAATCGACGGTGCTGGTAAGACCGATGATATCCAGGGTCGAGTCAAACAGATCCGGCAACAGATCGAAGAAACCACTTCAGATTATGACCGTGAGAAATTGCAGGAGCGTGTTGCTAAGCTTGCTGGCGGCGTTGCTGTCATCAAGGTGGGTGCTGCTACGGAAGTTGAAATGAAAGAGAAAAAGGCCCGTGTGGAAGATGCCCTGCATTCAACCCGTGCTGCGGTTGAAGAAGGTGTTGTCCCTGGTGGTGGTGTTGCCCTGGTCCGCGTTCAAGGCGCGATATCCAAGGTCAAGGGTAAAAACCCGGATCAGGATACCGGTATCAAGATACTGGTCCGTGCGGTTGAAGAACCACTCCGTCAGATCGTCGCGAATTCAGGCGAAGAGGCATCCGTGGTCCTCAATAAGGTCCTGGAAGGAACTGGAAATCATGGTTACAACGCCCAGACAGGCGAATTTGGTGACATGATTGAAATGGGTATCCTGGATCCTACCAAGGTGACACGTTCAGCATTGCAGAATGCTTCATCAGTTGCCGGCCTGATCCTTACCACTGAAGCCATGGTTGCTGAGATCCCTAAGGATGAACCAGCATCAATGGGTGGTGACATGGGTGGTATGGGCGGTATGGGTGGTATGGGCGGTATGATGTAATCCCAAACATATATACTTTATGTGTCTTGAAAAACCCGCCGAATGGCGGGTTTTTCTTTTTCAGCACCCAGAAAAATATTAGCAGCATTACACACCAAGTGCTGACTTTGTGATTTTGCAAAATAAGGTTATGTTATTTCCCAGTCTTTATTAGTGACATTAATGATTTGGCTAATTGTGATCGAGAAACCATGGAAGCGTGCAGAGATCAAGAACAATTAATTACTGACATAGATGCCCATGAGTTTTTTCATGGTGCTATTGAGACGGCGCTTCACAATCAGGCCATAGCAGTTTCCGGCGAGACAGTTGTCTATCTTGGCAATTTATTAACCACCTTTATTAATACCGATTACCTGTTCGAGCATACTGAAGATGGCATGATGCTAAAGCCCCTAGCCATGCATTACAA
The DNA here is from genome assembly GCA_030835405.1 of Gammaproteobacteria bacterium. GTDB lineage: Bacteria > Pseudomonadota > Gammaproteobacteria > Eutrophobiales > Eutrophobiaceae > Eutrophobius. The sequence goes on along the minus strand of JAURPG010000029.1, from coordinate 3,787 downwards.
GGAGGCAGTTGAGGCCAGCACGTCCAAGCAACGATTTTTATTACTTCGTCGCCTGGGGGATGTTTCTTTATGCATTTCCGGCATGTATAGCCAAAGCCTGAACCGGGGACTGGTAGATATTGATTACTATATAGCCATGGGTGGAAATGCTTATAGCTATCTCTCCGAAACAGACAAGACAAATATGACTTGTGGTCTAAAGGTTGCTTTCTCAGAGCTGGCGAGCAAGTTTACTGAAATGATTGATGTTCTGTCAGAAGTCAGCGAAGCATCACATTTGGGATCCAGTTTTGATGTATTGAGAATGTATGAGATGTGGCAGAAAACCGGGAATAATCGCATAGCAGATAAACTAAAACAGACCGGTATACAGCCGATAAAAACAGCAATGCAACGTCATTAATTTTCCCAACAACGTATCGACATGTCACTGATACAATTGCAAGCAGGTCTGCAATCCATCTATGAGCTGGACATTGAACATAATATTGAAAATTTTGTGCTCACCAATAAATCCATTGCCGATCATTTCTGCCAGCTGAATTCAAATCTCAATACCAGGGAAAAACTTCTGGTCCATCAGGATGAGGAAGGTCTGAATCTTTCGCTTTATCTGGAAAAGGATTTACTCGAGTATTATCTGGACAGTGACCCACTTTCCAACCTGGGAGGTCATAATATCCAGGAATTTTGTATTGTCCTGGAAGGGATTAGCCATTTCCTATACCTGGTATGGAACGCAAGCTATGACAGGTCAGTTACGTTATTAGAGATGGAACTACAGGCGGAGATAGATAAGTTCGTCATGTTGCTGGATTGTCTGGAGCGTCAGTCCATCCATTCAGCAACCAGGCAAATTTCAAAATTATTGTTTGAGAAGAACGTTTATCACACTGATCTTAGTGGTGAAGAGTTACAACGATATGTATATGCTACTAAATATGCGCGTCAGTATTGTCAGCGTCTTGAAGACCACTACCTGGAACAGAAAGATAAGAAAGGTTTGTTATCTGAATTAAGGAAGTTTTACCGTCTCACTAAACCAGGTAAGCTGGACCGGATAAATCAACGTCATTGACGTTTCATGGCGTCAAAAAACTCAGCATTATTTTTTGTCGCTTTCAGTCTTTCCAGTAAAAATTCCATTGCCGCCAATGTCTCCATGGGATGCAGGAGTTTGCGGAGTATCCACATTTTTTGTAACTCAGCCTGATCGGTAAGCATTTCTTCCCGTCGGGTACCCGAGCGATTTATATGGATCGCTGGATATATTCTTTTTTCTGCAATTTCTCGGTCCAGGTGTAATTCCATATTGCCGGTACCTTTAAATTCCTCATAGATGACATCATCCATTCTCGAACCGGTATCTACCAGTGCAGTAGCCAGTATCGTCAGGCTTCCGCCTTCTTCAATGTTTCTTGCGGCACCAAAAAATCGTTTCGGTTTTTGCAGGGCGTTGGCATCCACACCACCTGTCAGGACCTTGCCGGAAGCAGGGACCACCGTATTATAGGCCCGCGCCAGTCGAGTAATGGAATCCAGTAATATCACCACGTCTTTTTTATGCTCCGTGAGGCGTTTGGCCCTGGAGATGACCATTTCCGCAACCTGTACATGTCTGCTGGCCGGTTCATCAAAGGTACTGGATATGACTTCTCCTTTTACGGATCGGGCCATTTCTGTCACTTCCTCAGGCCGTTCATCAATCAGTAATACGATCAGGTGACATTCCGGGTGATTGTAGGTAATGGATTGTGCAATGGACTGCAGGATCATCGTCTTACCGGCTTTAGGTGGAGAGACTATGAGGCCACGTTGGCCTTTACCGATGGGTGCGACCAGGTCAATAATCCGCGGAGTCAGATCTTCCGTACTGCCGTTACCAATTTCCAGTTTCAATCTTTCATTGGCGAACAACGGTGTCAGGTTTTCAAAAAGGATTTTATTCTTGGCTTTATCCGGTGATTCAAAATTAATTTCAGCAACCTTTAACAAGGCAAAATAACGTTCACCATCTTTAGGCGGTCTGATTTTGCCGGCAATGTTATCACCTGTTCTGAGATTAAAACGCCGGATCTGACTGGGGGAGACATAGATATCGTCCGGGCCCGCCAGGTATGAACTGTCTGCTGATCTTAGAAAACCAAACCCATCCTGGAGGATTTCTAATACTCCACTACCATATATGTCTTCACCTTTTTTGGCATGGGCTTTTAGGATTTCAAAAATAACATCCTGTTTTCTAGATCTTGCCAGGCCGTCAAGCCCGAGTTTCTCTGATAATTTGATAAGTTCTGATGCGGGCTGCTGTTTAAGTTCTGTTAGGTTCATAGATCATGGATTACTTTAAGTTAGACGATAAGGGTTATTAAATAAGTTTTTATTTAAGCGCAGGAAACGCCCTAAAAATAAGACCTTGTTAATATAAATTTGAGGGAGTTCGGTTTAAGAAGGTTATTATTAATTAAAAAATAACACGAGCATTCCGCCGCGTTCTGTAAATGTATAGCGTTTATATGACGCTGTCAATAAAAGCTGATAACTGGGATTTTGACAACGCGCCTACCTTAGTACCTGCAATTTCACCATCTTTGAATATCATCAGCGTAGGAATTCCTCGAACGGCATATTTCTGGGGTATTTCGCGGTTTTCATCGATGTTTATTTTCGCCACGGTAAGCTTTTCCGCATACTCATCGGATATTTCATCAAGAATCGGGGCAATCATCTTGCATGGGCCACACCATTCTGCCCAGTAGTCAACCAATACCGGTCCTGCGGCCTTTAATACCTGGTCTTCAAAATCGGTATCTGATACATGAATTATTTCTTCACCCATTATTTTTTTTACCTCTGATTGTTCGAAAGGGGGTACATTTCATCAAAAATCTATGCCTGAATGCAAGCTATATCTGATATTTATTTAGGTGGATAGTAATGCTGTAATTGTTACCCAAATAAAGAATATACGCAAATGATGATATCGCTGGTGTATAATTTAACTCCATAAATTACTCTCCTATTGGAAAATAAAATCACACGATAATTCAGGTGATGAAATGCGTTTACGATTAGTCATATTAATTGCTGTAGTTATTTTTGCCGCGTCCTGCGGACAAAAAGGTGATTTATATATTCCAGATGAACTAACGGTTGCTGTAACAGAAGAATAAACTATGCAGGATTTTCAATACTTAGGTGGGGCCTTGTTTGCGGAAGGCGTTGCGGTTACAGAAATTCAAAAGCAATTTGGCACGCCCGGTTACGTTTATAGTCGAGCGGCGATTGAGCGACAATGGCAATCTTACGAGGGGGCGTTTAAAAACAGATCACACTGCATTTGTTATGCGGTTAAGGCCAATGGCAATCTTGCTATTTTAAATTTACTGGCCAGGCTGGGTTCAGGTTTTGATATCGTATCAGTGGGTGAACTACAAAGGGTTATCAAGGCTGGTGGCGACCCTGGTAAAGTTGTATTTTCCGGAGTGGGTAAAACGCCCGATGAAATTCGGACTGCGTTACAGGTAGGCGTGAAGTGCCTTAATGTTGAATCACTTTCTGAGCTTGAGATGGTAAATAAGGTTGCGGGTGAGCTCCATTGCAGGGCGCCTGTATCACTGCGGATTAACCCTGATGTAGACCCATTGACACACCCTTACATATCTACGGGTCTGAAAGAAAATAAATTTGGGATTGCCTACCAGGACGCCAAAATTGCGTTTGACCAGGCTAACGCTATGGTCAATGTGAATGTAGTAGGCATAGATTGTCATATTGGTTCACAGAT
>JAURPG010000002.1 GCA_030835405.1 Gammaproteobacteria bacterium | reverse complement strand
GAAAATTACTGACCACCGTGTATTATATCGGCTTGATGTCAGGAACCAGTATGGATGCAATCGATGCTGCATTAGTCAACATCGATGAAGATATTAAAATCATCGCCTATGAACAATTCCCCATTGAACCCGAGCTACAGTCCCGACTTCGCGCTGTTAATTGCGATATCAGTGTAAATAATGCGAGTAAACTAGACGCAGAACTGGGGGAGTTGTTTGCCGCTGCAGTCAATCAGTTATTAAAATCCAGCAATATCCCCGCAAATAAAATAACTGCCATTGGAAATCATGGCCAGACAATATTACATCTACCAAATGACGAACACCCGAGAACGATTCAACTGGGCGACCCCAATATTATTGCCTTGCGTACCAGGATTACAACAGTGACGGACTTCAGGCGAGCGGATATGGCCGTAGGGGGCCAGGGTGCCCCACTAGCACCCATTTTTCATAACTGGAAATTTCGAACAGCCAAATCCGAACGTATCGTCCTTAACCTGGGTGGTATGGCCAATATCACTGTCTTGCCTGCCAGCCCCGACACCAGGGTAACCGGGTTTGATACCGGACCTGGTAATGCATTATTGGATGCATGGATTCAACAACATCAGTCAATAGCGTTTGATGCTGACGGTAAATGGGCCTCGTCGGGCACAGTCAACAAACAACTACTTGAGTGCTTTTTATCTGATGATTATTTCAAACTTTCACCACCCAAAAGCACCGGGAAAGACGATTTTGATCTGGACTGGATTCAGTATAATTTAAAAAAAACCGGCGCTGATATCTCCCCGCAAGACATACAGGCCACCTTATTGGCACTAACTATTGAAACCATTACCAATGCCATAGAGACATATGCAGCACAAACAACCGAAATACTGGTTTGTGGAGGGGGAATCCATAATAATGCATTGATCAATGGCCTTAAGGCACAAAATAAACACCGAATCATTAACTCCACAGAGATTTATGGCATTGATCCCGATGCGGTGGAGGCCGTGACATTTGCCTGGTTGGCACACCTGCGTATCACAGGTAAACCAGGCAATCTCCCCAGCGTTAGCGGGGCAAATGAAGCTGTATTACTGGGTGGATTATACCAGGGGCGATAACTTACTTTCGATACGGGTCGTGACAATTACCACAATTGTAAAGTCTTACCTTTTCCACCGCTATCTTGGCACCGTATATTTCACCAGTGGCGGCAATTTCTGCGGATAATTTTCTGAGTTCATCAGCCTTGGCAACAAAGTCGTCCCAGTTTTCCCAAATCTCTGGTTTGGCCCGTGAATAGTCCACCATGTCACTTTTTTCAAAGGTACTGGGAATCATCGCAAACATTGACTCAAGGGCCTTTGCCGCCCTGACAAACTCATCCTGATCCAGTTGCCGTTTGCCCACTAACATCTCCTGAAGAATATATCTTTGGGCACGAATGAGGTGCATTAACCCATCCCGCTTAATATATGCCCCCATGGCCTCGGATAAAGAAGGCGGATGGGCAATACTGGCGCCTGACCAGAAAATACTGATTACGATAAAGGGCACAATAATTATCTTGTTTGGTTTCATGCTTCCCTCTCCACTATCACATTTATATTATCTACTGAATGTTATTAAACCTCATTCAATAAAATATTTCCAAACCACGCACATATGAAAAAGGCCGTACAATCAAATTGTACGGCCTGTAATTATGAGATTTAAAGCCGAGAAACTATTCTTTTCTATAAGGCGTATGGCAACTGCCACAATCCAGATCGTCTACCCTGACCTTGGCGACCTCCAATCCTTCCGTCATGGCCGTTGTGGCAATACCTGCTGCAACGATACTCTGGGTATTGGCGACGGTAACAAAGTCGTCCCAATTAGACCATATTTCCGGTTTGGCACGGGAGATATCAGGCATGGAATTTTTTTCGAAGGTGCTGGGTATCATTGCCAATAATGCTGATAAGGCATTCGCTGCTCGAATAAATTCACCCACATCTTCAGCAGATCCCTCTTTTGCGATATCTCGCAGGATCCCCCTTTGTGCGCCGATGAGATGCATCAGGCCATCACGAGTGTGAAAATCCCGCTCGCCGCCTTCACCGTGATGACGGGCGGTGGCAATATTAACACCTAGAACAGTCACCAGAACCGCAACGACAATAACTCTTAGATTTTTCATAATTCCCCCAAATTATTTTTACATTGAATTTGTATTCCGTTGGAAACAGAATCAATAAGATTTCCAGGACCTATAATATGCTGAATAAATGAGGACAACAACAGGAAATTAAACCCGAATTGTTTATGGTTTAATAAATAAAATCAGTTGCTTAAAGATAAGATACTACACAGAGAAAGAAGAACCACAGCCGCAGGTGGTCTGGGCATTGGGATTACGGATAACAAACTGGGCACCCTCTATGCCTTCGCTATAATCTATTTCTGCACCGGTAAGGTATTGGATACTCATTGGATCCACCAGTAGTTTGACTCCATCTCGGTCAATCACGGTATCACCGTCTTCAGTGTTTTCATCAAATGAAAAACCGTATTGAAATCCTGAGCATCCACCACCACTGATAAACACCCTCAGTTTCAGGTTATCATTGCCTTCATCCTCTATCAGCTCTCTGACCTTGGATACGGCCGATTCCGTAAAAAGTAATGGTTCGCTTTGATTATTTGGGGATTGGTCGACTTGTTGATCCATAGCTACTTAAACCCATGTTAATGTATATGGGGATGATATAATAACCTAGTTTTTCACTCAAGTATTTTATTCAGGAATTTCAAAGGCATTTGTTGTCGGCCCGTAGTCTGATTCTTCCACCAGGGCACTATGAACCAACTTGCCATTCACTTCAGCACCTATCGCCATTTCAATAAGATTGTAATAGACATTTCCTGTGACCTGGGACTTTGAACGGAGTTCAATATGGACTCCACTGCGGACATCGCCCTTAACCTCACCATTGAGGATAATGTAGGGTACATTCACCTCACCATCAACTCGGCCATTTTCGCTAAGTTGCAACATGGATGTGCCGTCATTATCCGCAATGACATTGCCCTTAACAATTCCTTCAATATGTAGACCGCCATTAAATTTCAGATCCCCCTGTACAACGGTATGTTGGCCCACCAGGGTATCGATGCGGCTGGTCTTACGTTTTTTTCTGTTACTGAACATTTTTAATTTTCACTCACTGACCAATCATAAAAGCGACTGACTGATGGCATGTTTGCTTTATCAATATTTGCGATAATCCAGATCTTTTCGGGCTCAAATTCTGATGGTAATTCAAAATTTACTTCAATTTGACTGAAATTCTTCAGTTGAAACGACAGGTCTGGCGTACCATCGGTTATCATATTACTAAGTTTTAGCGATTCTTTCCTGTTATTTTGTATCCCATCAACGGTTAAATCCAGCGTCCCCTCGAGAACACGGTCAGACCTGGCAACATTGGTTAGCACAACTTTTATAGTGTAATAGTTTGGTTTATGTAATGAATTTATAAATACCCCATGAATATCAAAACCTGATACTCGCTTAGATGTGTCCATAATACCCTTATAAAATTCAAGCTCTCTTTTTAGACCATAAATCTCATCCTGCAGGGCCTTCAAATCATTTTGCATCTGAACAGCTGTTTCCTGGTCTAAACGGGTGGTCTGCTCCAGCATGAGAATTTTATCTTTCAGGGCGGCATTTTCCGCTATTAATGACCGGTTTTCCTCGATTAATTGGCTGATTGCAGAATTACCGCTTAATTGACGATATATAAGCTGCCAATGATTATTATCCAGTAATAACCAGGTAACGAGAGACAGTGCCATACTCAAGGTTATAATGGCCACGGCCATTTGCCAGGGCCGATGGTTTTTGATGACTAATCTTGGCATTAATTAACTCTATGTTTCATTTTGCCTAGGGAAATGACGCAGTTGCCATCAATCCAGTGGTTTCTTCCAGTCCCAGCAAAATATTCATGTTTTGAATGGCCTGTCCCGCAGCACCTTTTACCAGGTTATCTTCCACCACCAGAATTACTGCAGTATTACCATTTTGTGGCTTATGACAGGCTATCCTGACAATATTGTTACCTCGAACCGAGCTTGTGTTTGGATGACTACCACAGGGTAACACGTCAACAAAAGGTTCGTGTTGATAATAATCTTCAAAGACCTTTTGAAGATCAGTTTTTTTATCTTTTAGGGAGGCATACAAAGTGGCATGTATCCCACGATTCATCGGCACCAGGTGGGGAACGAATACCAGTCCAATCTCATCACTGGCGACAGTCTGCAGACCTTGCTTTATTTCCGGAAGGTGCCTGTGCCCATCTGCAGCATATGCGGCAAAGGCATCAGAGACCTCTGTGTAGAGATGCCTGATTGAGGCCTTTCTACCCGCGCCACTTACACCGGACTTTACATCTGCAATCAGACTAACGGGTTCCACCAATTGATTTTTCAATAATGGAAAAAAACCCAATTGCACCGCTGTCGGGTAACAACCAGGATTGGCAACAATTTTAGCATTGGCAATTTTGTCACGATTAATTTCCGGTAAACCATATACCGCATCAACAAGCAATTCCGGACACTTATGTTCCATTCCATACCACTTACTCCAGACCACTGGATCCTTAAGTCTAAAGTCTGCAGACAAATCGATAATTTTTGTCCCTGTAGAAACCAGTGCAGGCACGGACTCCATCGCCGTACCATTTGGAGTAGCAAAAAACACCACATCACAAGTAGACAATGAGTCTAACTCGGGTGTCACATATTGATTATTAATGACACCTCTAAGCGAGGGAAAAATATCTGCGACAGATTTCCCAGCCTCGCTCCTTGAGGTAACAGTTTCAATTGTAATATGAGGATGTGACCCGAGTAGTCTTATCAACTCGACACCTGTATATCCGGTCGCACCAACAATACCAGCTTTTATATTCATCATGTTCTCCTACGTGGGTATGATACGGGGACAGGTGAATCAGGAAAAGTATAAATATATTCAATAGTTATGGCTAAAACCTGTAATTAGGTTCAGCAGAATAGCGACCCTGGTGTTTATCCAGTACCTAAACCCTTTTTGCACCTTGCCGTATTGATAAGAATATATGCAACCAATTGATTTTAATGGATTATTTTATTGTATAACAGACAGCTTCCATTCGTATAGCAGAGCTCTTACCATGTACTGAAAATATTTATATTAATAAAGGCATTTATTTGGAGACTGTTGAAATTCTCGCATTAGTGGGAGGGATCGCCTGGGCGAGTGGCATAAACCTCTATGCAACGGTTGTTATTTTTGGACTGCTGTTGAGACAAGACCTCATCTCCCTGCCAGAATCATTATCCATTCTGGCCGACCCCGTGGTAATTAGCGCAGCCGGCTTTATGTTCGTAACCGAATTTGTGGTTGATAAGATTCCCGGTTTGGATAGCCTGTGGGACGCATTACATACCTTCATACGGATCCCGGCAGGTGCCATCCTGGCCATGTCCACAGTTCAAGGATATGAACCGGCAATTGAACTGGCCGCCCTGCTCATTGGCGGGACAATTGCCGCAAGTTCACATCTGACTAAATCCAGCACCCGGTTAATGCTGCAATCTTCGCCGGAACCGGCATCAAATTGGACCGCCTCTTTGGGTGAAGATTTTATTGTGGTACTGGGAATTTGGACTGCCTTACAGCATCCAGTCATTTTTATAACTGCATTAATATTATTTATCATCGTTGTAATAATACTGCTGCCGAAAATTTTAATGTTTCTCAAGCAACTTTACCTTTATATGAAACGTATAATTTCAACAGATTCAATAGAACAATCTATATGACAAAAACATAAACCTCATGCTCTGGTATAAAGCACTTCATTTAATTTTCATGGTCACCTGGTTTGCGGGGCTGTTTTACCTGCCACGATTATTTGTTTATCACGCTATGAGTGATGACGAAGCCAGTATTGGTCGGTTTAAGATTATGGAACGTAAATTGTTTTATGGAATTACAACACCAGGTGGTGTGCTAACGCTGGTATTTGGATATTTAACATTAAAGTCCATTGGCTGGAATGTGTATTCAGGGAGTTACTGGTTACACGTAAAACTGGGGTGTGTTCTGCTCTTGATCATCTATCACATATACTGTGGAAAGTTGCTCAATGATTTCAAATATGACCGTAACAAGCGCAGCCATATCTGGTACCGATGGTTCAATGAAGTACCGGTTTTATTTCTCGTTATTATCATTATTATGGCCGTGATTAGACCCTTTTGATTAGACACAAGAGATGTAATTTATGTTTTTCTAAATCTTGATACTTGTGACCGGTTTTAAATTTCTACCATGTCAAAATCTTCTTTCCTTGCGCCGCAATCCGGGCATTCCCAATTCAAGGGTACATCCTGCCATGGCGTCCCCGGGGCAATACCATCTTCAGGCAACCCCTTGATTTCATCATAGATAAATCCACAGATCACGCACATATAGGTTTTCAATCCATTTTCCTCCATACTTAGTCCGTAAATATTAGATTAAAAAGTCACTTAGATGTTACCTGCTAAAAGTAAACAACCTGTGGTCCTGGCATTATCAGCCCATGACCCCAGCGGTGCCGCTGGAATCCAGGCAGACATGGAAACAGTAAATCATTATCGATATCACTGTATTTCTGTGATTACGGCCCTGACCGCCCAGAATACCGGAAAATTTGATTCTATTTTACCTCAAAATCCCATGGTGTTTAGTCGACAGGCGGAGTTGTTGCTTGATGATATTAAGATTGACGCATGCAAAATAGGCTTGATCGGCAGCGACCTTCTGATCCATGAGATTAGTGACATATTAGGCAATCTCAATAATGTACCGGTCGTTCTGGATCCCGTACTACATTCCGGAACCGGGTCCAATCTATCATCCGAGGATATAGTCACTGCATTATGTGAAAAATTACTCCCAAAGGTCACCGTACTTACCCCAAACATAAAAGAGGCCCTGACAATCAGTGGTCGATCCAATCCGGCAGATTCAGCAGCCGTCCTGTTGGAAAATGGTTGTAAAAATGTATTGATAACAGGCGCAGACCAGTCATCAGACAATGTGATTAACGTCCTTTACAGTCAAGACCATGACCCCATTGAATACGTCTGGGCAAAACTGGAGGGAAGTTATCATGGTTCCGGTTGCACACTTGCTTCTGCCCTCATTTGTGAGCTGATCGGGAATAAGGATGTTCCATCCTCGGTCCAAAGGGCCCAGGAATACACCATAAAAACATTAACTCATGCAGTCCAATTGGGAAATAGCCAATTTCACCCCCAACGCCAGCAGGATAATTAACAGGATGCATGGTCTCACACCCGGACTTTATGTTGTCACTGAAGATCAGCAACTGGGTTTTGAGCAGTTACTGATTAAAACAGAAATAATTCTGGAGTGTGGAATCTCTGCCCTGCAATACCGAAGGAAAAATGCCCCTTATAAACAAAAAATTATAGAAGCATCTGCTCTGAAAAGATTATGTAGTGATAATAAAACAAAATTTATTATTAACGATGATATAAAACTGGCAATGGAAATAGACAGTGATGGAGTCCACCTTGGGGAAGATGACATTTCATGTCAACAGGCCAGGACCATGCTTGGAGAGGACAAAATCATCGGCGTCTCATGTTATAATGACCTCGTCAGGGCGAAACAGGCATTTCAGGCGTCTGCCGATTACCTTGCATTTGGTGCAATGTATGCCACAACTACCAAGCAAGAGACAAAAAAGGCATCACCTGAGTTACTGGTTACAGCAAAACAACAGTATAATGTACCGCTGGTGGCCATTGGTGGAATCACACCAGAAAATTGCCAGCCTCTATTAGAAGCAGGTGCGGACTTACTGGCGGTGGTAAGCTGTGTTTACCATACGGATTTCCCTGACAAAATAATTACCGAATTTAACAAGCAGATTAGAAACCATCATGAACTTATTTGAACAAGCACAAAATGTCATACCCGGGGGCGTCAATTCACCAGTACGGGCATTTAAAGGCGTGGGTGGTGAACCGGTATTTTTTTCCCGCGGTCAGGGAGCATATTTGTATGATTCAAATAACAAATCCTACATTGATTATGTAGGCTCCTGGGGACCAATGATTTTGGGGCATGCTCACCCCGAAGTCATACAGGCCGTAATTGATCGGGCCAGAGATGGATTAAGTTTTGGTGCACCGACTGAAATTGAGATACAGATGGCGGAAAAAATATGTCAGCTAGTTTCCAGTGTGGATAAGGTGCGTATGGTGAATTCAGGGACCGAGGCGGCGATGAGCGCCATTCGGCTTGCTAGAGGATATACAGAGCGTGACAAAATAATCAAATTTGAGGGCTGTTATCATGGCCATGCAGATTCATTGTTGGTCAAGGCAGGTTCCGGCGCACTGACCCTGGGAGTGCCTACTTCCCCGGGGGTACCAACTGATCTGGCTAAACATACTATCACCTTAACCTACAATGACCCGGCACAGACTGAAGCAACCTGTCGAGAATTGGGTGATGAGATTGCCTGTATTATTGTGGAACCGGTTGCTGGCAATATGAATTGTGTTCCTGGTACAAAGGAATTTCTGCAAGGTCTCCGTGAGATCTGTAATCGGCACGGGATTCTATTGATCTTTGATGAAGTCATGTCAGGTTTCAGGGTCGCACTTGGAGGTGCCCAGGAAATTTATAAAATCTCACCTGACCTCAGTATTTTTGGAAAAGTCATTGGTGGCGGCATGCCCGTAGGCGTATTTGGCGGCAAACGTGAGATCATGGACTATATCGCCCCGGACGGTCCGGTATATCAGGCAGGTACCCTGTCTGGCAACCCTATCGCCATGGCAGCAGGGCTGACGACATTAAACCTCATTAGTGAGCCGGGATTCTTCCAGGCATTGGAATCCAAGACCAACAAGCTGGCTTATGGTATCAAGGATATGGCTGATAAATGCAATATTCCATTTACCACTAATGCATTGGGCGGAATGTTCGGCCTGTTTTTTTCAGATCAGGAAAAAATTACAAGCTTTGAGCAAGTCATGGACTGTAATATTGAGCGGTTCAAAAAATTCTTCCATGGCATGCTGAATGAAGGGATATATCTGGCACCTTCAGCCTTTGAGGCAGGGTTTGTCTCATCGGCCCATAGTGAAGATGACATACAACAGACCATCGACAGTGCGAGAAAAGTTTTTAAATCTTTGTGAGCCAAAAAGAATAGAGAGTAAATAACTTAAGATTATTTTTATACCGCAATTCCTTTAAATCCTGTTAATCCTGTCCATGCTATTTGTTAGCCACAGAGGTTACTGAGAAAAGAACTGGTTTAATATTACTTTGCATTTAATATAGAAAGTGTCTTTTCCTTCTGATGTGTATCACTCTAACTATCTCGAAGTATTTAATTTATCAAATAACTGGATTTCGATTTTTTATTTTATTAATCTTGTAAATACAGTTAATCCTGTCCATTTTATTCTCCGTGACCTCTGTGCCCTCTGTGGCAACATTCTATTAAAAGAACTGAACGGATCCTGAAACGGTGACGATGACCTTGCTGGTGCCCGCTTCCACCGCCGGCGCCATTTCCACTGCCATGTCCATCGCCACGGCCCTGGAGGCCATTTGTTCGCGGTACAATACCGGCCCGCTGTTACCTGTATTAACATGCAGATTCACAATACGATATTTATCTTCAGCCATATGCTGCTTGATAATGTCTGCCCGTTGTCTGAATGCTTGCATGGCCTCGCTGATCAATTCATTTTCAATTCCCACACGGGCTTCACGTGTGGGTGAAAACTGCATATTTCTGACCTGCAGTCTCTCCTGTAATTTACCAACCAGGCGAGTGAGCTCAGTAATTTCGGTACTTTTTAAATACAGTTCCTGGGTTGCCCGCCAGCCAATGATCATGCGGTCTTTATAAACCGGGTATGTTTGATAACTGCGGGTATTGATTTCAATTCGGCTTTTATCATCTGCCTGATCCAGGGCCCATTGCATGGTTTCATTGACTTCACCAGCAATATCTTCAGGCCTATTCCCCTGTTTTTCCACCACCATTGTGACTTCCAGTTGATCGTTTTCCACGTTCCTCTCTACCTGGGCATTAATATGGATTTGATTAAACAGAACATCATCATACGCCCAGATAGCATCTATGGGGAACAAGGCAATCACCAGTAAGGGTATTAATCTTTTATTCATTAAGCTTCTCCAATTGGGATTTTATTATCTCTGCCTTATTAGTAACGTAGTAAAATCAGTTTTGGGTTAAGTTTTGATATATGCTGCAATGCAATATACTCTTTCCGGGTCGATTTACATGGTATTAAGTTTATATTTTATTGTAGTATTAATCACATAAGCTATTTTTCTTTATGGGATTGACCGGTATCAGCCCTAACTCACTGGAAAATAATAATAAACTATACATTACTAACGACACGCAATATCAATCCTAAAGTTTACATATCCTGTAATGAATACACATAAACGATTTAACCACCTGGAAATATGAAGCATATGTTCGTTCCAGGTCAAACTACCCAGACCGGCCAAGAGATTGAGAAAGACAATCTTGCCGAGGTAATCACAACCAATAACCGGGCCATCAATAATTTATTTAAAAGGCAATATGATGAAGGCTACTGGGTATATGAACTGGAGGCTGATACAACTATTCCTGCAGAATATGTCTTACTCAAATATATCCTAGAAGATCGAAATTCGGATCAGGAAACCAAAATTTCCAATTATATTCGTTCCAGGCAACTGCCCGATGGCAGTTGGCCATTGTATGAAAATGGTCCTGGTAATATCAGTGCAACCGT
>JAURPG010000028.1 GCA_030835405.1 Gammaproteobacteria bacterium | reverse complement strand
TGTCACCAGATCCGTGCCCTGTTCTGGTGCCAGGGTACGGTCAATTCCTGAGTTGTAGCGGGTCATCCCTACCCAGGTGTTGTACCACAGGTAATGGGGCAGGGCCCGGTCGATTTCCTGGGTATTCATAATACCGGCATCGGTGACATTCTTACGCGGCACAGCGTAATGCAGGTATTCCTCACCGTAGTTTCGCATGCGGTAGGAGGTATTGTAACCGGTACGGTTTTCCCAGATAACGGTATTGATCATACTTACCATCATGCCAAGCCGTTTTATGCGCGGGATTTGATCAGGCCTGGGTGCGCCGGAGGCATGGTCAAAGGCATGGCGTTTGGAGCGGATCTGCTCCAGGGTGAAACCGGCATTACGGCTTTGTTCTTCAATGACATCCAGCAGGTGATCGATATCGAGGTCACCACCAGAATGCATGGCACCCACTCGGCCTCCACTGCGGACGATGTCTTCTTTAACTCTGCGACCGTCATCACCGGGTTCCAGGGTACAGTTTTCCTGGGCCTTGACGCGCTCAGAGGCAGGCAAAGTCGTACAGGAGCCACCGGAACGTTCACCATGGGCACCGATGTTCCACAGATAATCAGTTCCATTGCCCAGCAATGCCGACACCAGTCGCAATGTATGGTAATGCAGATCAGGCCCGGTATAACTCCAGGCAAACCGGCCAGGCATGCGTCCCTGTTCATCCAGCATGCGCAGGGCTTGCAGGTTACCGATGGTGTAGGGTGAAGAGCCATACACAGTGATACCATGCGCTGCCCACATTTCCATCACAGCGCGTAATAATTCTGCGTTTAAATGCACCTTATTATGCAGTATAACATCCGGTTCCAGCTGACGCCCTGTGGGGCCACGGTTGCCACGACCTTCCACCCGTTGTTCTGGGAACACCCGCTTGGCTTCATTCAGTGCTGCGGTATTAACTAACCCATCTACCCAGGCGTTTTTTACTCTCACAGGATTGTTGGGGGCAATGGCATCCATTCGTTCTGTTGTTATGGCCGGAAGAAAAGTGGGGAAGAGTTCCGGCATGTATTCAAAATTTCCACCCCAGTCTGAACTTAACAGGATCCACTGTCCAGGATTAGCCTCCCTGACGGCTTCGGCGAGGACATCGTCCCAGGTATCTAGCTGAGTCTGGGCATCACCTTCAAGAAACTTGATGACCATATGTTCGTTGCCTTTGGGAAAAACATGGTTCAATGCGGTGGGCTCCACCCAGGCCCAGTCCGTTGGATGCTCATGAGTAAGAATTACCCCGGGAATGACGGAACGCCCATTTAGATCAAACTGCTCTGTATCAGGTCCTGCCAAACGGCGGATCTCCTGGTTGCTGCCAACAGCAAGAATAGTGTCGTCACGAATGGCCATGGCCTCGGCAATGGTACCAGTCTGGTCGTTGAAGCCTTCATCATCCATGGTGATGAGTTTACCGTTGTAGATGATCATATCGGGATAGCCGAGTATGGCGGCAATATCATCCTGTGCATGAATAATCGTAGGTAAAGTCAACAGTAATCCTATTACCACTGTCAATAGTTTTTGAAAATTCATTTTGTCCCTCCCGAGAATCTTATTGTTATGATAATAATATAGTAAGCTTAATACAGATTTTTAATTATTTAATTGATTTTATATCATACACCAGTTTAATCACTCAGAGAGAGTTAGAAAAGCCTTAAATCTCACCCTTTTAAGGGTGTTTAGGTGTGATAATCTCTGATTCAAACTATGGATCAGTTGCATGGAGTATGGAAAGGGCATTTACAATTGATTCTGTTGACAGAAAAATAGTGCGATTTACATTGATCAGGTTTGATGTCTGTTCATCATCAATGAGATTCTCATAGGAATCCTTGTAGATTATTTGCAGATTATTTTCATATTGATCCCTGAGCTCCTGAAGCAGTGCATCACGTTTTACCACAAACAGCTCAGGATATTTATTGATTAGCAATTGCAGTAATTTACGGTTCAAATTTTCGAACCAGCATGCAAACTCATAATGGAACGATTTGTATATGTCAGGTAAAGAACGGTCCTGTCATTTCATATGTCCGGCCGTCTTTTAGGGTTCCTGCAGGTCCGTTCTGTGAACTGAAATATAATCTGCTGCCATCAGGACTAAAAGCAGGCCCTGTGATTTCTGACTCTCGATGCCCCAGAACATTGACCAGCTCGTAGGGTTTAGAATCTGGGGAAAACACCACAATACGCATCTCAGGCCCATCTTCGGCTACCAATACATCACCTGCTGCTGAGACTGTGACATTGTCCACGTCATTCATGGCAGGGCTGAATGCCCGGTCGCGTTTTTTATCATACAACATATCAAGTTTATTCTGCCGGGTATCCAGTGCCCAGACCCGGTTGTCACCTTTGGTGGTGAAATATATCACACCTGAAAAATACCAGCAGCCTTCGCCTCCATTGAAGGTTTCTGCTTCGGGAACCTGGTTTCGTGTGGGAAGGGGCGTGTCCGTACTCAGTTGCGGTATCGGATTTGGGATTCGTTACCATTTCACCGGACGTGATTTATCCAGGTTGTTTTCATTAATCACGGCAACTTCGAGGATCCCGGTAGACAGGTCTGCACGGCCGTTGTCAGGGTAATATTCCGGGGTGAAGCGGTATAGGTTCCCATCCGGTTCATCTTCAGTTAGATAGATATATTTATACACCGGGTCCACGGCAGCGGCCTCATGCTTGAAAGACCCGAGCATGGGACAGGCAACGGCTTCATCTTTGCCAACCGGGTCACATTCATATATAAGGCCAGTTTCGTGTTCTTCACAGCTCAGCCAGGTCCCCCACGGAGTAGGGCCGCCGGCACAATTAACAGATGTCCCAGAAAGAATGGAATAGCTGTCAATAATGTCGGCATTACGATCAAATCGGATTGCTCCGACACCACCGCGACCTTTACCGAGTTCTGCGTTGGAGACGTATATCCAGCCGCCATCCTCGATAGCAAACACAGCACCACCATCAGGCGCACCATGCCATTGATACTCACTGGATTTGATCACTGTCTTACCGGTTCTGGCCACTTCCCTGACGCTAAATCCCTCAGGTACCCGCATACGTGTATATGGATCATTAATTACGCTGATTTCCTTCAGTGAGCTGCCCAGGTTTGGCAGGTTGCTGATTCGACGTGATCCTGCAGATTGTGAAAACACGGGAAAGTTTAACAGGCCTTGCCCGGCAAGTGCCACCCCTGACGTTAAAAGGACCTTTTTTAGAAAACTGCGTCTATTAATGATTTTCATAGATGTTATTTAAAACTATAAATATGACCATAATATGACTGTGAAATTGTTTTATGTCTATCACAGAATATATCAATTTTTCGGAGGATTCTTTACATATTCAGACGGCAAGACTATCCATTAATGCTGTACCAGGAGGTCATATACATGAATAATTTAAAATTATCTTTAATTGGAATTTGTCTGGCATTAATGTTTTCAATCTCTGTCAGTGCCCAACAGGCAGATTTCCCGAAACGCTGGATGACGACCGCAGAAGTGATCCAGTAGTACGAAGAACCCATCAGTAAAGGTAATCCGGTGGGTGTGCCGGTGATCACCTTCTGGGAATACACAAATTTCATAGTGTTCTTTGAAGGTGACAGGGTATTACACAGTATTCGAAAATAACCAACCTTGATACGTTCTGGGGAGGTTAAGTGCTGCCTTGATTTGTGTCCATGAAACAAATTTAAAATTCTGATTTTCAACCGGTTCAATATTTCGGCCATCCTGGGTCACCAGTAATCCCTCCGGGTATCCCGGCAGGGGAGTGCTGATCACATCCAGACCATCTGTTTCCGAAACGCCATCGATCCCGGAGTTGATATCAGCCCTAATCCTGAACATCCCCCGAAAAAGATGTGGTGCCTCGCGGTCATAAACGGCATAACTGTCGGATCCCTGGGAGGAAACAACAAGATAGCCTTTCCCATCCGCCTGGTGGTATATGGATACCCCTTCGATGTCTGCAGTTAATTCCCCATCAGGCTCCACTCTGGCTATTGCGGTTTTTTGGCTACCCTGATCAGGTTCGGCGTTGAATTTCCATACTGCGGTTGCCTCTTCGCCGATATAGAGGTCGCCGGTTTCATCATCTGCGACGCAACCCTCAGCCACACTTTCAAGCTCAATACGACGCACCAGTTCTGCATCCACCTTGGCTTTCGCAGTGGGGAACAGGCGCCATTGATGTACCAGGCCACTACTGTTGGTGGCAATCACATACACGTTATTGCTAACCATGCTGCGATACATGCAGATCCCATAGGGATCAAAAAATTCTGCTGGGATTTTCCTGGCATTTACACGCGAGACCTGCAATGTTACAGGGTCGATGGCATACAGGTTGATGCTAGTATGGGTACGGTCTGTTGCTGCGACGAGATGGGACAATGCCGGGTGGTCCTGGAAACCCGGCCGATAATCCACATTATTCAGCCTGCCATCGGCGATGTAATCAAGCTGGTTCCCTTGCAGATCCAGTACCATGAGTCCACCTTTTTTATCCGCAGCCAGTACCAGGCTCTTTGTGATATCTTCAGGGTGAGGCCAGATGGCGGGATCGTCTGCGGCATCACCGGTGGACGGTACCGGGGGTGTTTCCAGAGAGGCATAAACAACCTTTACAGGATTATCTGTGTTCTGTCTGCCTGTGGGCAGATTACCCATGCCTGCGAGTGGCAACAGGCGTATTTCCCCGCCGCCGTCTTCGTATTCAAGGGCAACGGCTATGGATTCTGTTAATGCACCACTAATCCTGGCAAAGAGTTCCGTTTCAGGATCCATGATAATGGCAGAGTGAGAATTTTGATGTGCAACCAATGAAACTGCCACAGGCTCATCGAACTGCCCGATAGGCTGGTTTGCGGCAGCCAGGGTGCGGATGAGATCGGTTTCAGGATCAATATTCAAATGCCACAGTCCAACCTCGGGTTCTACCACATATAGAAGACCACTATTATTATCAGCGATACAGGAGCTGGTCTCACCACCAATCAAAAAGTCTCTCACCAGTTTGAGCTGGATATTATCATTGTCCTGCAGGTCAATACGGTACTGGCTGAGGATGCCGTGATTACCACCGGAAAACAGATACGGGCTGTTATCAAAAGGGTCATTGGCAATACAAATGTGGGTTGGTGTATGTTTAACCTCAATACTCATCGGGTTATGTATGAATTTTCCAGTATTCAAGTAAAAGGTGAGAAAGAGAATCGTGTTAGTTGACTCATCTGCCAATGCAATATGATGATTATTCGTTTTATCTGAATGCAATACCGTTACTGAGGTAGCTTCAGACAGCGGATTGGAAAATACATAGTGATCAGTGATCTTGCCATTATCGTCCCACACGGCGACGCCATCAAAAGACAATGCTGAGACCAGATATAGCTTGTCTGAATTAATAAAAGCTACAGATTTAGGTTGTGCCCTGTCAAACAGGAAACGGTTGCCGTTAAAACTGAATTCCGGCGAGGCATTGGCAACCGTTCCCATGTGTGAGCAAGACAAGGGTATGAGAAATATTAATTTCAGTAGTCCACGTAATCTTTTGAGCATAAATGGCCTTTAAAATTTGAGTTTGAAGTTAAATAGAATACAAAAAAATACCCCCGCTGGTAACGGGGGTATATTGCTAATTATTAAAACTTATTAGTAAGTGAACCGGAATCCACCGTTCAAGGTCCATGAATATTGTTCATACTGCATGGCACGGTCACCAAAATCTGGTGTCCTGAGTAAGGCGACAAACGGTTCGTCGGTAATATTGATCCACTCTAAAAATAACTGGAAGCGGTCCGAGTAATTATACTTGGCACTGAGGTCCAGTTGAAAGTGTTCATCTATGTAACGGTCGGTTTCACCATCGAAAGAAACTTCATCGAGAAACTCATCACGATACACACCGGTGAGTCTCAGGCTAAATGGGCCTTTTTCATAACCCAGCATAATATTGAAAACATTTTCAGATGTGCCGGTT
Source organism: Gammaproteobacteria bacterium (assembly GCA_030835405.1). Classification (GTDB taxonomy): domain Bacteria; phylum Pseudomonadota; class Gammaproteobacteria; order Eutrophobiales; family Eutrophobiaceae; genus Eutrophobius. Next base: position 25,067 of record JAURPG010000028.1, on the reverse strand, counting down.
AATGGGATCTTTCGACCATTGAGTTCCGATTCACTGTCCACATAAGTGAAGTTTGCGCCAACCAGGAAACCATCAAAGGGGTCCGGCAGCATGGTCAGGACCTGCAGGTAATTGGCCTCAAACCCGAACACCTCTGCGCTATCGAGGTTGCGTGGAATAGTAGCTTCATCAGCAAAAATTCCATTGAAAGTGGCATTTTCAAGAAAGATACTGTAAATCGGATCGGTTATATCTTTGTAGAAAACTCCTGCCTGAAGCACGGTGTTATCAGTAAAATACCACTCGGCGCCGCCATCAAAATTCCATGCCATGTAGGGGGCAAGATCAGGGTTTCCGAATTCCCTTTCACGTTCATCGTCATCATTTTGTTCCACTACAAACCGTGGCGCGATGTCTGCAATATTGGGTCTGAAGGTACTGCGGTAGATTGCGCCGCGGAGAATAATGTCTTCCCTGGCCTCATAACGAATGTTCAGACTGGGAAAATAATCGGTAAACTTACGGTCGAATTCAATTGGCTCAACAAATACTGTGTCTTCATCAACGGTTGAGCCTTCAAAAGTAGCACCGTCTTCAACAGCATCTACTCGGTTGCCACCAATAATTGTGGCTGGGCCAACCACATATCTGGCCTGGACGTAGCTGGCATAGATGTCTTCGTTAACAATCCATGTGTTGGCAAATCGTTCAAACTCAGTATCGAAAACATTCACTTCAAAATCATTGAGGTTACCCAGTACGCCTCTGACTGCAGATGCAGAGGGGACAGGATTGATAAGGATATCATTCAAATTGTATTCAACCGTACTGTTGACATCACTTAACAGGAAATCACCTGCACCGGTGAAAACATCATAAATAGCTGTAGATATAAAAGAACGCTTATCCCTAAACCTCACCTTGCCGCCGGCTTTTAACTGTAACTGCCCACTCTCCAGGTTAAATTCCCTGGAGACGTCCAGGCGGGCACTGATCTCTTCATCTTCCGTATAACCATCAACCACTTCTACACCATCAAATTCATACTCGGATGCATCAAGAAATAGATCTGGAGTACCAACCCATATAGCCGGGCTGACTGATGAGAGACCGCCCTGGGTGATACGTAATTCGCCCTCTTCAAAGGTTCTTGCGAAGTCCGTGGTGTCGAAGATATCGTCCTCATCTTCGTCTGCATGGGAAAAGGATGCCTCATAGTTAAATGTCCAAAGGTCAGAGATAGTTTCTCCACCAAAGACTATGGAAAAGATATCCTGTACTTCGGTCCTGTCTTTGATATCCCGCTTTATTTCAAGTTCCTCGTCTGGGCCCAGGTTAAAAAATGCCGAAGTCCCATTAATGCCGCCAACAGGTTCGGCATCACCAAAATCATATTCCACACGTGAACGAAACTCTTCATCGCCAAATGATGAATAAAGTGCTTTGGTAAATAGGGTGGTGGCATCGGAGACGCGCCAGTCCAGGCCCAGGGTGCCGCCTATACGGGTCCGGGTCACCTGGTAGTCTCTAGTTTGAATTTCTTCGGCATAGGTTATGCCGTTGGCATCGGTCCAGTCCTCTGCCTCGACGTTATCGTTACCAAATTTCCTATCATAATAAGAGAAGCCTGCTGAAATGCCAAAATCATCTGTCAGCCGTCTCGAAGCATCGATTCCAATTTTGGGTGATACTTCATTTTCATGGTCATTGTAGGATGCAGTACCAGTGATACTTAGAAATGGACCACTCCTGTCCAGTGCACTGGTTGTCCTGATATTTATGGTACCACCAATGGCATCAGCATCTAAAGATGGTATGAGTGATTTCTGGATTTCAATGGATTCCACTAGTTCGGACGGAATAACATCAAGGGCAACACTGCGTCTGTCAACATCCGGTTATGGAAGTCGTGTGCCATTGATTGAAGCCGAATTCAGGTTTGGATCCAGACCTCTGAGAACGATGTAACGACCTTCGCCCTGGTCATTCTGTACAGAAACACCGTGTAGCCGTCGTACTGATTCACTGACATTTTGATCTGGAAATTGACCGATGCTGTCTCGAGTCAGAAAGCTGGAAATGGATTCTGATGAGCGTTGTCTGGATAGGGCGCTTGCCTGTGAAGCACGTTGTCCTACCACCAGGATTTCTTCATCAACACCACCAGCAGGCCTGAGGCTTGAATTTAATCTGGTAATGCCGCTTTCACTGACACTGATCGTTCGACGCACAGTGTCGGCACCAACATAATTGATGATAACAGTATATTCACCTGCTGGAATACCAAGGATGCGGAATAGTCCGTTCTGGTCTGTGATTATCCTGAAATTGGTGCCACTTACGGTCACTTCTGCACCGGCAAGAGAAAAGTCTCCAGCGGATGAAGACACACGCCCAGCAAGCTCACCAGCTTGGGCAGTAACCATATAGAAGAATGTGATTAAAAATATACATAGATGGTTGGACTTGTTTGTCATCAGTGACTCCTTGTTTTTAAAAAGTAGTGTATTAATTACGGCAAAAAATAGTTTTTAGTTTGCGCATCACAACACAGATGTATGAACTATTTGTTACAGGAAAAATACAGGAAGATGACGAAAATTAATCAGACTAAAAGATCAATTAAAGCCCGATGGATTGCGAAATATTTTACATAAATTTGATGTTTCGGGAAGATGAATAGTCCGTTAACCAGACGTGATCCTGGCTTGCCAGTTTCCTGCGATATGGCGTAATTGATTCTCTTCCATGGTAGTCAGGACACGGTGTGTAAGAATTTGTTTGCCTGCAACCCAGACGTCGCTGACCTGACTACGATCACAGGCATAGATCAGTTGCGAGATGGGGTCATAGACCGGCATGCTTTCAATGCTATCAAGATTCACTGCCACCACATCTGCAGATTTGCCTATGGATAATGAACCGACTATTTCTGCCATGTCCAGTGCCCTGGCTGCATTAATCGTAGCCATTTTTAATACCTCCATGGCAGGCAGGACAGTGGGGTCCTTTTCCAGGCCTTTACTCATAAAACTCGCCGAACGCATTTCACCTAACATATCCAGATTGTTATTGCTTGCCGACCCGTCAGTGCCCAGGGCAACATTAATCCCATGTTTTAACAAGGTGTTTGCAGGGCAGAATCCTGCAGCCAGTTTTAGATTGGACTCAGGGCAATGCAGGACATTGACATTGTATTTATGTAATAACTCAATGTCGCTGTCCTGAAGTTGGGTCATATGTACTGCTAAAAGACGTTGGCTTAGCAGGCCAAGTTTTTCCAGGCGTTTTAACGGTGACATACCGTACTCTTCCTGGCTTTTCTGGACTTCAAATCCAGTTTCATGAACATGCATGTGAATGGGTATATCCAGTTCTTCTGCCAGGACGGCTATTTTTTCTAGTGGATGATCGGACACGGAGTAGGGGGCATGAGGTGCAAAAGCAGTTTCAATAAGGGGATGATGGCGAAATTGATCATGCACCTGTTGGCCTTTGTCAAAATATTCCTGGCTATCGTTGGCCCATGCTGTAGGGAAATCAATGACTATTAGACCAACACATACCCGCATGCCCACAGATGCGGCCACTTCGGCTGTTACGTCCGGAAAAAAGTACATGTCATTAAAGCATGTGATACCGCCCCTGATCATCTCAGCTACCGCGAGACGGGTACCATCTGCGATAAATTGCTGGTTAACAAATTTTGTTTCGGCAGGCCAGATATGATTATTCAGCCAGTCCATCAGTGGCATATCGTCTGCCAGACCTTTGAATAGAGACATGGCGGCATGGGTATGAGTATTAATCAGGCCTGGAATCAGGACATGAGAGTTCATGTCATGTTGCTTCTTCGGATGATATTGGTTATTGGCATCGACGGTGGGTAGGATGTCGAGAATCCGGCCTTCATTGATCACAATAGCATGCTTTTCAAGAATCCGATCCTCAGGTTCCACAGGTATCAGCCAGCGTCCGGAAATAATTATATCTACATTCATATAGTAACTTTATATATATTCAGGGTTTGTAACGCAATGAAATTGCATACAGAATATCGAAATAACAATTAAAACCATATCCACAATTATGAATACCAGTGAACGGCGAGATTCAATCAGGGCAGTGATGTGGCAAGAAAACAGCCTGGTTTTACTCGATCAACGGAAATTACCACATAAGAAAAGCTACTTAAAAATTACCCGGAGTGATGATGTCGCCCGTGCAATATTTAATATGGTGGTGAGAGGTGCGCCGGCAATTGGTATCGCTGCCGCTTATGGTTACGTATTGGCATTATATGAAGTATATCCAGGACACCAAAAAGATTGGCGAACGGCTATGCAGCCAAAGGTAAATAATTTATTAGCATCACGGCCCACAGCAGTCAATTTGAAATGGGCAGTAGAACGCTTGCAAAACAGGCTTGATGGTATCGACGATGACCCCTGCAAGCTTGCCCTGCACGAGGCCCATGCCATTGCCCGGGAGGATTTTGAGGCCAACATTGCAATGGGAAGGAACGGGGCCGATTACATACAATATTCAAAAGGGATATTAACTCATTGTAATACCGGCTCGCTTGCAACCGGCGGTTTCGGTACTGCCTTGGGGGTCATACGCACACTCGCTGAACGAGGTAACCTGGAATCAGTATATGCCTCAGAGACCCGTCCATGGTTACAGGGTAGTCGATTAACAGTTTGGGAGCTGCAACAAGATAATATTCCCAGCAGGTTAATTACTGATAGCGCCGCTGCATCAGTAATGCATGCAGGCAAGATAGATTGGGTGCTCATCGGTGCAGATCGAGTGGCTGCCAATGGGGATGTGGCAAATAAAATCGGTAGTTACAGCCATGCGGTGAACGCACGTTATCATGGTATAAAATTCATGGTGGTGGCACCTTTTTCAACTATAGATCTAGACACTAAAACGGGCAGTGAAATCGAAATTGAGGACCGCGATAGCATCGAATTGACCTCCATTGCAGGTCAATCTTTAACAACAGAATCAGCACAAACATATAACCCTGTATTTGATGTGACTCCGGCTGAATTGGTTTCAGTGCTGGTGACAGAACGGGGAGTCATTGAGGCGCCGGATGAGGTAAAAATTCGTATATTTTTAGGCGCTGATTAATCCTCAAAAGTCAATACTTTTTTTTATCTTTTTCAATATTTTAAACTTCTTTTCCAGTGTTGCTTTAGCGCTCGTTATGTTATGATTTTGGCAGATTTTTTACGGGTATTTTATTAAGTATAACTAGGTCAAAAATTTTCCCAAACTTGCATGTCAGATACTGAATTTTCCGAGTCAATAAACCCAATCAACATTGAAGACGAGATGCGCCGGTCCTATATGGACTATGCCATGAGCGTTATTGTTGGGCGGGCATTACCAGATGTCCGCGACGGTCTAAAACCCGTACATCGCAGGGTACTTTATGCTATGCATGAGATGGGTAATGATTACAATAAACCCTATAAAAAATCTGCCAGGGTCGTAGGCGACGTGATTGGTAAATATCATCCTCATGGTGATACGGCTGTTTATGACACTATGGTTAGAATGGCGCAGCCATTTTCACTACGCTATGTGTTGGTAGATGGTCAGGGTAATTTTGGATCGGTTGACGGAGACTCGCCCGCAGCCATGCGATATACGGAAGTACGCATGTCGCGAATTGCCCATGAATTGCTCCAGGATATCGATAAGAATACCGTTCCCTATGCGGAAAACTACGATGGTTCTGAACATGAACCCACCGTATTGCCAACACGGCTACCTAATTTACTGATCAATGGTTCCAGCGGCATCGCAGTGGGTATGGCGACCAATATCCCGCCACATAATCTTACCGAAGTCATTGGTGCCACGATTGCCCTGATTGATAATCCCGAACTAAACATTGGGCAGTTAATGCAGTACATCCCCGGCCCGGATTTTCCGACTGCGGCAATTATAAACGGTTCACAAGGTATCTATGAGGCCTATACCACGGGCCGAGGCCGTATCTATATGCGGGCCAGGAGTCACATCGAAACCAATGAAAATACAAACGGCAATGCAATCATTGTCACTGAGTTGCCATATCAAGTTAATAAAGCCAGATTGCTGGAAAAGATTGCAGAGCTGGTCAAGGACAAAAAACTGACGGGTATTCGTGAATTGCGCGATGAGTCTGACAAGGACGGCATGCGTATGGTCATTGAACTGCGAAAAAATGAAGTGCCTGAAGTGGTCTTGAACAATCTCTATCAACAAACCCAGATGCAGAATGTGTTTGGTATCAATCTGGTAGCGCTGGATGATGGTCAACCAAAATTAATGAATCTCAAGGAGATCATTAATGCCTTTATCGTGCATCGCCGCGAGATTGTCACCACCAGGACGTTATTTGATCTGGGTAAGGCGAGAGCCAGGACGCATATTCTCGAAGGACTTGCCATTGCCCTGGCAAATATCGATACCATTATTAATTTGATAAAACAGTCCCAGACCCCGGCTGAGGCAAAACAGGGGTTAATGAAACCCTTGTGGCAACCCGGTGTGGTCACACAAATGTTAAGCCGGGCTGGTGCAGATGTATCGCGTCCTGACGGACTGTCTGATGAATTTGGCTTGTCGGATGAAGGTTATCGCTTATCTGAGACGCAGGCACAGGCTATCCTGGATCTAAGGTTGCAGAAGCTCACTGGATTAGAGCAGGACAAAATCATCAAGGAATATGAAGAATTACTGGGTCAGATCCTTGATTTACTGGATATCCTTTCAAATCCTGACAGATTGATGAGTGAAATCAGAAAGGAACTGGAAGAATTGAAAGAAGCCTATGGTGACGAAAGGCGAACAGAAATTATAGAAGATCACCAGAACCTGAGCATGGAAGATCTGATTACTGAAGAAGATGTGGTCGTGACGCTTTCCCATGCGGGTTATGCAAAATCTCAACAGCTTGATACCTATCGATCACAACGTCGCGGCGGTAAGGGCAAATCGGCAACAGACATCAAGGAAGAGGACTTTATCGAGAAACTCTTTATTGCCAGCACCCATGATACCTTGTTGTGTTTTTCCAGCCGAGGCAGGCTTTACTGGATGAAAGTCTATGAATTGCCACAGGCTGGACGCGGAGCACGGGGCAAACCTATTGTTAACTTATTGCCCCTGGTGGAAGGAGAAAGGATCAACGCGGTATTGCCGATACGGGAATACTCCGAAGATAAGTTTGTCTTTATGGCAACAGCTGATGGCACTGTGAAAAAAACCGCCCTGAAAGATTTTTCCCGACAACGTCAAAGCGGAATAATTGCGATTAATCTTGCTGAGGGGAATCAACTGGTGGATGTCAAGGTGACCGATAGGAATCAGGACGTCATGCTGTTCAGTGACGCCGGTAAGGTGGTCAGGTATCAAGAATCAAATGTCAGGGTGATGGGGCGGACGGCAAAGGGGGTTAGAGGTATCAGGTTACTGGAGGATCAAAAATTGATCTCTCTAATCATTGTGGAGTCGGATACAACTGTACTGACTGCTACGGAGCATGGATTTGGTAAACGTACCCGAATAGAAGATTATCCTGTTACACAGGCCAGGGGCGGTAAAGGTGTGATTTCTATTCAGACCAATGATAGAAATGGTCGCGTGGTGGGAGCGGTCCTGGTAAACGAAGAAGATGAAATTATGTTAATCAGTGACCAGGGGACTTTAATCCGTACCCCTGTAAATCAGGTTTCGGTGACGGGGAGAAATACCAAGGGTGTCAGACTAGTCAACCTTGCTGAAGATGAAAGACTGGCAAGTATTGAACGAATAGTTGAAGAAGAAAATGAAATAGAAGCACTGGAAACAGAACAGGAAGATAGTTAATCATGACAGATAACACTGTATACAATTTTGGCGCAGGACCCGCCATGTTGCCCCACGAGGTAATGCAACAGGTGAAAGATGAGCTTTTAGACTGGAATGGTACCGGCATTTCGGTGATAGAAATGAGTCATCGCAGTAAAGAGTTTATCTCCATTACAGAAGAAGCAGAAGCTGATCTTAGAGAAATCCTGGCGATACCTGAAAACTATAAAATTCTGTATGTACCAGGTGGCGCGACCATGATGATGAGCGCCGTACCCTTAAACCTGCTTGCCAATGGCGAAACCGCAGATTATCTAATCACGGGCAGTTGGTCCAAGAAGGCCCATAAAGAGGCTGCACGCTTGGGGAATATAAATATAGCTGCCGATTCCGCCGATGATAATTTTTATTCAATACCACCCAGGGAAAACTGGGCAGTGTCCAGCGACGCTGCATACTTATATTACACAGATAACGAAACTATTACCGGAGTTGAATTTGGTGATATTCCAGATGCGGGAGAAGTCCCATTAGTATGTGATATGACGTCTAATTTTCTCTCCCGGCCGTTTGATGTGAGTCGCTATGGCATAGCGTTTGCCAGTGCACAGAAAAATTTTGGTCCAGCAGGGATAGCCTGCGTTATTATTCATGAAGACCTGATTGGCAGGGCAGGAGATAAAACCCCGTTTTTACTGGATTTCAAGATCTATGCTGATAATGATTCCATGTTTAATACCCCGCCCAGTTTCAGCTGGTATATGGCCGGTTTGATATATAAGTGGATTAAACGACAGGGGGGCGTGGCCGCCATGGATGAACTGGCAAAGCAACGTTCTTCCAGGTTGTACGATTTTGTAGATGCTAGTGAATTTTACTCAAATCCCATCCCTGAAAGGTTCAGGTCCAGGATGAACATACCATTCATCCTCAAAGATGATGAATTAAATGCAACTTTTCTAAGTGAAGCTAAACAAAATAAACTGATTGAGTTAAAAGGTCATAGAAGCGTTGGTGGTATGCGTGCAAGTATCTATAACGGGATGCCCATGGAAGGTGTCGATGCACTCATTTCATTTATGCAACATTTTGAGCAACAACATGGGTAACAATGGTATCTGAAAAAAAACTCAGTGATATCAGAAAGCGGATTGATGATGTTGATGAAAAGCTGATCCGTTTAATCAGTGAAAGGGCAAGCCTGGCCACAGATATTGCAGATATTAAAAATAAAGGAAAAGGTCCGGTTAAATACTACCGGCCGGAGCGTGAAGCCCAAATCTTAAGGCAGGTTATAAAGTCAAACACAGGGCCATTATCCGACAAGGCAATAGCAGGCCTGTTTCGCGAACTCATCTCAGCCTGTCTGGCACTGGAAAAAAAATTAAACGTAGCCTACCTGGGTCCTGAAGGGACATTTACGCATTCTGCCGCTATGAAACATTTCGGACATGCGGTTGAATGCGTGTCATTGATGTCTATTGACCGGGTGTTTCATGATGTCCAGTCAGGAAACTGTGACTATGGTGTTGTTCCAGTTGAAAATTCAATAGAGGGCGTGGTTAATCATACCCTGGACATGCTGATAGATTCAGATCTAAAGATCAGCGGTGAAGTGGAACTCAGGATAAACCAGTACCTGATGACTCGTACCAAAGTCAGGAAAAATATTAATAAGATATACTCTCATCAGCAATCTTTTGCTCAATGCAGAAAGTGGCTGGAGGCAAATATGCCTGGTATAGAGCAAATTCCTGTGAACAGTAATGCTGAAGCTGCACGACTTGCAAGTAAAGATAATAAATCTGCTGCTGTCGCCGGCGAGACCAATGCCGATATTTATAAATTAAAAATAATCGCCAAAAATATTGAGGATGAACCAGACAATTCAACCCGGTTTTTGATTATATCGACGGATACCGTGCCAAAATCTGGTGATGATAAAACATCATTGTTATTTTCCATGCCAAGCAAACCGGGCGCCTTATTAAATATGTTGAAATGTTTCGCTGATAATAAAGTGAACATGACAAAGATTGAATCCAGGCCATCCAGAAAAGGTCTGTGGGAATATATATTTTTTGTGGACGTGGACGGGCACCTGCAAGATGCCAGGGTTGCCAGGTCTATATCGAAGCTTCAGACTGAGGCATCTATGGTTAAGGTGCTGGGGTCTTATCCCCGCGCCGTACTTTAATTTACTTGGCGGCTTGGTTAGTAACAACCAGGTAACACAACAAATGTTATTCAAAAAAATCGCAATCATTGGTATAGGGTTAATAGGCGGGTCAGTTGCGCGTGCACTCAAGGCCAATTCACAATGTAAAATCATATCCGGGTTTGGAAGGAATCCTGATAATTTAAAAAAAGCCATGGATTTGGGGGTGATTGATCATTGCTCAGATGATATACGAACGGTGGTTGCTGATGCAGATATCATTCTTATCGCCACTCCACTGGCAACATACAGGTCAGTTTTTGAACTAATTAAACCATGCATTGGGGATAATATGTTGATTACTGATGCTGGCAGTGAGAAAGGCAGTGTAATTAAAAGTGCCCGCGAAATACTTGGTGATAGAATTAAACAATTTATTCCTGGACATCCCATTGCGGGAACGGAAAAAAGTGGCGTTGAGTCCTCGTTCAAAGAGCTTTATGAAGATCATCTGGTTATTTTGACGCCATTACCAGAAAATTCTGAGCAGGATATAGACCAGGTCACTAGGATGTGGGAGGCATGTGGTGCTGATGTGGTTACGCTAGGTATCGAATATCACGATAAAGTATTAGCTGCGACCAGCCATTTACCTCATGTACTGGCTTATGCATTGGTTGATTGTCTTGCTGATATGGAAGAAGAAGGTGATGTTTTTAAGTTTTCAGCTGGCGGATTTCGGGATTTTACCCGTATCGCTGCCAGTAATCCTGAAATGTGGGCAGACATTTGTCTGGCCAATAAAGATCAACTGTTACAACTCATTGACCAATATTCTCAGTATTTGGAAAAAATATATAAATTAATTTCCGATAACGACAGAGCAGGATTGATGGAATTGTTTATCAGGGTGAAACAAACCCGGGAAAAATTAAATTAGCATGAATGCTGAGAGTAAAATTGACTTTATCGCATCGCCAATAAACAGGTTGGCTGGCGAGTTACGCATTCCCGGTGACAAATCCATTTCACATCGCGCGATTATATTTGCTTCCCTTGCAGAAGGTACGTCCAGGATTACAGGGCTGTTAAATAGTGAAGACGCAAAGGCCACTTTAAATGTGTTCAGAAATATGGGGGTGGAGATAATATATGAAGATGATATTGCTACCATTCATGGTGCGGGTCTATATGGACTCAAGGCATTTGATGAAGCCTTCTATTTTGGTAATTCTGGAACTTCCGTTAGATTATTGGCAGGAATTCTGGCGGCGCAATCATTTGATTCAACTCTGACTGGTGATGGATCACTCTCAAGACGGCCTATGCAGCGAATCATTGCCCCTCTGCAGGAGATGGGTGCTGAGATTTTCTGTAGCGAAGATGGAACTTTGCCAATTTTTATTAAAGGCGGACAATCGCTCAAGGCAATAAATTACAAGTTGCCGGTGGCCAGTGCCCAGTTAAAGTCCTGTCTATTACTCGCTGGTCTTTATGCTGATGGGATTACCAGGATAAACGAACCACAAATCACCCGCGACCATACCGAACGTATGTTGACCCAGTTTGGTGGTCTTATAAATCGAAATGATATGACAATCGAAGTTCAGCCCGGGAGCTTGAAATCAACCGATCTGACTGTGCCGGGAGATATTTCTTCTGCTGCATTTTTTATTGTCGCTGGGTGTATTTGTCCTGGCGCTGATCTCTTATTACTGAATGTGGGGATTAATCCTACCCGGGCAGCTGTGATTGATATTATTCGTATGATGGGGGGGGACATTGAAATAGTACGATCGGATGAAACCGCTGCAGAACCGGTCGCTGATATACGTGTCCGCTACAGCCCTTTAAAGGGTATCGCTATACCAGAACAATTAGTCCCCATTGCCATTGATGAATTTCCCGTTGTAATGGTTGCAGCTGCTTATGCCAAGGGCGAAACAATTTTATCAGGAGCAGAAGAATTACGTGTAAAGGAAAGCGACAGAATAGAAGCCGTTGCTACAGGCCTTAAAAACCTGGGCATAGAGGTCCATACACAGTCTGACGGTATGGTAGTAAGAGGTGGTGAAGTTAAAGGTGGAGAGATAAACAGCTATGGAGACCATAGGATAGCCATGGCATTTTCCATAGCCGCAATAAATGCCACTGCGCCGGTCACCATTCGTGATTGCTTCAATGTTAATACTTCTTTCCCTGGATTTGTCGAATCTGCCAATGAATTAGGGTGTAACATCTCGATAAAAACTGACAATGTCTAAAGCGCCGGTAATTACAATTGACGGGCCCAGTGGTGTGGGTAAAGGGACTGTATCGTTATATCTGGCAAAAAGAACCGGCTGGCACTTGCTCGATAGCGGCGCTATTTATCGTGTCCTCGCGTTTGCCGCATTAACCAATGATATGCCCCTGGATGATGAAAATAAGCTATCCGAACTAGCTAGAGGTCTGAATGTGTCATTTAAGAACTCGACAGTAACGGATAGAATTGACGTTTTTCTCAAAAATCTAGATATCACCGGCCAAATCCGTGCTGAAGAATGCGGCAATGCAGCATCACAAATAGCGAGGTATCCACAGGTAAGGCAGGCATTATTAACCCGTCAGAGGGAGTTTTGCCGTTCACCGGGGCTGATTGCAGATGGACGGGACATGGGAACGGTGGTTTTCCCCGCGGCACAGGTCAAAATATATCTCACAGCCAGTCCCGAAGAGAGGCTAAACAGACGCTATAAACAGTTGAAAGAACAAGGGTTTAGTGTTAACCTTGCCCGCCTCTCAGCAGAGATCGCCGGGCGTGACAACCGTGATCAGTTGCGGAAAGAATCGCCGCTGAAGCCGGCCACGGATGCAGTAGTCGTTGATACGACAAATTTGAGGATTGAACAGGTTATTAATCAAATTTGGGAAATTGTTACAACACAGTTCCCTGAACTAGACGCATAAAAAGCGTAAATTACACTGTTTAATTAATTTATTTAACAGTATTTAGGAAAATAATTATTCCATGAATGAAAGTTTCGCAGAGTTATTTGAACAAAGTCAGATAGATGCCAGGATGAAACCAGGCAGTATCATCAATGGCACAGTGGTGGACGTGAGCGGTGACAGTGTTGTTGTTTATGCGGGTTTGAAATCCGAAGCATTTATACCGATTGACCAGTTTTATGATGAAAATGGTGAATTGGAGGTCAGCGTAGGTGACAGTATAGATGTTGCCCTTGATGCTGTAGAAGACGGGTTTGGTGTGACTCGTTTATCGCGTGAGAAGGCGAAACGGCAATTAGCCTGGGAATTTCTTGAAAAGGCTCATGATGACGGTGAAACAATAACCGGTGTTATTACTGAGCGGGTAAAAGGTGGGTTTACCGTCGACATAGACAAGGTACGGGCGTTCCTGCCTGGATCATTGGTAGATACTCGCCCGGTACGCGATACCTCCTATCTGGAGGGTAAACCTCTGGAATTTAAGGTCATTAAAATTGACCAGAAACGTAATAACGTTGTGGTTTCAAGGCGTGCGGTGGTCGAAAGTGAAAGTTCTGCCGAGCGAGACGCATTACTCGAGAAAATCTGTGAAGGCGCGATTATTAAAGGTGTTGTTAAGAACCTTACAGATTATGGTGCATTTTTAGATCTTGGTGGTATTGATGGTTTATTGCACATAACAGATATGGCGTGGAAACGTGTCAAGGACCCGGCTGAGATTGTTAATATCGGTGAAGAGATTGATGTAAAGGTACTGAAATTTGATAGAGAGCGAAATCGCGTTTCATTGGGGTTAAAGCAAATGGGTGAAGACCCATGGAGTGATCTCACTAGACGATTTCCTGAAAATTCACGTCTGCATGGAAAGATTACCAACATCGCTGATTATGGATGTTTTGTGGAACTTGAAGAAGGGGTGGAAGGCCTCGTACATGTATCTGAAATGGATTGGACAAATAAGAATGTGCATCCATCTAAGATTGTACATATAGGTGATGAGGTCGACGTAGTAATATTGGATATTGACCAGGAAAGGAGACGCATTTCATTGGGTATGAAACAGTGTCAGCCAAATCCATGGGAAGAATTTGCTGCCATGCATAACAAAGGTGACAAGGTGGTTGGTGTCATCAAATCGATAACAGATTTTGGTATTTTTATAGGACTGGATGGCGGTATTGATGGCTTGGTTCACCTTTCTGACGTGTCCTGGTCAGAAGACAATGACGATATAGTCCGAAATTTTCAAAAAGGTGATGAGATTGAGACGACTGTTCTTGCTGTGGATGCAGAGCGTGAAAGAATATCACTTGGAATTAAACAACTTGAAAAAGATCCTTTTTCCAGTTTCGTTGCAGAAAACCCCAAAGGTAGTATTGTCAATTCCAAGGTAATCAGTGTTGAGCAAAAGCATGTTGTAGTACTACTTGCAGAAGGGATTGAAGGGCAGTTAAGAGCTTCAGAACTCTCTATAGATAAACAGGTTGATGATGCGAGATTGTTTACTAAGGAAGGGGAAGATCTGGAAGTGAAAATTACTGCTATTGATAGAAAAAAACGCGTTATAGTCGTTTCTGTCAGAGCAAAAGAGACAGACGATGAAATTGCAGCAGTACGGGAATATTCTCCCGAATCATCTGGTGGAACAAAATTAGGTGACCTGTTAAAAGAACATCTGGATAATAATTAGGAACTCACCCGATTATAGTTCATACTTGATATTCAATAATACTGAAAACTAAAAAATGACGAAATCAGAACTTATTGAATCCTTAGCCAAACGACAGCCTCAATTGGCTTATAAAGATGTAGAATTGGCAATTAAGACTATTCTTGAACATATGGCCAAAGAATTATCAAATGGTGAAAGGATAGAAATAAGAGGGTTTGGAAGTTTTTCATTACATTACCGCCCGCCCAGGGTAGGTCGAAACCCCAAATCTGGTGATCCGGTGTCTTTACCGGCAAAATACGTTCCCCACTTCAAACCGGGGAAACAACTTCGTGACAGGATTGATCAAACAAAAGATATCCCGATTAAGCAAGATTCAGAAGATTATAAGTCCCTCTAGTTAATATCCCCCTGGATTTCCGGTTATTTTACTATCTCGTTATTTGGAGATGTAGAATCTGCTATATCAAGCTAAAATCAAGTATATTCTTTATCGTTGTTGGGAGTCTCTATGCTACGATTCATTAAAATACTGTTACTTATATTGATCATTTTATTTGCTTTAGCTGTTCACCTCAGAAATGATCAGTTAGTCACTTTTAATTATTACCTGGGAACGCTGGATTTGCCGTTTTCACTTTTCATTGTTATCTCAATTTGTATTGGTGCCATATTAGGTATGGTTGCAATCATGCCTAATTTAATCAAGCTGGTAAGAGAAAAGTCCAGATTGGCATCAAAAATACGATTAACTGAAAAGGAACTGGATACCTTAAGGATCATTCCTGTGAAGGAATAAGATAATATAAATGAATCAAACCTGGCACTTGCTTTTATTCATTCTTATTCCAGTTGCATTTATAGCAGGATGGTGGACGTCTAGAAAAAAATATATATCCGATTATTTCAAATCTCGTCGTAATTTATATCCAGATTATTTTCGAGGATTAAATTATGTTTTGAATGAACAACCGGACAAGGCGATTGAAATTTTCGTAAAAATGATTGAAGTAGATAGTGAGACTATTGAAACACATTTGGCACTGGGAAATTTGTTCAGGAGAAGAGGGGAGATAGATAGGGCAATTAGAATACATCAAAACCTGATAGCCAGACCATCTCTAAACCACGAATATAAGGCACAGGCATATCTTGAATTAGGAAAAGATTATCTGAAGCTTGGCATTTTAGACAGGGCAGAGAAACTGTTTCAGGATCTCGTTGATATGGAAATGCTGTCTGTATTGGCTTATGAACATTTGCTGGATATTTATCAACAGCAAAGTGATTGGGAAAAAGCTATCAATATTGCAATAAGACTTGAGACAAGCTCCTCTGCAGATTATAGCAGAACTATCGCATTATATTACTGCGAAATGGCAAACGAGGAATTGCAGCTTGGTGAAGAGAAAAACATAAAAGAGCTGATTAAACGTGCATTAAGATTAGACCCAAAATGTGTCCGCGCCAGTATCATGGAAGGCGAAATGTTATTTAATAAACAAAAATATAAGGGCGCTATAACAGCTTATAAAAGAGTGGAGGAACAGGCGTTGCAATATATGGGGGAAGTCCTGCCGCGCCTGGAAATTTGTTATCAAAAATTGGATAAGGAAGCTGATTTTAAAAAATATCTTCAGCAATTAATTGATAATCACACTAATAATTATAGCTTGCTTAAGTATATGGCTATCATCATTGCCAGAGAAGATGGTTATGATGATGCCGTGACATTCCTGCAGCATCATTTAAAATCTAACACTAGCATGGCAGGAGTGAATCAGTTGATGGAATATGTAATTGCTGCAGACGGCGGAGATTCGTCAAGATTAAAAATGATAAAGCAACTGGTTGATAGAATATTAGATGTTAGACCTGAATATCAGTGTCATAAATGTGGTTATGAAGCAAAACAGCTGCATTGGTATTGTCCAGGATGTAAAAACTGGGGTTCCATTAGATCGCTTACAGGTGAACTATGAATGATTCCAGAATCATCGTAGCGCTTGATTATCCCACTAAATCCTTGGCCATGGAGTTTGTTGATAAAGTTGATCCCGGCCTGTGTAAGTTAAAAGTAGGTAAACAACTCTTTACCGGTTGCGGTCCAGATATTGTCGAATCACTGGTTAATAAAGGTTTTGATGTATTTTTAGACCTGAAATTCCATGATATCCCAAATACTGTCTATGAGGCATGCAAATCTGCAGTTAATCTAGGTGTATGGATGCTTAATATTCATGCAATAGGTGGAAAGGAAATGCTATGTGCCGCAAGACAGGCGGTACCGGCAGACGGCTCAAAACATCTACTAATTGCTGTGACAGTTTTAACCAGTACTTCGGACCAGGATTTAAAGGATTTTGGAATATCATATTCTGCAGTAGATATGGTTATGAAACTGGCGCAGATGACTGCAGACGCAGGACTTGATGGGGTGGTTTGTTCTGCCCATGAGACGGTACAACTCAGGCAAACTTTTGGAAAAGAATTTTATCTGATCACTCCAGGCATCAGACCTGCAGACATAAATGCAGATGATCAGAAACGGATAAAGACTCCTTCAGAGGCAATTTTGTCTGGAAGTAACTTTCTTGTAATTGGCAGGCCTGTTACCCAGTCAAATGATCCAGTTGCCACATTGATTGCAATAAAAGATGAAATTGAATCAGTCCTCAACTGAATGATTTAACAAGGATGTGATGTAACTACTTTGTGCTATCTTATTTGCCAGACACTGATTTGCAATTCAGAAAACATATAATGTAATGAATATGCCTCAAAATCACAGCCCATTATCTCCACGATTGCCAGATTTAAATAATCGCATTGTATATTGGGAGAAGCTATATGGCTCTGCAAAGGGATTAGCTATAGTCAATGCTGTGGAGAAAAGTAATTCGCCTGTATTATTCATTGCGCCAGATATAAAGACAATGGAGAGTATTATAGAAGAAGTTAAATTTTTTGCCGGGAAAAATTCTGAGTTACCCTTCTATATATTTCCTGATTGGGAAGTTTTGCCATATGACGTATTTTCTCCTTATCAAGATATTACTTCTGACAGAATCCTGACCCTGTCTGAAATTGTTTCTTTAAATAAAGGCCTGGTGATAACAACGGCGGCAATGGCAATGAGCAGGTTAATGCCAGTAAAGTACCTCGCTGCAAGGTCTATGCATTTCAACAAGGGTGATACTCTAAGACTTGATGAATTTAAAGGTGAATTAATAGAGTTCTGTTATAAAGCCGTCTCTCAGGTTATAGAACATGGTGAATTTGCCTTTCGTGGTTCAATTCTTGATCTCTATCCTATAGGTAGTCACGCGCCTCTCAGGATTGATTTGTTCGATAATATAATAGACAGTATCAGGAAATTTGACCCAGAAACACAAAAGTCAATTTCCACAATTGATAAAGTTAATATATTACCGGCAAATGAACTTGATTTTTCAGAGTCCGGTGTCATGCGCTTTAGACAAAACTGGCGTGAATATTTCTCTGCCAGTCCATTAGGTTCAGATATCTATACAGATGTTAGTAATAATATCGTCCCGCAAGGGATTGAATTTTATTTGCCACTATTTTATGAATCTACGAATTCTATATTCGATTACTTTACGCAAGAACCTATTGTGATTTTCAATGCTGCAGTAACAGATAGTATTTCAGAGCATTGGGATAATGTAACTAAAAGATATAATGTTGCCACGAATGAGATGTCCAGGTCTGTTTTAAGGCCTGAAGATGTTTATCTTGCCCCTGAAGAATTTAATGAAATGCTCGCAACTCATCAGCGTATAAATATCAGTCCGTTGGTTTCCGAGGCAAATGCTAATGTGGCAACTTATTCCACTCGAGTGCCAATGCAAATGTCTGTGGATGCACGTTTACCAGAACCTATGGGCATATTCAAAAAAATGTTGTCCGAATACAAAGGTAGGGTTTTGTTGGTGGCAGAGTCACCGGGAAGACGTGAATCCATATTAGAATTGCTGAGGGCAAATAATATAACGCCCAAGCTGATAAATACGTGGAATGAATTTGTAACTGGTAACGGTGATATTTGCTTGACAGTATCACCATTGGAAAATGGAATGGTTATCGACAATCCATTCCTGACATTGATCAGCGAGAATCAATTATTTGGTGAAAGGGTTTATCAGCGTAGATTGAGAAAACGTAAGCAATCTAATTCAGATGCGATGATTAGAAATCTTGCTGAACTTTCAGTGGGGGCTCCTGTAGTGCACGAGGATAATGGGGTTGGAAGATATAAAGGGCTTATTCAGCTAACAATAGATGGAATTACCAACGAATTTATATATATTGAATATGCAGATAATGACAAGCTTTATGTCCCCGTATCGTCATTAAATCTGGTTAGCCGATACAGTGGTGCGGATTCGGAACATGCGCCTTTGCACAGATTGGGTAGTGGCCAGTGGCAAAAAATCAGGTCAAGAGCAGAGAAACAGGTCATAGATGTGGCAGCGGAATTGCTGGATTTGCACGCAAAACGTGCTGCAAGATCCGGTTCTGCATTTAAAATAAACCAGGATGAATATGGGGCTTTTGTTCAAAGTTTTCCATTTGAGGAAACACCGGATCAGGAAGACGCTATTAATTCAGTTTTGAGTGATATGGAATCGACAATCGCCATGGACAGGCTGGTTTGCGGTGATGCTGGATTTGGGAAAACAGAAGTCGCAATGCGGGCAGCATTTGTCTGCGTGACCAATAATAAGCAGGTTGCGCTGTTAGTCCCTACAACCTTGCTGGCCCAGCAACATTATCAAAACTTCAAGGACAGGTTTGCTGATTGGCCAGTTAAGGTTGAGATGATGTCCAGGTTTGTCGGCAAGAGTGAACAGAAAAAGATAATTGAAGGTCTCGAAAATGGTAAAGTAGACATTATCATCGGCACGCATAGACTTTTACAGGATGACTTGAAATATAAAAACCTCGGTTTACTTGTGATTGATGAAGAACATCGTTTCGGGGTGAGGCAGAAGGAGAAAATAAAATCATTTCGCTCCGAGGTGGATATTTTAACCTTAACAGCAACACCAATTCCAAGAACGTTAAATATGGCCATTTCTGAATTACGAGATTTATCAATTATTGCCACACCACCATCCAGAAGGCACGCTATTAAGACATTTATGTGTGAATGGCGAACTGAACTCATCGTTGAAGCAATTCAGAGGGAAATAAAACGGGGCGGACAGGTATATTTTCTACACAATGATATTGACACAATAGAAAAAATGACCGGACAAATCAAGGAGTACGTGCCTGATGCCAGGGTTCAATATGCTCATGGACAAATGCCTGAAAGGCAATTGGAAATGATAATGCAGGAATTTTATCATAGACGCTTTAATATATTAGTATGCACAACGATTATTGAATCTGGGATAGATGTGCCCACAGCTAATACCATAATAATTAATCGCGCAGATAAACTGGGTCTCGCGCAATTATATCAGTTGAGAGGCCGGGTTGGGCGTTCACATCATCATGCATTTGCCTATTTACTTGTGCCATCAATTAAAGAAATTACTAAAGACGCGATGAAGCGATTACAGGCAGTAGAATCCATGGAGGAATTGGGTGTTGGGTTTTCACTGGCTATCCATGATTTGGAGATTAGAGGTGCTGGGGAAATACTGGGTGATGAACAGAGTGGTCAAATACATGAAATAGGTTATGCCTTATATATTGAGCTACTTGAACGTGCCGTCAATGCATTAAAATCCGGTCACCAACCTGATATGGACAAGTCATCTGGAAAAGAGGTGGAAATCGATATACATGCACCAGCATTAATACCTTCATTTTATCTGCCAGATGTCCATACCCGGCTGATGATGTATAAAAAAATTGCAGCAGCCAAATCAAGAGAAGAATTAGAATTAGCTCAAGAGGAAATGATAGACAGGTTCGGTGATTTACCTGATGCAGCCAAAACATTATTTGAAATCGCCAGGCTTAAATTAAAAATAAGGTCTATTGGGATATTAAAAATAGATTTAGGTGAAAAAGGTGGCCGGATTATTTTTGCCAAGCAGGCTAATATTGATGCGTCTATAATTATAAAGCTCATCACAGAATATCCTGAGATATATAAACTGGACGGCAGCGAAAAACTAAGGATAATTAAACCTTTTAATGATGCGGGCTCGAAACTAGAGTTCCTGGCTGATTTTTTAGAGATACTTCCAGTTAAAGAAGCAGCATGAAAAAAGTAATTACACAATCTATCATATTTATTGCATTTATATGGTCTGCTGCTGCCCATGCTGTCTGGTATCAGGTTGAACTAATTGTATTTGAAAATTTGTATCCGGAATCGGATGGTGAATTATGGTATCAAACACCTAGATTAATCGATCTAGATGATACAGTCATCTTGAAGTCCTATCATGAGTCTCTGGCAATGCGCTCTGAAGAGGGGGATATTAGTAGTCAAGGGGATTCCCCTTTAGTGCCTTATTCAATTCTGCCTGAAGATAATTACCGTTTGGATGGGATATATCGGGTTCTAAGGCTATCACGAGAATACAGACCCTTATATCATATTTCATGGCAACAACCGGGGCTTGATGGAGATCAATCAAAACCAGTACATTTGCAGGCCAATGATGTTTCAAACCTTTATGAATTAACAATCCCGGCATCATTTGTCACTGAACCAATGCCAGAAAATTTTTATGAGCCTGTTGAACTAAGTATAGATGGGAGCTTAAGAATCCGGAGTAGTCTATATTTGTATGTTGACCTAGATATGGTGTTGTTCAGACAAGCACCGGAACAGGAGTCAGAATCTAATGGTAGTATAAAAACTATTGAACAGACATTACAGCAAATGTCTGAGATAGACCCTGTAGAATATGTGAGGTTGGTTGAAACAAGACGTATTAAGCTGAATGAGCTGCATTATTTTGACCATCCCATGTTTGGGATAATTATTCAGATTAGTCGTTATGGGCCTTAATGACGCACATTTAATTATATTATTTTGACTAATTCCTTTAAGACCTCCAGGATTTTATTCATTCCAGTATCAATATGACGCTGTATCGAATCCATAGTAATTAATTCATCAGATTTACCAGCTGCCCAGTTAACTACCAGGCAAATTGAGACATAGTTTATTTTAAGCTCACGTGCCAGGGATGCTTCCGGCATACCAGTCATGCCTACGATATCGCAGCCATCATGTTCAAGGCGTAATATTTCAGCAGCTGTTTCAAGTCTCGGTCCCTGGGTGGCAGCATATGTTCCGTGTTTGATCAAATTTATACCGGTTAAATCGCTAACTGTTATGACCTTGTCACGAAGCGTATCACTATAGGGACTGGTAAAATCTACATGCACAACTGAATCGAGATCATCTTCAAAAAAAGTATGTTTCCTGGACCATGTGTAATCGATGATCTGATCTGGCAATATAATTCTACCGGGCGCAGCTTTTTTGGTTATTCCTCCAACAGCATTAATGCTGATTATGTTTTCGACCCCAGCATTTTTAAATGCATATATATTTGCTCGGTAATTAACCTTGTGAGGCGGTATTTTATGTGGCGTCCCATGCCTTGATAAAAATATAGTTTTAATGCCGTCTATTGTTAATGTGGCAAGAGGGGCGCTAGGTTTGCCGTATTTATTTTGAACAGAATCTTCAGACAGGAGTTTGAATCCGGTTAATTCCTGCAAGCCAGTCCCCCCAAGTATACCTATGGTCGCGCTCATAATTGAGCCAGCCCGGTTTTGCCTGCCCAGTCTCTTGAAAATAGCATTGCACAGCGACCACTTCGAGAGCTATGTTCTAATGCCCATTGTAATGCTGCCTGTCGCTGTTCATCTGATAATGGTGTGTCTGTGCCCATATGCTTACCCAACCAATGATGAATAACAGATAAATATTGTTCCTGATTAAATGGGTGAAAGGCTATCCACAGGCCAAAGCGTTCGGATAATGATAGTTTTTCTTCAACGGTGTCTCCGTAATGAAGTTCACCGTCAATAAATTCAGATTCGAGATTCTCCTGCATTTTTTCTGGTATTAAATGTCGTCTGTTTGACGTTGCATATATCAGAACATTGTCAGGCGTTTGTTTAATGGATCCATCCAGCATAACTTTTATAATTTTATATCCATGATCATGCTCTTCAAAGGACAGGTCATCACAGAAAAGTATATATTTATTTGGTTGATCATAAACAAGATCACAAATTTCGGGGAGTTTTTTCATGTCATCCCGCTGGATTTCAATGAGTCTTAATCCATCTCCCTGGAAACGATTGAGGAGGGCCTTGATAAGAGAGGATTTGCCAGTCCCTCTGGGGCCCCAGAGCAAGGCATTATTGGCGGGAAATTCGCTTAAGAATTGCTGTGTATTCTGGACAAGCTGATGTTTTTGTTTGTCAATACACAATAAATTATCCAATGAAATATCAGTTTGCCTGACGATAGCCTCGAGTTTATTGGATGAGGCATTATAACTCCAGCAATTTGCTGATTTTGTGTTAAAATCCAGTCTATTGTTGCCAGGTAAATATCCTTCAAGCCTGTCAAGAATTTCGTTCGCACGAATAAAGAATTTTTCCGATTCAGACATTAATTATTCCTTATATTTTTATAAGGTAATTATATGCTTCCCCAGGGAACTGGCAAAATCTGTCTTAAGGAAAAATATATATGTATTGTTGGTGGATAATTTGTTCATTTTTAGCATGTAATAGGCCAATCTGATAGTCTACCAACACAGATGCTAAATCAATTTATTTATATGCCGAGGAAATATAATGTTTAGTAAGGACTTGAAAATTCAGGGTTTTGATGATGAAGTTTGGAATGCCATGAAAGGAGAAATGCGTCGTCAGGAAGATCATATTGAGTTAATTGCATCAGAAAACAATGTTAGTCCACGCGTTCTCGAAGCACAAGGTTCAGTGCTGACCAATAAATATGCCGAAGGTTATCCTGGAAAACGATATTATGGTGGATGTGAGTATGTAGATATTATTGAACAACTGGCAATTGACAGGGCAAAGTCTTTATTTGGTGCGGACTTCGCCAATGTCCAGCCACATTCAGGATCACAAGCCAATGGAGCGGTATATCTTGCCCTGTGTGAACCAGGCGACACTATAATGGGGATGAGTCTAGCAGATGGGGGGCATCTCACTCATGGCTCATCTGTTAATGCATCTGGCCGAACTTATAATGCAATTCAATATGGTTTGGATCCAGAAACAGGCGAGATTGATTATGACCATGCCGAAAAATTAGCATTGGAACATAAACCTAAACTTATCATGACAGGGTTTTCCGCGTATTCAAGAACCATAGACTGGGAACGATTTCGTGAAATTGCAGATAAGGTTGGAGCATATCTCGTTGCTGATATTGCCCATGTGGCAGGACTTGTGGCTTGTAACCTTTATCCCAGCCCGATTGATATTGCCGATATTATTACCACTACAACACATAAAACCCTGAGAGGACCCAGGTCAGGCTTGATTATGGGAAAAAAGAACGAAGAAATTGAGAAAAAGATTAATTTCATGGTATTTCCCGGTTATCAGGGTGGTCCAATGATGCATGTAATTGCCGCAAAGGCAGTAGCATTTAAGGAAGCGATGGAACCAGCATTTAAAGATTATCAGCGCCAAGTTAAAAATAATGCCAACGCCATGGCAGAAGAATTCATCAACCGTGATGTGGATATTGTGTCAGGTGGTACAGATAACCATTTATTCCTGGTTGATTTGAGAAATAAAGGGATTACTGGCAAAGAACTTGATGCCAAATTAAATTCTGTGCATATCACGGTTAATAAAAATGCTGTGCCAAATGATCCGCAGTCACCATTTGTAACTTCTGGAATAAGAATAGGGACACCCTCAATTACAACTCGAGGGTTTAAAGAACAGGAATCGCAACAGGTGGCAGGAATGATCTGTGATTTAATAAATGATATTGAAAATGAGCAAACAATGGAAAATATTAAAAATCAGGTTGGTGAATTATGTGATCAATTTCCAATGTATGAGTATTAATTATAGTTGGTAATTAAATTATGTATTGTCCATTTTGTTCCGCTGAAGATACCAAGGTAATCGATTCCCGCCTTGTGGGTGAGGGGGACAAAATTCGTCGACGCAGAGAATGTCTGGATTGTAAGGAACGTTTTACAACCTATGAATCTGCAGAATTAAATTATCCACGTATCATAAAATCAGATGGAAGGCGTCAAAAATTCATAGAAGATAAAATACGCTCTAGTTTTTTGCGCGCCCTTGAAAAACGACCTGTGCCAATGGAAATGGTAGATATAGCGATAGCTCACGTATCTCATAAACTCAGGGCGTTAGGCGCCAGGGAAGTTAAATCAAGGAAAG
>JAURPG010000027.1 GCA_030835405.1 Gammaproteobacteria bacterium | reverse complement strand
TGATGTCGTGGTGTTGCATCATGATATCCAGGATGAGATCAAGCGACCCGAACAGATCTGCCTCAGGCAGATTGTGGTTGATGAGGAATCTAAGGCCAACCAGTTAAAGACTGAATTGGAAAATGGTGCGGATTTCGAGGAGCTCGCCAGGCAACATAGTACAGATAGTAAGACTGCACAGCAGGGAGGAGATATGGGGTGTTTCTCCAGGGAGGGGCAGATAGCCCGGTCGGATTTTGAGCGTGCCGCATTTGCCGCCAGTTTAAATAAACTTGAAGGGCCGGTAGCATCAGATTTTGGATATCACCTGCTAACAGTCTATAAAAAGATACCCGCGCATATCCCTACTTTGAATGAGGTGTTTGATGAACTAGAGCAGGAAATTCGGCATGAACGCCTGCCTGTAAAACTTAAGGAGATCACTGATAACAGTGTTGTGAAGACCTATCCTGAACACCTGGATTGAAACAGTTCATATAACCCCAACTTGATATGGTGCGCCAGCAGCGCATATTTAATTGACTCGGTTCCTTCAGATGTTTATGCCCTCTAGGCTACGGAAAAAAACGGCAGATATTAAAATCCCTTTACTCGTCCAGCCCCGGTAAACTCGCCTGCGAGACTGTCATACTGGCATATAGCCTGCCCCGGTACGGAGTTGAGCCCGGTCCAGTATCCAGTAAATAGAGTCCCCGTGAAACGCGTTCATTTGATTAACTGGATGCCGGGTCAGGCGCGGTATGATGGGTTTAACATCCTATTATTTTTGCGGAAGCCAGTATCCAGTTAGATAAAGAGCGCCTCAGTTTTTTATCAGAGTCTGAAAGTAGGTATCAGGAGAATGGGTGACAAACTATCTGAATTGAACAGTTTAAAATCCGTATCCCATCCAGATTCGGTAGACCAGTCCACGGTATAATTCAATGTTGAACAGGTGTTCGAATAATAAATAAATTACCAGGGTAACGACTACTGAAACAATAATTGAGATGGGAAGTTCTTCCTCAGAAATCAGGTTCATCAGGAAAAACATGAACACTGCCATACCAACATAGTGCCCTGTTACATAGATCAAAATCAGCAGGAAAATCATCCAGCCAAAAAAACTGGCAATGCCATTGAATTCCTTGTTGTGAAGTCCAAACGTTTGTTTTAGATCACCCATGAAATCCACATCATGGGCCTCCTTCCACGCCTTCTTTAACTGAAAACCGGCCAGGATTAATAGTGGCGCCAGGATAACAAGTGGCGCCCTGGCAGAGACAAAGTCGTAGGTCAGTGCAGATATAAAAGCACCAACGATCAACAGCGTAATGAAGATGGTAAAACAGATTTCCAGGGTTTTCTTATTCTTTGACATAGTCGTTGATTTAGTTATGTGTTGTTTTGCTTTGCTTTCTTATCACGGATGATGGTCCAGATGTTATAGCCTAAAAAGCCAAGCGTTATGATTGACAGGGTTAGCGGTACCGGGTCGAGTATGAAGTAAGGGCCTGATAGCTGTACGGCAAGATAAAGGTTCTTTTCAATGGCGAACCCAAGTACAAATCCAATCAGCATGGCAGCCCTAGAATATTTTAATTCCTTCATGAGGTAACCCAGTATGCCGAATACGACAGCGATACCAATATCAAACCAGGAGTTATTAACAGCATAGGCCCCGGTAAAAATAATACAGATCAATACCGGTACCAGCAGGCTGGACCTGAGTGCAGAGGCACGGGTTAACGGGTTGACGAGGAACATTCCCAGTACTGTACCAATCAGGTTTCCGAATATAATGGTAAAGATCATGATGAACACGTAATCAACGTGATCGGTGAGCATCTTGGGACCGGTTTCTACGCCCAGGATAAAGAGTCCCGCCAGCAGAATAGCCATGGATGAACTACCGGGTATACCAAAGGCCACTGTGGATGCCAGTGCCCCACCTTCTACCGCATTATTTGCTGATTCCGGACCAATAACACCCTCGACATTTCCCTTACCGAATGTCTCTTTGGTCTTGGAGGATTGCCTAGCATGACCATAAGCAACAAATGCCGCAGGGGCACTGCCCAGACCCGGTATTAATCCCATTGATGTGCCAATGGCGCTACAACGAATTACCAGCCATATCCGTTTAAAGGTTTCTTTCATACCCTGGAAAATCTGTCTTTGAGTTTCCCGGGCTGACAGATTACTGTTCTTGGCTTCACCCACCAGCGATCCGCCTTTGACCCAGAGGTCAAACATTTCTGCCACGGCAAACAGACCAAGAATCACCGGAACAAGCTCTAGACCATCTCGAAGTTCCAACAGTCCAAAGGTGAACCGTTCCTGGTTGGTAACATTGTCCAGTCCAATCATGGCAAATAACAGGCCGCCCAGGGCAGACATGATACTCTTGGCCAGATCACCTTCTTCCAGTGCTGCAACAAACGTCAATGCCAGGATAACCAGGACAAATATTTCAGGTGGACCGAAAAGTAATACTACCTGTTGTAATGCCGGCAGTAATGCGGCCAGGGTAGCGGAACCAAATGTAGCACCCAGTAAACACGCGGTCATGGCCGCACCGACGGCAATGCCCGCCTGGCCGTTATTTCTCATAGGAGGACCATCAAGCAAGGTAGCGGCGTTTTGACCAGTGCCTGGGGTGCTGAAGAGGATGGAGGTAAGCCCACCACCCTGGGCAACCGCAGCATGGGCGGCGAGCAAAAAGGCAATACCCGTGGCCGGTTCCATGGTATATAAAAACGGTATGGCCATGGCAATGGCAAAATGTCCACTTAGACCCGGAATGACACCTACCACCAGCCCAAAAAGAGAACCAACAAACAAGTAAGGTAGTACGGCCGGGCTGATAGATTCAAAGAAACCTATGACCAGTCCTTCTAAAATGCCCATTTACATGAATTCCTATTAATTTATAGTTAAGTTATAGAGATAGTTAAGAAAACTAATGGTTTAGAGTTGACCCCTGATTGCCAGGATGAAAAGTTCCTCGATTTCCTGGGGCATCTTCGTGGCATTGAGGGTGATATCTGTCATGTCCTCTCCAGTGGCATAATCAAATGGTCGGCCGGCCTGCTCAGCCTTTTGCAGGAGTTCCGGATCATGCAATGATTTATTGAATGCCTCTCTCAGAAAGACGATCTTATCTGCCGCAGTTCCTGGAGGTGCAGCAACGGAACGACCTACTTGTATCAGGGCATCCCAGGCAGTCAGTATGGCATTGGTTCGTTCTGGATCAGATGTTTTATCAGCATATTCAAACACCGTGGGGACATCGGCTAGGTCAGGCAGTCGTTCTCTACCACTCTGGATAAGAACAAATTCCATTCCCGATTCCACGCCGTCCTCGGCACTTCCCCAGGAACCCCAGGTGCCGGTAATATTGCCTCGTAACATGGACTGTCTCACCACTGGAGAACTGTCAAACCCATGGATGATTTCCACGTTCATATTGAACGCTTCTTTGGCGATCACTGCATCTACGTAGGTACTGCCTCCGAGACCTGTGGCACCTATTTTCACTACTTCTTCTGAATTCAGGATGTCATCAAAGACCTTAATGCTGCTCTTGCTGGAAAGCACCAGAACACGTGGATCGGCAATAATTCGCCCAATATATTCAAACTTGTCCAGTTCATATTCAGCGCCCTTAATGCCTGCCAGCTGGCTGGTAATCAATGCACTACCATTGATGATCCCAATATTGAGTCCATTATTGGGCGAGGAATAGAGTTCATTTACCCCACGCATCCCGCCGGCACCCGGTAGGTTATGTACGTCCACCCTGGCACCGGTATATTTTTCCATAAAAGGTGCAATCAGCCTGACATATTCATCATAACCACCGCCTGGGCTGTATGGGATAACCCATTTTATAACCTTTCCATCATAAAATGCGGCTGCTGCATTGGTATCTGTTACATCTTCGGTGGAAGTTGCTGTTCCACTCTGTTGAGCAAGTTTATTAACAAGCAATCCCGCGACAATAATGACTACCAGCAATCCGCCAAAAACCGATAATGCAGTGATGACTTTTTTGTTCATTGATTGATACCTTCCAGTGCCTTTAATATTGTTGTAACGTCTGTCCCAAATGCAATTATTTCAATTACATAAGGTACAAAATGATACATGTAAAAGTGCCAATGGACTAGATTATTAGCTAAAAATCAGTCACGAATATCCTGTAAAAACCAGTCTGTAGGGATTTCCTGACCCAGTCCCATTTCCTTAATTTTTTCATAAACGACCTGTCCTACCGCTGAGAACTGCAGACCCTGATTTCCGACGTTTCGATAGAAGGTAATTTGGTCTGGACTGGTCCTGCCTTTTGCCTTTCCAGAGATAAGATCTGCAAAATCCGGCTTATCACTACCTTTGCCACGGTCTTTAAAATCAGGATCATCGCCGCCAAAGCCAGGTTGTGGGTTTTTCTCAGGGATACGTTGCATTTCCTCGGTGGTCCCACCAATAAATGCCGCAGGTGACAGGCCACGTTCGGCCTGAAAGCGTTCTGTCATCTTCATTTGCAAACCTGCGGTCCCCTGACGGATCACCACGTCAAACTTGTTGATAACGGAATCAGGCATCTCCCGCCTGCCCAGGTTGGTGACATGCATCCCGGGTTCCAACCAATCGGCATCATAAACGGGTTGCATGGAATCGGTACAGGACGACAGGATGTCACAGCCTGCTACCGCCTCTTTGGCCGAATTGACTGCCATGACTTCAATGCCGAGTTTATCAGCCATCTCTTCCGCATAGGCCTCGCGGTTTGCCTGTGTGGGTGAATAGACGCGGCATTGTTGAATGTCCCTGACACAGGTAAACGCATCTAGGAATGTTCTGGCCATACCACCCGAGCCAAGCATACCCACCACATGGCTGTCTTCCCTGGAGAGGTATTTTACCCCCAGACCGGCACCACCGCCGACACGCATATGTTGCAGGTTGCCGTCATTGATAAAGGCCAATGGCTCTGCATTTTCGGTTGAGATTAGCAGTATCAGTCCACAATAGGTTCCTGGTTCACGACAGTATTTTTTCTCGGTCCAGTTGCCGTTCTCATCCTTTGGCCAGTGAATAACGTCTGATTTCATGCGAATGGCAAAATAACCATCATTGGCACCTTCCATACTGCCCCATCGAAAATAGCCGTCATCGCGCTGGCAGGGGAAGTACATGTCTATCCTGGGGCGATGGATTGCACCACCAGAGGGGAGCTTTTTAAATGCCTTGTCCTGTGCGTCTATGCACATATCCATGGTAAGGGTCTGGGCAACCAGGTCATTATTTATTATTAACATAGGTAAAACCTCTACGGATTGATTTGGGAGTTCGAAATTTAGTTATTATTCTGATGACGTAAAAAATGCGCCTTCCTAGCGGTTTCTTTCTACCGATTAGGGTGAGGTTTGTCAAATTTTGGGGCAGGTAAAACGTGAAATGAGAAACGTAAATCGTAAGGCGTGAGGTGTGAAATGATGAATTATTGGGCCCCGGATTTTTACATCAACTGATAGATACCACGTTTAACTTCTTACATTTTAAGTTTAACCCAAGATATAATGATAAAGTCAGGAAGAACAAAAAACTTATGGAAAATAGCGAAAAATGACCCACGATACCAACGAAGAGCATACCCATTACTATAGTCCAGACCCGGGCCACACTCACGATGGCCATTATGTAGGCCCTGATTTTGAGGGTAATATTGAAGACCACCCCCTCTGGCAACGGGAAAACGTGACCCTGACCAGTGTCGGGATCGATATTGGATCGGCAGGTACCCAGATCCTGTTTTCACATCTGCATCTAAGGCGGCAATCGGTGGATCTTTCCAGCCGTTACCTGGTGGTTTCCAGGGAAACCTGGTACGAATCACCGGTCAGCCTGACGCCCTATGAGAGCGAGACCCTGATCGATGCACGCGCCCTGGGTGAGATCGTCGACAACGCCTATAACGAGGCAAAGGTAAATCCCAATGATATTGATACTGGCGTCGTGATCCTCACCGGTGAAGCATTGCGTCGATCTAACTCAGAACGGATCGGCCAGATATTGTCAGAAAAATGTGGTGAACTGGTGTGTGTGGCTGCAGGCCATCACATGGAGGCGATGCTGGCTGCCCATGGTTCCGGTGCGGTGGAGAAGTCCCATGATGAAAATGAACGTATTCTGAATATCGATATTGGTGGCGGGACCACCAAGTTAAGCGTAATCAACAAGGGTATAGTCCAGGTCACGGCTGCGTTACATATCGGCGGCAGATTACTTGCTGTGGATGAAAACGGCACATTGGTGAGGATGGAGCCTGCAGGACAGTCGCATGCAAAACGTGCCGGCCTCTCCTTGAAACTGGGTGACCAGGTCTCCAGCGATGACATGATGGTCATTGCGAGTTCAATGACAGATGACCTGATACATGCCCTGACCGACGAGACGGTATCTGAACACACCGCAAATTTATATTTGACTGACCCCATTGAAAGTTTTGCCAATATTGACAGTATAGTTTTTTCCGGCGGCGTATCAGAGTTTATTTATGAACGTGAACCCCGCGACTTTGGAGACCTGGGCACTTACCTGGGCAAGGCCATATGTGAGAGTTTTGCCGAAGCCAAGGTGTCATGGAAGATCAATGAAGACAGCCAGGGGATTCGTGCAACGGTGCTGGGGGCATCGGAATATTCTACCCAGCTTAGTGGCAATACTGGTTTCATCACCGATCATGCTGAGTTATTACCTCGCCGTAACCTGCAGGTGGTTCATACCGAGTTTCAATTCACGGAATCTTTTGATGAAACTGCCCTGACAGATGCAATTAACAATACCATGCAGAATTTTGATCTGCTGGGGTGTGAACAGGACCTGGTGCATTCATTCCACTGGGAGGGCCATCCGGACTATAAGCGGGTACGGGCCTTTGCGAATGCCATAAGGCAGGGACTGGCAGAGCGTATTGATCGTAACAAGCCGTTATTCATCATTCTCGATGCCGATATTGCCCTGAATCTTGGCAGGACACTGAAAGAAGACCTTGAGATCAATAACCCCATGATGGTGATCGATGGTGTGGCGCTGTGGAATTTTGACTACATTGATCTCGGACGTATGCGAGAACCTTCCAATACTGTGCCGGTGATGATCAAGTCCCTGGTATTCAAGGACGTCTCAGGCGATAACAAGCGCTTCGAACGCCTGCAGTCAGGGCAGGACGAATAAAACCGGATATGAATGATGAGGTAAAAAAGACCAATCCCGTTGCCAAATGGTTTAGTAGTAATTCAAATCGTACCTTTATCCTCTATCCCATCGTAATATTATTAATAGAATTGATCCTCCATCAGGGCAACTTGCAGTTTGTGCCATGGGGCGTTGTGTTTCTATTATGGGGATACCTGCAGTTTAAATTTTCCGGTAAATACCGAAATCGCCTGGGACGGGGTGGTCCGGGCCTTAAGAACCCTCCGGAGGCCCTGGTCACTTCCGGCATCTATGCTTATACCCGTAACCCTATGTACCTGGGGCATTTCATCTACATTACCGGTATCGCCATTACCCTGCAGTCCCTGGTAGCGGTGTTGTTATTGATATTTACCCTTATATGGTATCAACCCAGGGTTAGAAAAGACGAGGAGAGGCTGGTTGAATTGTTCGGGGATGATTACGAGGAATACCGCAAACGCGTCAAACGGTGGCTACCGGCGATTATTTAATAACTCCTTCGTCATTCCCGCGCAGGCGGGAATCCAGTGATCTAAGGTGCAGCTTTCAGCTGCTCATTCTAGTAATAATGCTTGACGTTGTAGCTATAGATATCATCATATTCTTTTAACTCTCAGTTCCTAATATCCTGCAAAAACCACTCTGTCGGAATCTCCTGACCCAGACCCAGTTCTTTGGCCTTTTCATAGGCTACACCCGCCACAGACCAGAACTGTTGACCCTGCAGGTTGCCGCGTTCGGAATAGGAGATCTGATCATCACTGGTACGGGCCGATGTGAGTCCCTTTGTAATAATATCTTCAAAGGTCACCGTATTATCAACGGGCAATCTCCCATGCCCCTTTTTGCCAACATGCTTGTGTTCCAGTTTGTGCATAGATTCAGGTTCAGCAGCATAGGTCAAAAACTCATCCGAGACACCAAACTCCGGGCGTCCCCAGGGGGCCGGCGCATCACCAAACCGTAGATACAGGTTAATCCTGTCAAGCAGGGTACTGCCGGGTGTGCCACCGCCTCCGATATAACCACCACCGCCAATATTGATGACGTGATCGCCCGGTTTAATCAATTCGGGGTTGATGACCGGTACCGCACTATCAGTGAGGGCAGCAACGATGTCTGCATCTTTATAGATTTGCTCAGGCTTATCACACACAATCACTTCCAGATTATATTTTTCCCTGACCTCATCGGCATAGGCCTCGCAGTTGGCACGGGTGGGGCTATACACCTGTAACCGTTTTATCTCGGGACGGACATGCATATAGGCCGCGATGTGGGAACGGGACATGCCGCCGGAACCCAGCATGCCTATGGTATGGCACTCTTCGCGGGCGGCATATTTGACCCCCAGTCCGCCATCTGCCCCCACTCGCATATGTTGCAGTTCGCCGTCATTGATGATGGCCAGGGGTTCGCCATTATTCACGCTCATCAAGATGATAAAACCACAAAATGTCCCCGGTTCACGGCAGTATTTTTCCTGGGTGATAGCGCCCCGGTATTCTGTCTCATAGAGGATATCGGACTTGATACGGATGGCAAAATAATTGTGCATGGAACCACCTTCCATGGTCCCCCAGCGATAAACTTTTTTAGGGTCTTCTGTGGGGATATGAATATCAATTCTGGGACGACATACCGACTCCCTTTTGACATGCTGGGTGTAAGCGTCTTCCAGTACATCGATGGTGTCCCCCATGGTGAGCACCTTTTGTACCACTTCGTTATTGATTAAGAGCATCATGCTTCTCCATTTCAAATGACAGGATTATATATAGATTCCCGCTGATTTTTATGCCCTTCAGGGTACGGGAATGATGACGAGACTTATCCGGTAAAAGAATCTAAATCACATATGAGAATCGAAAGCAAAACCCCGTCATTTCGTGGCCGCGTAACGCAACCAGGAAACCAGTTATTATAATGAATCATTCCCTGGATGATACCTTATTTAACTGGATACTGGCATTGGCCAGTATGACAACAAAACAGAATCTATAAAAAAAGGCCCCGTTGCCGGGGCCTTTTGGTAGTACAGCTTTTGTGGGTTACAGATTAATTGTAGTTATACTGGAACTGTACACCATAACTGAACCAGTGGCGTTGGCTGACTTCCTTGTCCTGACGGCCTTCTGGCAGCACATCAAATTCCGGGAAGTAGGTAAAACCATCACTCAGGAGGTTACGTCCCCATAGGGTGACATTCCAACGGTCATCCATGTCTGCTATACCAAAGCGCAGGTTCTGGATGATACGATTATCAAAGCTGATGGTAGGATCGAAATCTTCCACATTATAGACATAGCCATCAATAAAACTGGTGCGGCTGGAGAATGTGTACTTCAGGTTATCGGATAATGGATACCACCAGTCCACGTCGGCCACGATCTTGTATTCAGGGGTACGTGGTGCGCGCTGGCCGGTACGATCGATGGTTCCTTCGGGAAATCCGTCAGGATTTGCAGCCGCTTCGGCCGCACTGATACATGGGCCGGTATCGGCTTCTTCAAATTCTGCATCAGTACAACCGGCACCTGGATAACTTACCATTTCACCGTCCATAAAGGCACCGGAGAGACCAAGTGTTAAACGATCGGTTGCCGCCCATTTCAAATCAAACTCCACACCACGGGTACGTTGTTTACTGGCATTGGTGGAGATAGAGCTCTGGGTATCCAGTTGTTGCGGTACGGTAGTAGCAATCTGTAAATCAGAAATGGTTATCTGGAACGCAGCGATATTATAGTTTGCTGCCCCATCTAACAGTCTTCCCTTGGCACCGATCTCAAAGTTCTCTGCATTTTCTGCCAGTAATGGAAAGGCATCCTGATCGGCCGGTAAAGAAGCCGTTGAAATATCAGCACCACCGCCCTTGAAGGCACGGGACCACTTGGCATACAGGGAGTGGTTATCATTGGGGCGGTAACGCAGCACAACCTGTGGGTCAAAACTGTTATCATTATAGTCACGGTTATACAGCAGGTTATTACCCTCTGATGATCGGATACCCCATACCGGTGGTCCAAGGGCAACCGGTGACTGGCCGTCCCAGGCCTCAGGCACTGTTCTAATGCCACGCTCATCGGCAATGGCATTTCCGCCATCCCTCAGCCGGTTAGGATTGTAGGCATGGGTCCAGTAACCGGCACCGTAACTTCCGCACTGGTTACGAGGTCCCTGGGTACGTGGATCAGTCGCATCTCCGCAATCGATGATGGAAAACCAGGTGGTTGAATCATTTGGATCGGGTGCGCCAATACCACCCACTTCACGAAATCTATCCACACAGGTAGCTACACCACCACTGGGGCCGGTACAGTTATTATCGTGATCGGTTCCCCAGATGACACCATCTCCGACTATATCAGTACCATTGGGTACTGCCACACTGTCCGGATCAATGTCGAAGATCCAGGTATGGGCATAACCCTGGATGTGAGATGTCTTGCTGATATCGGTAAAACGGGCGCCGACGTCAAGAGACATTCTGTCATCCCAGAAATTGTAGGTTACCGCAGCAAAGGCACTTAACCAGGTCGTATCCTGCCAGGCATCCTGCGAACGAGCCGGGCGCCGGGTATTGGCGCGGAAGGTTATAGTCTGGTACTTGGGATCACCCAGGTTACCAAGATCCAGGTCTTCTTTCTGGAAGAAACCACCGAATTCCCATTCTATCTGCCCACCACGGGGAGAGCCAACACGGATCTCCTGGCTGAGCATATTGAAAATTTCACCCCGGTGCTGAACGTTAGTGATAATAGGGGAACTGGAGTTGTCATGGGCGGAGGAGCGTTGATAATCGATGTACCCGGTATTAGAGAACAGGGTAATACCGTTATCAAACTCGTAATCTACACCAAGGCGATAGTTATAGGAATCCATGTCGTCATGGGCCTCGGGCTTACCAACAAAGCTATATTGAACATCGGTAATGTCAACGATACCACCTGCTCCGTCTTCCTGGTCTATGCCCTGAATAGGTTTGGCAAAAGGTGCACGACCTTCCATCAAACCAAAGCGTTGAAAACCTTCCTCATCACAGTTACGGGGCAGAGCCAGGATCTGTTGTTGATCAGTGAAAGTGGTTTGTCCTGGTATGGTAACGGCACGCTCGGTCTGTCTAACCAATCCTTCCGTACGACAGACTGAAATACCTTCTGCCTGGTTACGGCGATTTGCCCACTCGGCCTTTAATGTGGCTTGCAGGTTGTCCATAGGCGTCCAAACCAGGGTTGCCCTCGCAGCTGATTCCTCACCAGCAGGAAATTTATCCCCGGTGATGATATCTTTCAGGTAACCGCCGGTGCGATCATGCTGGGCGGCGAAACGTACGCCCCAGGTGTCGGAGATGGGGCCACCAATACCGCCTTCTATACTGAAGCGATCCCAGTTGCCATATTCAGAGGTGATGTCGCCGGACCATTCCGCGCCTGGTTTTTTTGAAGTCAAGCTGAAGGCCCCGGCAGTGGCGTTTTGTCCAAAGGCAACAGGCTGTGGACCACGCAGGACCTCAACGCGTTCCAGGTCCAAGAAGGCCCCCATAATCATGGATGTCCTGGAGAAGTGCACACCGTCTACGAAGATAGGTACCGCACCTTCCAGCCCCAGGTTGTTACCGGTGGTTCCCATACCACGGACAGAGATGTCCTGGTCCTGGGTACGCACATCAATTTCCACCGAGGGTGAAAAGGCGGAGAGGTCTTCCATGGAACGGAAGCCTTCCTTGTTCAATATATCACCGGTATATGCCTCAAGTGAGACCGGAACTTCCTGTAGAGTCTGTTCACGGCGCTGTGCGGTGACCACAATTTCTTCCAGAGCCTGCCCATGAGTGGTTAGTGGTATAAGAAAAATCGGAGCGATCAGAGAGCTGACCAGTGTGGAAATACCGACTTTTCCAGCATATTTAGTTAATTTCATTCCTTATTCTCCCGAGAGTAGTATATATACAACTATAAAAAACAATATGATCAAAATACAACAAAAACGTAATATTAGTACAAAAAGCTGCAAAAGCAATGAAATTTAAAAAATATTTTTACGGGGACAGGCCTGGGTATTTTTTGATTGGATTATAAAAGTAACAACGTTTATGAAGGCGCGAGATTTTACTTAGGGAAAAAAAGGCCCCGTTGCCGGGGCCTTTGAGGTTTGTTTAAGTGTCGGCGCGTTGCCGTAACTTAACTATCTGAAGTTGTACTGGAACTGTATGCCGTAGCTGAACCAATGTCGCGAGGTGACTTCTTTGTCTTCACGGCCTACCGGTAATACATCAAATTCCGGATAGTAGCTAAAGCCTTCTGACAGGAGATTACGTCCCCAGAAGTTCACATTCCAGCGGTCTTCCATATCAGCCAGACCGATGTTCAGGTTCAAGACGGTGCGTTTGCCAAATTTGGTCACTTCATCGAAGTCTTCCACGTTGTAGATGTAACCATCGATAAAACTCGCACGAGTGCTGAAGGTGTACTTCAGGTTGTCTGTAATCGGGTACCACCAGTCCGCGTCCACAATAATCTTGTAGTCCGGGGTACGTGGTGCATCGGCGCCAGTACGGTCGATGGTGCCTGCAGGAAATCCCAGCGGGTTAGCATTCAGATCATCTTCCTCTGCATCACTGATACAGGGACCGGTGTCAGCATTTTCAAACTCGGCATCGGTACAACCCGCACCCGTATAACTGATCATTTTGCCGTCCATGAAGGCACCGGCCAGACCCAGGGTCAACCGGTCTGTGGCGGCCCAGCGGGTATCAAACTCAATACCACGGGTACGCTGTTCACCGGCGTTGGTAGAGATAGAGCTCTGGGTGTCCAACTGCGCCGGTACGGCGGTGGCAATCTGCAAATCAGTCATGGTGATCTGGAATGCGGTAATGTTGAAGTTTGCCGCACCGTCTAACAGAGTCCCCTTGGCACCGATCTCAAAGTTCTCTGCATTTTCTGCCAGTAATGGAAAGGCATCCTGATCGGCCGGTAAAGAAGCCGTTGAAATATCAGCACCACCGCCCTTGAAGGCACGGG
>JAURPG010000026.1 GCA_030835405.1 Gammaproteobacteria bacterium | reverse complement strand
TGAATTTGCTCTACATAATGCGGCAAGGTATCCCACAAGTCCTGACCACGGATTTTTAAATGTAGTATGTGTACAGGGAGTGCGGCCTCTTCGGCCACGCGCAAGGCAAAATCCATTTCTTTTTGTTGTTCAAAGCCTTCAGAGCCGATATGAGAAAAATATACACTGCCGTGATTGGCAACCACCTTTGCCATCTCCAGGACTTCTTCAGGGTGTGCCGGCCCGCCACTTTCAAACCGGGTCACCATTCCCCACGCACCTTCGCGTAAGGATCGATCCACCAGTGTCTTCATTTGTTCCAGTTCAGCAGGTGTTGCCGGTTCCGGATCATATCCCTTCACCACCAGGCGCACCTGCCCCTCGGACACATGCGAGATGATATTCATGGATATTCCCTGGCGTTCGATTAAATCAAAATACTCAGAAAATGTGGTCCAGTCGGTATGTTCACCGATTTTATCCAGTCCATCACGGGGGGCAACCGAATCACGTTCCCCCATAATATCCACAGTGACACCCTGGCGAATTTTACTGTTGGCCATACCGTCTCCTAACAGATCAGTATGAGTATGCAAATCAATAAATCCTGGTGATACCACCATTCCTGAAGCATTGATTATCCTGTCTGCCTCTGGTTCATCAATTTGGCCAACAGCTGTGATAATGCCATCCCTGATCCCCACATCACCGTAATACCAGGGATTACCGGTACCATCTACTATTCGCCCGCCGGTCACCAGGACATCAAACTCTTCCGCTTGCACAGTTAAAGTGAGGAGACAAAATATACCAATGAATTTACCCATTATGCGGAGCTTATTAACCAGTGTCATAGTATTACCCCCATCTGATTCTTTTCTATGTTGTGGAATACCTTTATTGATAGTGATGCCATTGATTAACCACAGAACAAAACAGCTCCGCGGTCTTTTCTGCATCATACAAGGCAGAATGGGCCTGCTCGGCATCCCAGGAAAGTCCAGCCGCTGCCGCTGCCCTCGATAGTACAGTCTGACCGTATGCCAGACCAGCCAGGGATACTGTATCGAAGGTGCTAAAGGGATGGAAAGGATTACGTTTAATATTGGTCCGTTCCACCGCTGCATTCAAAAAGGCAATATCAAAGGCAGCATTGTGGCCCACCAGGATCGCCCGTTTACAATCCCTTTGCTTCATATGGCCACGAACCACTTTGAAGATATCTGTTAAGGCCTTCCTTTCAGGTACGGCAATCTGCTTTCTGAAAGGGTGATCCGGATCAATACCGGTGAACTCCAACGCCGCCTTATCAAGATTGGCCCCTTCGAATGGTTCAACATGCCGGCTAATACTCTCATGGATCGACCAGTTGCCTTTCTCATCAGTATCCAGGGTAATGGCTGCAATTTCCAGCAAGGCATCGGTGGTCGGTTCAAAACCGGCAGTCTCCACGTCTATCACCACAGGCATGTACCCCCTGAAACGCTGTGAGACAGGGCTGGTTGCCAGTGATTGTTCATTGCTCATTGTGATTGCAGTTTCCATCGCAGGGTTTCGCCAGACATTAAAGGTACCACCTCATTGTCTCCAAAGGGTAATATCCTGGGCACCTCCCAGGTTTGTTTTGTCAGGGTTACTTTTTTAGTATTTTGCGAGATTCCGTAAAACCTTGCCCCGTTGATACTGGCAAACTGTTCCAGCTTGTCCAGGCAACCCTGATCTTCAAATACCTGGGTATAAATCTCAAGGGCGTTTAATGCCGAATAAATTCCGGCACAACCACAGTCACTTTCCTTGCTGTCTTTTGCATGTGGCGCGCTATCGGTGCCCAGAAAAAACTTTTCATTGCCACTGGTCGCAGCCTCAACGATTGCCAGTCGATGTTCTTCACGTTTCAGTACCGGCAGACAAAAATTATGCGGTCTTAGTCCATTGTTAAATAATGCACCACGATTATAGAGCAAGTGTTGAGGTGTTACCGTTGCTGCCAGTGTTGACGGCCCGTTCGAAACAAAATCCACCGCATCACGGGTGGTGATATGTTCAAGGACAACCTTGAGTTCACTGAACTGTTTAAGTAGTGGTGCAAGTACATCATTAATGAATACCTTCTCCCGGTCAAAGGGATCGACATCGGGGTTGGTCACTTCGCCGTGGATGAGTAAAGGCACACCGGATTCCTGCATCTTTTCCAATACTGGAAAGACATTCTTCAGCTCCGTAACACCATATTCGGAATTTGTCGTGGCCCCTGCCGGGTAAAGTTTCACTGCATGAACAAATTCAGCCTTTGCGATCTCTTCAATATCCGAAGTTCGGGCCCTGTCCGTTAGATACAAGGTCATCAAGGGCGTAAAGTCCGTATCCTCCGGCAGACATGTGAGAATACGTTGACGATAAGCCATCGCTAGCTCAACAGTCGTCACTGGTGGCTTAAGGTTAGGCATGATCACGGCACGGGCAAACTGCCTGGCACTGTCATGCACCACACTATTCAACGCCTCCTCATCCCTGAGATGGAGATGGAAATCATCTGGCTGAATTATTGTTATAGAATCCATATTTACCCGTTAATTCTCTGTAAACCGCAAAGGTATCACAAGCGAATACCTTTGTCTGATATGCTAGCGATTGTTGATCAATCGAGTATTCGTTTATTATGTTACCGGACGCAAAACGGGAACACCATGAAATATAGAGAACTTGGAAACACGGGTATTGAGGTCAGCAGCATC
Source organism: Gammaproteobacteria bacterium (assembly GCA_030835405.1). Taxonomy (GTDB): domain Bacteria; phylum Pseudomonadota; class Gammaproteobacteria; order Eutrophobiales; family Eutrophobiaceae; genus Eutrophobius. The sequence continues at coordinate 29,795 of JAURPG010000026.1, read as the reverse complement.
TGCCTTGGCAGCATGAACTGGGGCTCGCAAAATTCTGAATCTGAAGGCCATATCCAGTTGGATATGGCCGTGGATTCCGGGATAAATTTTATCGATACCGCAGAAATGTACCCAATCCCGCCTGTTGAGAAGACGTACGGGCGAACAGAAGAGATTATCGGGACATGGTTGGCTAACCGACAGGATCGGGACAAGCTAATTATCGCCACCAAGATTGCACCGCCCGGCAAGAATCGCCCATGGATAAGAGGAACAGATAACAAGCTGGACAAAAAAAACATTCGCCAGGCGGTGGATGACAGCCTCAGACGTTTGCAAACCGACTACATCGACCTCTACCAGGTCCACTGGCCAGAGCGATTTACCAATTATTTCGGCCAGCTAAACTATACCCATAACCCTGCAAAAGATGGCACCCCCATTGAAGAATCACTTGAGGCACTGGATGAGATAGTCAAGTCTGGAAAGGTAAAGCATATCGGCGTCAGTAATGAAACTCCCTGGGGTATTTCTGAATATTTGAGGGTTTCACGAGAAAAGTCCCTACCCAGGATTGTGTCCATACAAAACCCATATAATCTGTTAAACCGGACCTTTGAAATTGGTTTATCGGAAATGGCCATTCGGGATAAAGTAGGTTTACTGGCCTACTCCCCGTTGGGCTTCGGTATGCTCACAGGAAAGTATTTAAATGGTCAAAATCCTGAAGGAGCCAGACTAACAGATAATCCTTCCTATAAACGCTATATGAATGAAAATGGGATTAAAATGACGGATGCATATGTCACACTGGCCAGGAAGCATGGGCTGGACCCGGCGCAAATGTGCCTGGCATTTATTTTAACAAAACAATTTGTGACCAGCGTCATTATCAGTGCATCAAAGCCAGAACAGTTAAAAATAGATATCGGTAGCGTTGATTTGGAATTATCCGAAGAAGTCCTAAAAGAAATTGAATCACTACACTTTCAGCAACCCAACCCGTGCCCATAACCAATACAGGATCGAATATGGAATTAAGCCAACTGACTGCAATCTCTCCCATTGATGGTCGCTATGGTGACAAGACCATGGCGCTCAGGGAGATCTTCAGCGAATATGGACTTATTCGTTACCGGGTGATCGTTGAAGTACGGTGGTTACAGAAATTATCTAAAGTAGACGGCATCCCGGAAGTCCCCATCCTGTCGGCTTCAGCCAATTCATTACTGGAAGAAATCATTCAATCATTCTCTGAAGCTGATGCCAGACGGGTAAAAGAAATCGAATCCACGACAAATCATGACGTAAAAGCAGTAGAATATTTTCTCAAGGAAAAATTCAGCGACAATGATGAACTCAATGCCATCAATGAGTTTCTTCACTTTGCCTGTACGTCAGAAGATATCAATAATCTTTGTCATGCATTGATGTTAAATGATGCCAGGAAAAAGGTTGTGATGCCTCTGTTAGAGAACGTGTTGTCCGAGCTTGCCCGGTTATCTGAAGACCATGCAGATCTTGCCATGCTCTGCCGTACCCACGGACAACCGGCATCACCCTCCACGCTTGGCAAGGAAATAGCAGTATTCTGTTACCGCCTGAAACGACAACTGGTTCAGTTTGATGCCTGCGATATCCTTGGAAAAATCAATGGTGCGGTAGGTAACTACAATGCTCATCTTGCGGCCTACCCGGATGTAGACTGGATGAATGTCTCTGAATCATTTGTCAGCTCTTTGGGATTGACCTGGAATCCCCATACCACCCAGATTGAATCCCATGACTACATGGCAGAGTATTTCCACGTGCTTTCCCGGTTAAATACGATCCTGATTGATTTTTGCCGTGACTCCTGGGGATATATCTCCATTGGTTATTTCAAACAGAAAACCAAAGCAGGTGAAGTAGGCTCTTCCACCATGCCGCATAAGGTCAACCCCATCGATTTTGAAAACGCCGAAGGTAACCTGGGTATTGCCAACGCCCTGCTTGGACACCTGGCAGAAAAACTACCCATATCCAGATGGCAACGGGACCTTACTGATTCCACCTCCATCCGTAATATGGGAACGGGGATTGCCCATATCGTCATTGCCTGTCAGTCCTGCTTGAAAGGCATTGGTAAACTGGACGTCAATCCAGAGGCAATTGCCAGGGACCTGGAAAGTAACCAGGAAGTCCTGGCCGAGGCCATACAGACTGTCATGCGCCGCTACAGCATTGAAAAGCCATACGAAAAACTCAAAGAACTCACCCGTGGTCAGCGCATCACCCAGGATCAATTAGTAACATTTATAGACAAATTGAAAATTCCAGACCAGGAAAAAACAAGATTAAAAACTTTATCCCCTGCCAGTTATACCGGCAATGGCGAAGAACAGACAAGTATCATCCTTAACAAGCTGAAATCTTAATTTTATATACTAGCCGAATATCAACAGGTAATTATTCTCCGCTCTGCAAAATGGGGAAGAAAATTACGTATAAAATGTGACCTGTCTCATATTTACTTTCCAAATTTTCATGTATCAATAAAGCCTGTCCATTTGATAACTGATAAAATACATACATGATGAATCAAACCTGGTTTCATCGCATGATAGGCAAGGTCCTGGAAGGACAAATCCCTGTCCTGATTATCATGCTTGCTTTAATAGCTGGCCTGGTGTCGCTGTATATCACCCCCAGGGAAGAAGAACCTCAAATAATCGTACCCATGGCCGATGTGCTTATCTCAGCCCCTGGTCTGGATGCCCGTCAGGTGGAACGGCAGATCACAACACCCCTGGAAAAACTGCTTGCCCAGATAGACGGGGTCGAACATGTCTATTCCATATCAAACAATGGAAGTGCTGTCGTTACGGTACGTTTTTATGTAGGCGAAGACCGTGAGGATTCCATGGTCAAGATCTATAACAAGATCTACTCCAACACGGACAAAGTACCAGAAGCTGTCTCATCCTGGGTGGTAAAACCAATTGAAGTAGACGATGTACCCATCGTTCTGATCGCGCTCTGGAGCAGTGACCCGGAGCGCTATGGAGATCATGAATTAAGGCGTCTCGCCGAAGAGATGACAGAAAAACTCCAGGTCATCAAAAATACAAATAAAATTGAAATCACCGGCGGACGTCCACGACAGATCAGGGTTGAGCTGGACCCTGAGGCACTTGCCGCCAGGCGTACATCACCACTGGAGGTGTCATGGTCGTTAAATATCTCCAACCAACGTACGCAATCCGGTGCCATCCAGCAAAATGACCGAAATCTTATTATCGAGGCGGGCGATTTCATAAGTAACGCTGAAGAATTGAGAAAACTGGTCATTAATGTTGTAGATGGGGTCCCTGTCTACCTTGACGAGGTGGCCGATGTGATTGATGGGCCTTCAGAACCGGAAAATTACACCTGGATGGGATTTGGCCCGGCAGATGACGAATTCGATAACTATCCTGGATATGTTCCCACTGTGGTGATTTCTGTGGCAAAACAGAAAGGTGCCAACGCGGTTTGGGTTGCAAGGGACGTGGAAAATTATTTACGGGAGTTGCAACAGGAAATTCTTCCTGATGGCATTCAATATCGCCTGATACGAAACTACGGTGAGACTGCCAATGATAAAGTCAATAACCTGACAAGTAGTTTATTATTTGCTGTCATCACGGTAGTCATATTCATTGGTATTTTTCTGGGCTGGCGTGCTGCTATAGTTGTCGGCCTCGCCATACCCGTGTGTTATGGCGCCACTCTCGGTCTGGATCTGATAGGTGGTTACACTATCAATCGCGTGACACTATTTGCCCTGATACTGTCCCTGGGTCTACTGGTAGATGATCCCATTACCGGTGTTGATAATATTGAACGTTTCCTTCGAAACAAGGAGGCCAGTTCTGCCAGTAATGTTAAGAATGCCATGTTTGAGATCCGAAATGCCCTCGTCATGTCCACGATTGCCATCATCCTGGCCTTTGTTCCACTTGCCTTCATTACCGGGATGATGGGTCCATACATGGCCCCTATGGCCTTTAACGTCCCAGTGGCTGTAACAATGAGTACCCTGGTCGCATTTTTTGTTACCCCCTGGGTGGCCTGGAAACTCATAAAACCCCAGACCATTACAGGTACCGCCAATATCGAACAGACCCCGCTTTACCAGGTTTATTCACGTATATTAACACCACTTATCGCCAGTCGCAGGAATGCAAAACTATTCCTTAGCATTATAGTCGTCCTGTTTTGTCTGGCCTCCATCTTTCCTCTGTTTCGGATGGTCCCATTAAAACTATTACCTTATGATAATAAAAATGAATTCCAAATTGTGGTCGACATGCCAGAGGGTACCAGCCTGGAGAGGACCCAGGCGATTACACAGGAGATTGCAGACTATCTAAAGACTGTACCGGAAGTCCGTGAAATAGTCGGTTTCACCGGTCTCGCCTCCCCAATGGATTTTAACGGAATGGTCAGACACTACTATCTTCGCCAGTCCAGTCATGTTGCTGATATTCGTGTAACACTTGTGGACAGGATTAACCGTCAACACCAATCTCATGAGATTGTCACGAGGATTCGCACTGACCTGGACAGTATCGGTACAGAACATGAGGCAAATATCAAGATCGTGGAAGTCCCTCCCGGGCCACCCGTATTATCCACAGTGACGGTAGAAATCTATGGTGAAGAAACAACACCTTATGCCGCCTTACAAGATGGCGCAATACTGGTTGCGAACCGCTTGCGAGAGGAAAAATTTGTAGTGGACGTGGATACCACAGTAGAAGCTGAACATGAGAAACTACTCTTCATCACTGAAAAGGAAAAGGCCTCCCTGTCCGGCATTGCTACCGAGGATATTGCTGACACCATAAAGCTGGCAACAGATGGCATGACGGCAGGATTTCTGCAAATAGAAACCGAGGCAAACCCATTACCCATTGTACTTCGATTACCCATAGAAAAACGGTCGTCCCTCACAGACCTGTCATCTTTGCAATTAAAAGGCAGGATGGGAATCACCAAGGTCAGGGAAAAATCCGGTATCAGGGATGCACCTCAACCACTGGTACCCGTCGCAGAACTGGGTGAATTTGAAACCCAACCAGTGACCGCTGCTATTTATCATAAAAATTTACGACCGGTCGCATATGTATTTGCCGAAATGGCCGGACGCCCGCCTGTTGATGCAATCCTTGATGTCACGTCCGATCTTGATAGTAGTGTTGCCGGGCCTGAACGCAGTCTTGATAGCCGCACTCATCTCAATGCGGGCGCAGGAATACCCTGGTCACTACCAAATGAAATCAGGGCAGTCTGGAACGGTGAAGGGGAATGGCAGATTACCCTACGGGTATTTCGTGATATGGGTCTTGCCTTTGCCGCTGCTATGGCGGGCATCTTCTTTATTTTATTTATACAGACGAGTTCTATGAGCCTGACTTTTATTATCATGTCTGCCATACCGCTGACAGTCATTGGCATCATGCCGGGATTCTGGCTATTAAACCAGGTTGGTGAACGTGTAATAGAAGGCTACCCAAACCCTGTATTATTCACCGCCACAGCCATGATAGGCATGATTGCCCTGGCGGGGATCGTGATACGCAATTCACTTATTCTTGTAGAATTTATTCGCATGGTACTGGGCGAAGGTCATGATTTACCTACCGCATTAATGCGCTCTGGAGCGGTACGTATGCGTCCTGTGTTATTAACTGCAGGTACCACAATGCTGGGCAATATTGTCATTACACTGGACCCCATATTCAGCGGCCTGGCCTGGGCAATTATCTTCGGGATTATTGCTTCAACCCTGTTTACCCTAATGGTGATCCCGGTTACTTACTACCTGGTTTACGAAACCAAACTGCCAACCAATAAAATTGATAACGGAATAACCCTATGAAAACCTCATTGAAAATCACTCTGATTGTTACCGCTTCTATATTGATAACCGTGATTGTCACCTGGCTGGCCGGGGCATTTAATGAAAAAATCTCTCCATCAAAAATTGATTTGCAAGCTGAAATTACAATAAACAATCAATACACCATAACCAGTCTTACTGAGGATAATATTGAAACCGCGACAGGAACTATCCAGGCCCGTGATGAAACTTCCATATCATCTCGCATTTTGGCTAATATCCAGTCTATCAATTTTCGAGCTGGTGACAGTATCAGTCAGGGAGACCTGTTAGTTGAACTGGATAACCGTGAATTCAGAGCCCGTGTAGAACAGGCAAACCAGACCATTGCTTCCGCAGCGGCCAATCTTGAAGAGACCCAGGCTGAATATGAACGGATCAATACACTTTATGGCCGACAGGTTGTATCAAGATCTGAATTCGATCGGGTACAGGCAACCCTTAAATCAAGACAGGCAGAATATGAACGGGCGCAACAACTGGCAGAGGAAGCCCAAACGGCCCTTTCATTCAGTACCATCTATAGCCCTATCGATGGCAATGTCATCGAACGATATGCAGAACCCGGTGACACAGCAACACCGGGTATGCCATTACTCAAGATCTATAATCCTGCCTTGATGCGTCTTGATGCCCAGGTAAGAGAATCCCTGGCAGCAGACCTGAAAATAGGCGATAAACTCGAAATTCATATCGATGCCGTTGACAAAACTTATCCTGCGATCATTGATGAAATCGTCCCATCTGCTGATCCGGGTTCGCGGTCTATGACCGTTCGGGCCCTACTTCCCATGAACGAATTGCTTTATCCTGGCATGTTTGGCCGACTGCTAATTACCACTGGAACGGTGGAAAAGATTTATATCCCCGCTGATACTATCAGTCGTATGGGACAACTTGAGTTTGTACAGGTTATCAACGACAACAATCAGTTATCACGTCGTTACATCCGAACTGGCAGCATGGATTCTGATAACAGGGTTGAAGTCCTGAGCGGGTTACAACCTGGTGAGAAAATCATTGCCCCATGAATATTCATTCATTAATAGAATAAGGCTAATCTGTGATATTGGTATTCCATTAAGGAATATCAATAAATGTTATTAGTGTCTGTCGAATTTCATCATCTACTTCATTCATTTTGGTTATGATAGAAAAGTGATCTCGATTGCTGACCTGTTTTAACGAAATGGCATCGTTCCCGGCTTTTTTCATCTGCGTCACGAACCGCTCTATCTGTTCTCGTCGCCAGTCTTCATCGCCATCGGCATAGATCATCAACATAGGTGGTTTGCCTGGATTAATATAGGGTGTCACTGAGGCTTTTAACCACCCATCCGGATCTTCTCCCCAGACATCTTTGGGCCTGTCTTTGGCCGTTTCCTCCACATATAAAAAGGGACTAATGGGGGCGACACCTCGGATGGTATCTATGCCAAGACCCTGGCTCTCTAAATATTCAGGATTCAACGCCAGTAATACCGCAAGATAAGCGCCGGCGGAATGACCAGACAAATATATATTTTCAGGATTACCGCCATAATGATGAATATTTGCTTTCACCCAGGCAAAGGCTGCGGCGGCATCCTGGACGTGTCCGGGGTGTTGTACGGCGGGCGCTAATCTATAGTTTGCCGAGACTACACCAATCCCATCATGACCAATCCTGGCAGCCAGGGCTTCACCATCCAGTTTTGAGCCGCCTTTCAATGCCCCACCATGAAAGTACATCACTACTGGAACATTTTTCGCAGCTTCTGGCATAAAGATATCGAGCTTATTTGTATCAGCAGGAGAATCTGCCAATTCGATGTAATCCACATCATGATAAATATTCAAACCAGACAGGTCCTGTTCTCCCTCATTCAGGAGCTGGGCTTCTAACTCTGTGGAATATGACACGCTCATACTAATTAAATTATGTGATATTTGATTCGTTATTCACTAATTGGAATGCATATTATAAGCGTATCTTAATCGTAAAATGATTTATTGATTGGCAGGTATATTCTCAATATTTTCATAGTCTTATGTTGTAAATATTCAGTAATCACTCTAGGCTTAGCCAAATAAATTTTTAACCAGGCCATCACACTCAGGATGTTTATCAAATTTCTACCCGTAGTTTTACTATTATTTGTCAATATTCAGTGGGTTATTGCACAAAGTGCGTCACAGGAAGATAGTAACAAGGAAGTAAAAATCATCCGGGTCGATTCGGTCCCTGTCATCGATGGAAAAATAGATGAATCTGTATGGGAACAGGCGGAAATGCTCACTGATTTCCATCAGACCCGACCAGGTAACGGTGCACCTCCCTCGGACCTCACCGAAGTCTATTTGTTATACGATGACGATGCCATCTATGTTGCGGCGAGGATGTACGACAGTGAACCAGACCAAATTGCTGCCCCCACAGTAAGACACGGCTCCGGACTGGGACGTGATGACCGTATTGTTGTAATTCTTGACCCCTTCAATACCGGCCGGGGGGCCTACCGCTTTGAGACCAATGCCAATGGCATACGGCACGAAGCACTTTATGATAGTGTCAGTTCGTTTGAGAGTGCCTGGACTGCGATATACGAATCTGCCGCATCGACCTTTGAGGGTGGTTGGGAAATGGAAATGGCCATCCCTTTTAAAACACTGTCATTTGATCCCAATATCGATACCTGGGGTTTCAATTTTGGCAGAGGTATACGACGTAGAGGGGAAGAAATCGCCTGGGTATCGCGCAACCGTCGATACAACGCCAGTATTTTAGGTAAGGTCACCGGTCTAACGGGGATGGACCAAGGTGTGGGGCTGGATTTGGTACCATCCATTTCACTTAATCGTCAAAGGACCTATGATCCTGCGAATAATGATTTCAATTTTGAACCCTCTTTGGATGTATTCTACAAGGTCACACCCTCACTCAATGCCTCATTAACTATTAATACTGATTTTTCCGCCACCGAAGTGGATGACCGGCAGGTAAACCTGAGCCGTTTCAACCTGTTTTTTCCTGAAAAGCGTGATTTCTTCCTGAATGATTCTGATCTTTTCACATTTGGTCGAATTGGTGATATCGGTAACGAGGCCACCTCCCGTTCCAGTGATAATAATGCCCGGCCATTTTTCTCCAGAAGATTGGGACTGAGTGGTACAGGTCGACCGGTAGACCTGCAGGCAGGCGGTAAACTCAGCGGCCGGATTGGGCGCTTTACCGTGGGCATGTTGGGAATACGCCAGGATGGACTGGATGATGTTAACGCCAGTAATATTTTCATTGGGCGTGTCTCGGCAAATGTCCTGGACGAATCCAGTATTGGTATCATCGCAACGTCAGGAGATCCAACGTCCAATATTGGAAATAAACTTGGCGGTATCGATTTTCGATATCTAAATACCCGATTACCCGGCGGTAAAGAACTGGAGGCTGATGCATGGTATCAAGTATCTGATACAGATGGATTGAGTGGAGACAATGCCGCATTTGGCATAGGGATCAGTACGCCCAATAATTCCGGTTTTCGTGGAGGACTCCATTATAAACAAGTCCAGAGAAATTTTAATCCCGCCCTGGGATTTGTCAGCAACACTGATATAGAAGAGGCAACAGCCGATGCGGGTTACACCTGGTTTCCGAACAGCGACTTTATCCAGGAGGTCTTTTCGGGGATAGATATTCAGCGGACTGAGTTTATTGGTAGTGGACTACAATCCCAAATCCTGTTGGGAAGACTGCTGGAGATAGGCACCAATTCAAGAGACTCATTCAGCCTTCACTACAGGCAGAATAAAGAAGTCATTACCACACCATTTGAAATATATGAAGACATTAACAAGCAGGTTATCATCCAACCCGGGACATATTCCTTTGGAGAAGCCTCTGCTAGCCTTTCAACCGGAAGCCAACGGGATCTGTCTGGCAGTGTTGCGATTTCCTACGGTGACTTCTTTGACGGTGACAGAACCAATTTATTTGGTGAAATAGTCTGGCGACAATCATGTTATTTCAGGGTGTCAGCTTCTTATGACTGGAATGATATCAACCTGTCTGGCGGTAATTTCATTACTCGTAATACCAGGCTGACTACCGAGGTCAATTTCTCCCCTACCCTTTACTGGGTCAGCCTGATTCAATACGATAATGTCTCTGAAGTACTGGGACTCAATACCCGCCTGGTATGGATACCCACGGCCGGCCAGGAAGGGCTCATCGTTTTCAATCATCGAATGCAGGATGAAGATAAAAATAATTCGTTTCGTTCTGAGTTAAGTGATATCACTGTAAAGTTTAGTTATACATTCCGCTTTTAATTCTCCAATAATTTCTTGTCATCATCTTGACAGCTGCTATCAAATTGTAAGAATAGGTAAATATGCAGACTGTCGGGTTTACAATTAAAGAAGTAAACTGGTCGGATCAAAGAAATAATATCATGATGATTCGTGAATTAGTCTTTGTGGTTGAACAGAATGTCCCCATGGAAGAAGAGATAGACGGTCTGGATGAACACTGCTGGTTTGTCCTGGCGATGGATAAAACAGAAAATCCCATTGGCACAGGCAGGCTATTGCCATCAGGAAAAATAGGCCGAATGGCCGTGTTGAAAGAATATCGTAACCAGGGTGTTGGCAGCGCCATACTCAAGGCATTAATAGAGGTTGCCCGATTACATTCTATTAATGAACTGTATTTACATGGTCAAAGTCATGCCAAATCATTTTATAATAAACACAATTTTATAGAATCAGGTCCGTTATTTGATGAGGCAGGTATACCTCACTATATAATGAGATATAGTCCTCAACCCTGAAGGTTCTGGTATGTCATAATAATGCCTGTATACAACTTTTTAATTAAACTTTCCTGATTATGTATAAATTTAATAAAGCCAGGCTGGGTGAGACCGAAGATGAGGTGGAGGTAAATTCCAGCGAGGAACATGTCTATGCCACCCATGCTATGGCGAAACAGGCAAACCGATCTATTGATATTATAAGTCGCAAGCTGGACCCGGTAATCTATGACACACCTGAATTTATTGAGGCGACTAAACAATTAATTTTAAAATCTTCACGGGCGAAGGTCCGGATACTGGTGTTCGAACCTGATCAAATCGTCAAGCGAGGTCACAGATTGGTGAATCTTTCCATGGATTTGAGCAGTTACATTACTATCCATGTCCCAAATAAAGAGCATGACAGTTTTAATGAGTCCCTGTTTATTGCCGATGCCACCGGATACATCTACCGAAAAGAATCTGAACGCTTCGAAGGAAAAGTAAATTTCAACGATAAACGGGCATCCCGGTTTTTAATACATGAATTTAATGAGATGTGGGAAAAGTCACGGAGTGATCCTTATTTGCGACGTGCGTTATTATGACCCGGACTGTACTACTTTTTGTATTGTTGAGTTGTGTTACTAATACCTATGCACAACAGATGCAGCTTGAAGTCATCCCCCTGAAAAACCGCACTGCTGAACAAATCATAGATGTCATAAGGCCAATATTGCCTTCCGGAGCCACCGTATCAGGCATAAAAAACCAGTTAATTGTTAAATCAACACCGGCTAACCTGGCTGAAATCAAGCAATTACTCGATTCAATAGATCAGCCTTTACGACGCCTGTTAATCACGGTCAGCAATAATCGGGATCTAAGCTTATCCAGCCAATCACAGTCAATTACTGGGCAGGTCGGTTCAGATAATGTATCTGTACGCAATAACTCATCAAGAATTGCCAGAAGCCAGAGCACTGTTATTTCCGGGGTTGATAGTGACGGTAACAGGATCACTTATCGAGCAAACAATACTCAAACCGATACAAACTCCACTAATTCATACACGCTACAAACTTTGGATGGCCAACCGGCATTTATCCAGTCCGGACTCTCCTTACCGATACAAAATCAACAAATCTTTGTCAATCGTAACGGCGTTATTGTCCAGGATACCACTGAATATGTAGAGGCAATTTCCGGTTTTTATGTCTTACCCAGGGTCAATGGTGACCGGGTAAATGTCATGGTCACACCAAACCAGACCAGCGTTTCAGGTCGGGTCAGCCCAACTTTTGTCGTTCAAAACGCACAAACCACTGTATCTGGCAGGCTTGGAGAATGGATTGAAATTGGCGGTATCAATACTACTTCGGAAGATAGCAACCAGAGAATACTTTCTAATAATCAGAGTAAACAGACAGATTCACTGACAATACTGATCAAAGTGGAAGAAATCCGGTAAACTGTCGCTTTCAAACCACGCTATAAGGTCCAGAACACTGTGATGCTCGTTGTCTGCGGAGGAACCGCCCTTTCACAATTTAGGATAGATAAAAAACTTGCCTCGCTGAAATCGATCTGTCCGTCTATAAAATCTATTTCTACCCGTTATATCTATATTGCGGATACGTCATCGGAATTCAGTAAGGATGAATCGTCCATCCTTGAAAATCTTGTTGACGGTAAAATTACCAAATCTGATGATGAATCTGTTAGTGCATCGTGTTTCATTATTCCACGCCCAGGGACCATTTCACCCTGGTCAAGCAAGGCAACTGATATCCTGCATAATTGCGGCTTGAATAAGATTACTCGAATAGAAAGAGGAATTCTCTGGCGAATTAATATTGATAGCGCGCCTGAACAGTCACAGAGTTTTCTTGAGAGTATATACCCACAAATCCATGACCGTATGACGCAAGTTGTTGTCACCGAGATCAGTCAGTGTGAAGTATTGTTTAGGAACAGCGAACCAAAACAATTATCAAGCATCGATATACTGGGCAAGGGAAAACCTGCACTGTCACATGCCAATAATGAGATGGGGCTGGCATTATCTGACGATGAGGTCGATTACCTGTGTGAGGCCTTTAACAAGCTGGACCGAAATCCCACTGACGTGGAAATTATGATGTTTGCCCAGGCCAATTCAGAACACTGCCGGCATAAAATTTTCAATGCACAATGGACCATAGATGGCCAGAAAGTTCCAGAGAAACTGTTTGGTATGATTAGGTCTACTTTTGAAGCCAATCCGGGTAATGTCCTCTCTGCCTACAAGGATAATGCTGCTGTAATGCAGGGTTACAAGGCAGGTCGATTTTATCCGGACCCGAATACCCGACAATATCAATACTCCCAGGAAAATATTAATATATTAATGAAAGTGGAGACCCATAATCATCCTACCGGGATCTCCCCATTCCCCGGTGCTGCCACTGGATCCGGTGGCGAGATCCGGGATGAAGCTGCTACCGGTAGTGGGGCCAAACCCAAGGCAGGTATGTGTGGCTTTACTGTTTCTAATCTTAAAATTCCCGGACAGACCATGCCATGGGAGGTTGATTACGGCAAACCGGAACGTATGGCCAGTGCACTGGACATTATGCTGGAAGGTCCTATTGGCGGGGCCTCATATAATAATGAGTTTGGACGTCCTGCCCTGAACGGTTTTTTTCGAACTTATGAACAGATAGACCCCAATACCCATAAAATTTTTGGTTATCACAAACCCATTATGCTTGCAGGTGGTTTCGGCTCCATTCGAGATCAACATATTAACAAAGGTGTGATTCCAGCCAGGGCAAAACTGGTCGTCCTCGGTGGTCCAGCGATGCTAATCGGTCTGGGAGGTGGTGCTGCATCATCTTTGGGTTCTGGTGAGAGTGACGCAGAGCTGGATTTTGCTTCAGTCCAACGTGATAACCCGGAGATACAAAGACGTTGTCAGGAAGTGATAGACCGTTGTTGGGCCATGGGTAATGACAATCCTATAATCTCTATCCATGATGTCGGTGCGGGAGGACTTTCCAATGCCTTGCCGGAACTTGTTCATGAGAGTCACCGGGGGGCAAGCTTTCAATTAAGAGAAATTCCCAATGCCGATCTGAGTATGTCACCTATGGAAATATGGTGTAATGAATCACAGGAACGCTACGTCCTCGCCATTCATCCTGAATCACTAGCTTTATTCGATGCCTTATGCCAACGCGAACGCGCGCCCTATGCTGCTATAGGAGAGGCAGATGATTCAGGACAGTTAAGACTGGAAGATTCAAATTTTAAAAATACCCCAATTGATATGCCTCTGGATCTACTCCTGGGCAAGCCCCCCAGAATGCACAGGCAAGTTGAACATATAGATTTCAGTGGCGAAGAACTGGACCATAATAAGATTGATTTCACTGATGCGGTAGAAAGAGTACTGAAACTTCCCACCGTGGCTGATAAACGTTTTTTAATCACCATCGGTGATCGAAGTATATCTGGCCTGGTAGTCCGGGACCAGATGGTAGGTCCGTGGCAAACTCCTGTTGCTGACTGTGCAGTTACTGCAGGATCATTTACTGCATTTACAGGTGAAGCCCTGGCCGTTGGTGAACGTACACCCGTCGCTGTACTCAATGCACCGGCATCGGGACGTCTGGCACTGGCTGAAGCGGTTACCAATATCTGTGCCGCCCGTATAACACAAATTGAAGATATTGCCTTATCGGCAAACTGGATGGCCGCGTGTGGACAGCCTGGAGAAGATGCAAAGCTATTTGATACTGTAAATGCAGTCTCTGAGCTTGCCAGGAATTTACAAATCTGCATTCCGGTAGGAAAGGATTCATTGTCCATGAATACCGTTTGGGAACAAGAGAATGAGTCACGCCAGGTGTATTCACCCTTATCGGTAAATATCACTGCGTTTGCACCGGTATGTGATGTAAGAAAATCATTAACACCACAAATCCAGAAGATTGATGATTCGTCTTTACTGTTAATCGATCTTGGAAATCAAAAAAACCGACTTGGAGGCTCGTGCCTTGCTCAGGTCTACAACACATTCGGTTCTGAAACAGCAGATTTAGATGACCCTGCCCTGCTTGGCGGTTTTTTCCAGGCCATGCAGTTAGTCAACGAAATGGACCTGATATTAGCCTATCATGATCGTTCTGATGGTGGTGTCTTCGTTACCCTTTGTGAGATGGCATTTGCCAGCCATATTGGAATTGATATTCATATCGAAGATGGAAGTGACCAGCTTCTAGCGTTAATGTTTGCCGAAGAGCCAGGTGCGGTAATCCAGGTTAAAAATGAACATCTAGAAAGTGTCATTAACACATTTCAGGATGCAGGAATCCCTTCTGAACTGATTCAGGTGATCGGTAAACCTAATCATAATAAAGACATTAAAATATCACGTGATAAAAATATCATTTACCAGGTACCTCTTGGTAAACTACATGGATATTGGTCCAGTACAACACGAATGATGCAAACAATTCGTGATAATCCGGAATGTGCAGAACAAGAATACCAGTCTGTTATCAATATGGATGACCCCGGATTAAATGTGAGTGTCAGCTTTGATATGAAGTCATCAAAACCGGATGTTATCAAAGGTACTCAACCTAAGATTGCCATTTTCAGGGAACAAGGCGTCAACGGGCAGATTGAAATGGCAGCAGCATTCGACCGTGCTGGATTTCAGGCCATTGATGTACATATGAATGATTTATTAAACCAATCGGTGACACTCAATGAGTTTACCGGCATTGTCGCCTGCGGCGGTTTCTCCTATGGAGACGTACTGGGGGCCGGTGGTGGCTGGGCAAAATCTATCCTTTACCACCCAAGACTGCGGGATGAATTTCAAGCCTTTTTTGAACGAGAGGATTCCTTTGGCCTGGGGGTTTGTAACGGTTGCCAGATGTTTTCACAACTTAGGGAATTGATTCCTGGCGCGTCACACTGGCCAGATTTTCTCAAAAACCGGTCTGAACAATTTGAAGCACGATTGGTGATGGTGGAAATTCTCGATTCACCTTCCATATTCACCAGGGACATGGTCGGATCAAAAATTCCGGTGGTGGTCGCCCATGGTGAAGGCCAGGCCTTTTTCAAACCTGGCCAGGATATGAATAAGTCTAACCCGGTCATGAGATATATAGACAATGAAGGCAATACCACTGTTTCATATCCCAGCAATCCTAATGGATCTATAGAAGGCCTCACAGGCTTCACAAATACGGACGGCCGTTTTACCATCATGATGCCACACCCTGAAAGGGTATTTCTCAGTAAACAGTGGTCATGGAAACCAGATAACTGGAACCATGAAGAAACACCCTGGATGAAATTATTCAGAAATGCATATCATCAACTCTGAAATTTCTTTTATTATTCCACCAGCAACACATCAGTAAGATTTAACTGCTGCACTACAATTAATATTTCCAACTGCGAAAATTGTTCTGTTGCGCAACGACAACTTGCAACCTGAAATTACTTTAATATCCAAGTCTTTTCTAGTTGCGCGACAACAAATAATTCCTTTTCTTTTTTATTTATTTTTTTAAATTATTTATCGCCTATGCTTATAAAGCAGGAGCATATATTTACAAACAGTTAATTAATTTAATCAAGACCCTTAATGTGCGCATATAGTTTAATTCTATATATCAAGCTGGCTGCTTTACTGCGCCATTTTAGAAATAGTTATATTTCGCATAATGACACCAGGCGGATTCCATACCATCTTTGTATTATTAATGGTCGCACATACCTGAGGTATGAAGATAATTTTTATATTGAAGAAACCCATGCTTATAGATTACTTATAAGTTTCGCCAACCATAATGGATTCGAAAACACCAATAACGACCACATTAAAAATGTTCGCAGCATACATGAGCTACATATATCCAATCTAATATATATTTTGATCATCATTGCCAGTCTATTAACGGCCAGGACGTATGCAGATTCAATATCAAGTGATATTAGCTATATAAACCAGAATATTACGGATGAACAAATCAAAATGTATCTGAATTTATCTGCTGACATAGATAAGGTAAATTCTGAAAATGAGCTAATAGTAGCTTTAATAAACTGGATCAATAAAAATTCTTCATTTGATTATCAAATTGATGAAATTCCTGCATTAGTAAAGGTGAGTCAGGAGGTCATCATGAAACTTTCGGTTGGCATTAAAATGCCAGCCTCAATTAACCAGAATTCTGCTGAAATTAAAGGTTTATATAATTTTAATCAAAAATCTATCTATATACTTGATAATTTTGATATGAATAATGAAGTTGATCGTGCAATCCTTGTGCATGAAATCGTCCATTTTTTACAGTTTGAACATGGGGACAATCTATTCTTTGATTGCAATCAGAAACTTGAGGGCTTTGCGTATCGTCTACAGGCCAGGTATCTGTTTAGCCAGGGTCAGGACATCAACTTTACGGGGGAACACATCCGACATGCCAGCCGTTGCCCATAAGACTGTATGTACAGGACAGCTGATTACAGATTATTTATGTTTTATTTTATAAATATCATTAAGCGATGGAATTTCAACGTCCCATTTCAATCTGTCTTTTAAATATAATCTAAATGCATCCTGGGCCTGCGGTTCACCATGGACAATAAAGGTCTTCTTCGGAGGACTGGGCAAATGAGACAACCAGTCTCCCAGTTCAGTGTAATCTGCATGGGCAGAAATATTTTCCATATTTACCAGCCTGGCCTTTACCGGGACATACTCACCATGAATTTTTATGCTCTCACAGCCTGAAAGTATTTTTGCCCCCCGTGTTCCAGCCGCCTGAAACCCCACAAAGATAATGGCATTATTTTCATTTGGCAGATGCTGCTTCAGATGATGTAATACTCTACCGCCCGTCAACATGCCACTTGCACTGATAATTATTTTTGACTGTCTGCTGAGCTGTAATTCTTTTGATTCGTTGATTGACCGTGTGAATGTCACCATATCGAAGATCTCACGACATTCCTGTTCACTCAGCCGATGCAGTTCATGATGTCTATAAAATAATTCTGTGGCATTGATCGCCATGGGACTGTCCAGGTATACCGGAAGTTCAGGTATTTCGTTAGCCTTAAACAGTACGGAAAGTAGATACAAGATAGTTTGAGCACGCCCCACGGCAAACGAAGGAATGATTACAGTACCCTTGTTTTCAAAAGCCGAATTAATTGCCTCTTTTAAGACTTCCTGCGGTTGTTGGGTAGTATGTTTCCTATCTCCGTACGTAGATTCCACCAGGAGATAATCAGTCTCTTCCAGGTCTGAAGGAGGCAGCATAACCGGATCATTTGGTCTGCCCACATCGCCTGATATGGTAATACGCAGATCTTTTTGTTTAACCTGGACTGTACCGGCACCAAGTATATGTCCATTAGGTGATAACTTTATTTTTACGCCTTCTACAGGCATAAATTCCTCATTAAATGGAATACTTTCAAATTGCTTAAGTGCTCTGCGCCCGTCCTTCTCTGTATACAAAGGTTTGGCAGGTTTGTGTCGACTGTACTTATGCCGATTGGCGTGACCGGCCTCTTCCTCCTGCAAATAACCTGAATCCGGCAATAAGATTTTACAAATGTCGAAGGTAGCGGGAGTACTGTATATTTTTCCTGTATATCTCTGCTTAATCAGTGCCGGGACGAAACCACTATGGTCCAGGTGGGCATGTGTTAACACCACCGCATCAATTGATGAAGGCTCCACCGGAAAGGGTTCTCTGTTTCTTAACCTTAACTTTTTCAGCCCCTGAAACAGACCACAGTCTACCAATATTCTATACTTACCCGTATCCAGCAGGAACCTGGAACCGGTAACGGTTTCTGCTGCGCCTAAAAAATGAATATCCACACATAATTTCCAATATTAGTGTTACCACTAACCTGATTGTCTTGTCTACATAGTAACTAGATTAGTAATTATTTGGTACTTAATTTAGCCAATCCAACCATAAAAATATGGTTAATTATTTATCTAGAAATTTTGTCTCACCATGTTTGTAGACTTCAAATGCAGCATCATTCACAGCATATTTTTTCAAGGCTTCTTGTAATTTAACAGGTGGTTCATCAAGCGGTTCATCCGTTAATATGAATGTTCCCCAATGCATCGCAACTGAATATCTGGATTTTATATCCAGATGTATCTGCACTGTTTCGTCCGGGTTTACATGATAGGGCTTCATGAACCATCGCGGTTCATAGGCACCGATTGGCAATAACGCCAGATTAAAAGCGCCGTATTTATCGCCGATATCACTGAAATGCCTCGAATAACCAGTATCGCCCGCAAAAAAAACACGATAATCATCAGATTGAATCACCCATGAGGCCCAGAGTCTTTTGTAGGCATCAAACAAGCTACGTTTGCCCCAGTGTTGACTTGGTTCAGCAATAAAACGGGTATCTTGTATGTTATGTCCTTCCCCCCAATCCAGTTCAATAACTTTTGAATCGATATCCAGCGAATCAAACCATGACTTCGTTCCCAGGGGCACAATAAAATTAATCTCTCGTTGTTTATTATGATTCGATAATGCAATTATCGAATCGATATCAAGTGAATCATAATGGTCATGAGAGATAATAACGACATCAATATCCGGCAAATCATTTATTTCCATGGCCGGGGGCACAACTCGTAGTGGCCCTGCCCAACTCAGTGGAGATGCACGTTCAGAAAAGTGTGGATCGGTCAGTATATTTAAACCATTTAATTGAATTAAAAATGTTGCATGACCTATCCAGGTGAGTGTCGGCATTGATACATTTTGCCTTACGTACTGGTGAGCGGAATCATCGATTGAAAAAGTATATTCATCAGGCCCGAGAATATTTTTGGACCTTCTTTCCCAGCGCCATTTCAAAAATGCAAAAAACCCTCTCTGCTCGGGCTCATAGTATATATTTCGAAAACCCGATTCAGTATGGTGTGCCTTACTTGCATCATAATGCGGATTTGAAGTGCATGACACCAGTAACAACGACATTATTGCCAATATAAGATTAATCTGTTTCATAATCCGGCCATTCTTAGAATATTAAATTATGATTGATATATTAATTTTCATCATTACAGGTGAAGCTTATGTGAAATTTATTATTAAAGAATACATTACTATACTTGCTATATTGCCTGATTAATAAAAAGGAGAACATATGCTAAACCTTAGCCTCAATACTTAGTTTAGCTATATTAGAGATAGCCGGTTGTAAATAGAAAATATGCCCGGCAAAGCATTATTGTTTTAGCAAACTTTGCATATACATTCCAAATAAGACACAGATGTTGTAATCTCCCGCAAATGAAGAACTGGCAACAGATTTTACTTACGCTGAAAATGGCAAGGTGGAAGGCCTGGGAAGGTTTCATAGATAAATTTCCATTATTCTCGCCAGATAAAGACCTGAGCGGATATAAAACCGGACACCTGCCCATTCCGCCTGCGTCCCTGCGATTACGTGTAGGAGAGGCCAGTAGACATATTTACCTGATAACCGGTGAAAGAGTCTCTCGGCGCCTGCGAAATCAATTAAAAAAATATCTTAAACTGGAAGACTGCCAGTCAATACTAGACTGGGGTTGCGGCTGTGGGCGATTAATTCGTAACTTCCCTGAAATTGCACCGTCCACCAGGCTATATGGCTGTGACATTGATCCAGACGCTATCAAGTGGCTAAAAGAAAACTTTCCTGACATGTCATTTGATAAAATTTCGCCCTATCCCCCAACACCATATACTGAAAACCAGTTTGATTTGATTTATGGAATATCTGTCTTTACACATTTAACGGAACAGACCCAGTTTTTATGGCTGGATGAACTTAAGCGAATATCCAAAAAGAATGGCATTGTCGCGGTGACAGTTCATGGAGAAACGACAACTGATCCCTCCCTTGCAAACCCCTTATCTGAATCAGGTATTGCTGACCGCGAAGGCGACAGATGGATGTTTTTTAAACACTTTCTTGATGATGGCTATTACCGTTTGACGAAACATCGGAAAGATTATGTAATGGACAAGTGGTCGGCCTATTTTGAGATCCTGGATTTTGTGGATAAAGGAATCGGACGACAAGATTTGGTAATTATGCGTAACTCACTAAAATAGTGAACTGTGGTAAAGATCTGTAATCTAAAGTTCTGGAGGCCGCAATGCTTATAAAACAAGCTAGAGATATAAAACCATCTGAGATTACGTCCAAAGCGGATTACCTGTCTCGTCGAAAATTTATATCATTGTCCAGCAGCAAGATTTTATCATTATATATTTTACATGCTTCCCTGTTAAAAAGCGGTAAGGTTCTGGCTGCAGAAAAAATTGAAAATTTCATCAAAAACACAGACTTTTCCACTGATGAAGAACTCACCAAATATTCATCCATTATAAGTTATAACAACTTTGCGGAGTTTGGCCTGGATAAGGAAGACCCGGCTGCCTATTCAGGTGATTTTCAAACCAGTCCGTGGAAAATAAAAGTTGAAGGTGAATGCGATAATCCTGGTGAGTATGACCTGGAAGATATCATCAATCCCCATCAACTGGAGGAACGTATCTATCGGTTAAGATGTGTTGAGGCATGGTCTATGGTCATACCATGGATTGGAATCCCCCTTTCCGACATTCTCAAGAAATTTAATCCCAATTCCAATGCAAAATATGTTGCATTTACAGCACCCTATCAACCTGATGTGATGCCAGGGATCGGCAAGGTAGCGTATGAATTTCCATTTGTTGAAGGCCTTAGAATTGACGAGGCCATGCATCCACTAACAATTTTTGCCACGGGACTATATGGAGAAGAATTACTGAATCAGAATGGTGCCCCGATTCGGTTAGTAGTGCCCTGGAAATACGGATTTAAAAGTATCAAATCTATTGTAAATATAAATTTTGTCAGGGATATGCCACCAAATACATTCAATAAATTTGCCCCGGATGAATTTGGTTTTTATGCCAATGTTAACCCCCAGGTCAGACACCCGCGATGGAGCCAGGCAAGGGAACGCCGGATTGGTAAATTTTTTAAACAGGACACTCTTATGTTTAATGGGTATGCTGATCAGGTTGCTTCTTTATATTCCGGAATGGATTTAGAAAAATTATATTAACCTGATAGGTTTTATTAATGTAACTTACTTTATTATTTAACTGAATCAAACTACAAGTAATACATAAAGGTAACCAGGCATGCTTATAAAAACACCATCTGATATTAAATCTTCAGAGATCACCAGCAAATCGACCTATTTATCACGCAGAAAATTTTTGAAAACCTCCATTAATACCGGGATAGTCGGTTCTGGACTCTTACTCGCTGGAAATACCAATGCCGCGACACTGAATGATATCCGCAAAAGCCGCTATTCCACACTGGAAGAAGAGCTCACAGATTTCGAAGATATTACCACTTACAATAATTTCTATGAATTTGGCACTGCAAAAGAAGACCCGGTGAAATATTCCGGGGGGTTTAATCCTAAACCCTGGTCAATAACGGTTGATGGTGAATGTAACAAGCCAGGAGAAATCGGTCTGGAAGATTTAATTAAGCCTCATCGCCTGGAAGAAAGAATTTACAGGCTCCGCTGCGTTGAAGCCTGGTCTATGGTGGTACCGTGGGTTGGTATTCCGCTTGGCAATGTTTTAAAACGCTTTGAACCCTCCTCAAATGCAAAATATGTGGCATTCACTACCGTGTTCAGGCCAGATGAAATGCCTGGTCAACGTTCACGTGTTCTTCAGTGGCCATACAGGGAAGGACTTAGGATAGATGAAGCGATGAATCCTTTAACCATTCTTGCCGTGGGAATATACGGTGAAGAGTTATTAAATCAAAGTGGCGCACCAATACGCCTGGTAGTACCCTGGAAATACGGATATAAAAGCATCAAGTCTATAGTGAAAATAAGTTTTGTTGAAGATGAACCTCGTACTTCCTGGAATGATTCTGCACCCAAAGAATATGGTTTCTATTCTAATGTTAATCCAAATAGAAACCACCCACGATGGAGTCAAAAGAAAGAACGCAGGATTGGTGAATTTTTAAAGAGGGATACACTGATGTTTAATGGGTATGCCGACCAGGTCGCTTCCATGTACGAGGGGATGAATCTGCTTAAATATCACTGATCTATCATTTATGCAGAAACTATATAAACCGCTTTTATTCAGCGTTTCTTTAATACCCTTTGGTGTTCTGATCTACAATGGTTTTAGGGATAATCTAACTGCCAATCCGATTGAGTATATTACCCATTACACAGGTGACTGGACCCTCTATTTTTTATTAATTACTCTTTCAATAACCCCTCTGAGGAATTTGACGGGGAAGCTCATCTTTACATGTTTTAGAAGAATGCTTGGACTATTTGCTTTTTTTTATGCCTGCCTGCATTTTCTTACCTACTTTGTACTAGATCAGTACTTTGATTTTAATGCCATTATTGAAGATATCATTGACAGGCCATATATCACAGTAGGTTTTACGGCATTCGTCTTGCTCATACCTCTTGCGGTTACATCAACAAAAAAAATGATATCGCGCCTCGGAAGTAACTGGCAACGTTTACACAAATTGATCTACGTGATCACCACACTGGCTATTCTTCACTATTTATGGTTGGTTAAAGCCGATACCACCCTGCCAATTACATTTGCACTGATATTTTCAGTATTAATGACATTGCGCCTTCCATGGGCAAAAAATGTGAAAAAATTCTTTATTTCGGAAATTCAGCCGTCTTCTCACTGAAAATTTAATCATATTTAGTTACCCTATAACCTGGTTCATCAATTGGGTAGCACATGAAACAGCGAATACATAAAGATGATATAGAATTGTTCAGAAGTTCTGTTGGTAAAGTGCAACCCATTCCACAGGACAAGGTCCTGATGTCAAAGCCAAGGAAAAAGAAAAAATATTCGGCATCAAATGATCTACCCGAAAACAGGCTTAACCAATATTTCGATGCCATACTCCCGGAAAATGCATCTACGATAGGGCCAACTGATATCCTGATGTTCAAACGCGATGGCATTCAAAACAGAATATTTAAAAGACTCAAAAAAGGACAAGTACCAGTAATTGCTGAACTGGATCTACATGGTCATACAATTCATCAAGCAAAAGTATCCCTTGATCTTTTTTTTAGTCAAATCAATCAATTTAATGCTCCGGGTTGTGTGAGGATTATTCATGGGAAAGGCTATGGTTCACAACACGCAACGCCTGTGATCAAACAGTATATCCCTGTATGGTTACAGGAAAATACTCATGTATTAGCTTATTGTTCATGCCCTGTATCTGATGGTGGAACAGGTGCAGTATATGTTCTTTTAAAACGGGAATAAAAAGACTGCATTCTTTACTATATGCTACTATTATTAAAAATAATAATTCTAAAAGGCTCATGGATGATAAAAAATATATATTATGGCTACAGTATTATTTAAAGATGCTAAGAATTTTCCAATTACGGCTAATGTTTATGTTGTAGATGATCAATTGACCAGCCGGGTCATTATGAAAAATATCATCAAGGGTATTGGTGATAATATTAAGGTGTCTGCATTTAACGCACCTCAAGATGCCCTTGAAGCTACATGCCATTCACCACCTGACTTGATTGTTGTTGACTACAGAATGCCAAAGATGAATGGCGTTGAATTCACACAACGGGTTAGAAACATCCCGGAATGCATGGATGTGCCAATAATTGTATTCACAATAATTGATGATAAATCTGTGATGTACGAAGCATTGGGAGCCGGCGCTACAGATTTTTTGACTAAACCCATTGACCATTATGAATGTAAAGTCAGGTGCCGCAATCTACTCACATTACGCAGACAACAAAAAATCATCAAGGAACGTGCCGAAACACTGGAAAAGGTTGTCTTCAATTCAAATGAGACCATTCATCAGCGAGAAAAAGGTGCCCTTTCAATTATCAACAAACTAATTGATATAAAGGGCGATCATGAAGGTTTCAGTCAACTGAGAATGGGCATGATATCAATGCTAATTGCCAAAGAAATGGGGATGAATCAAAAGTTTTGCAATGATATAGAAATAGCCGCGCCACTTCACGATATTGGTGAGGTTAAACTACCCTCATATCTGTTATTAAAATCTGGCGAATTGTCAAAAGACGAATTCGAAATGGTCAAACAACATACAACCTACGGATATGAATTACTAAAACTAGGAAATTCTCCAGTATTAGATCTTGCTGCAAATATTGCACTAAATCATCATGAAAAAATAGATGGCACAGGCTACCCTAACAAACTAAAAGGCAATCAAATTCCAATTGAAGCCAGGATTGCATCAGTAGCAGACGCATTTAATGCAATGACCAGCAAAAGAAATCATAGGCCGCTAAACTCAACTGAAGAAGCAATAAGAATTATTAAGGATGAGATAGATAAGTCTTTTGATAAAGAGTGTGTAATAGCATTAATCAAAAATATCGACTCTCTCAATACTAAAGAAAAATTTTAAGTTATTTACTATGAATGGTTTTCACAAATTAAATAATAATATTCTAAGTATAGGGAAGGAATTTGAACAATCAATTATTAGATTAATTGCCTGTTTGTCTTGCATCGCTTATGCAAAATTTCAAAATGCAAATAACTCAATAGATGAAGCGGTAGTCAATATCTTTTTAGCAACAATTCCATGCTGTTTATTATTTATTTATTGGTCATATATAAAAAGAGAATTCAACGAAATTCGTTTTTTCTTGGCTATATTAACAGGCGTTGGTACTGCTACATATGCACTTGCTTTATCAGATGAAGCAGGTGCGCCTTATATTGTAATTTATTTCTGGATAATACTTGGTAATGGCCTGCGCTTTGGTACTAAGTATTTATTCATAAATACTTTATTTACAATTTTTGGATTCTTATTAGTAATTAATATTAGTCCTTTTTGGAATGAACATATTTATGCAAGTTTTGCCATATTACTTGCGATGATAGTCCTCCCAGTTTATATAGGCGTTTTACAAAAAAGATTAGAGTCTGCAGTTGAAAATGCTAAGAGCGCAAATAATGCTAAATCATCTTTTTTGGCGAATATG
Organism: Gammaproteobacteria bacterium; assembly: GCA_030835405.1. Classification (GTDB taxonomy): domain Bacteria; phylum Pseudomonadota; class Gammaproteobacteria; order Eutrophobiales; family Eutrophobiaceae; genus Eutrophobius. Next base: position 3,973 of record JAURPG010000026.1, on the reverse strand, counting down.
AGTCATGAAATTCGCACACCTCTAAATGGCGTCATTGGAATGAGTGACCTTCTTGAAACCACGTCACTTGATAAACAGCAAAATGACTATGTCAAGACCATACAATCATCTGCTAAAGCACTCCTGAATTTAATTGATGACATCCTTGATATTTCCAAGATCGAAACAGGAAAGGCTGAAATTAGACATAACCAGTTCAGTTTATTCTCCCTACTATCCACAACCCTTGACACTATGCAACCCCTGGCAGAAAAGACAGGACTGAACTGCAGGCTACATATGTCATCTGATATCAACGGAAATATAATCGGCGATGAAAAGCTTTTACAACAGGTACTGATAAACCTAATTGGAAATTCAATTAAATTCACAAAAATTGGTGATATTGATATATCTGTAAAATGTATACATACAACAGGCCGACAATCCCGTTTACGATACGAAATCAAAGATACTGGAATTGGTATTGCAGATGATGCTCAATCAACCATTTTCGACAAGTTTATTCAAGCAGATGAGAGCATCTCTTCAAACTACGGTGGAACCGGGCTAGGTGCATCAATTGCAAAAAACATTATTGAAATGATGGGTGGTGATATTGGAGTAATAAGCCAATTAGGTGATGGAAGTAATTTTTGGTTTGAATTGGATTTTAACCATACTCCTGATAATAATCAGAGCTTTTCTGGTTTAAAGGTATTGCTAGTTTCCACCTATGGTGATAACCATTCCAGGTTAGTTAATTTTCTCGACAAAAATGATATCTTCTGGGAGCATGCAATTACAGCACCTGATTCAAAATCAATCATTAAGGACTTCAACGATAATAAAGCATATGATTTTATTGTCGTTGATAAAAATGGTGTTGGTGAATCTTTCAAATCGTTTGCAAATGAAATACATGAGATCACAGATTCATCTGAAACATGCATAGTTCTATTAAATAATGATGATGCCTGTGAGGATATATCAAACACCTGGTATTTCTCGAGCCTGGAATCCCCAGTAAACCATATACAACTAAACCATTTATTTTCTTTTCACAATGCAAGATTAAAGCAAAAAGATAGTTCTGATGCGAATGCCGAAATATTAAACGGTGTTCAACTCAAATTTATTATTGGTGAAGATAATATTACCAACCAAAAAGTTATCAAGCGATATATAGAGTCTGCTGGACACCGCGCCGATGTGTTCGAGAATGGGGAACTTGTACTGGATGCTATTGAAGAAACTGATTACGACATCATGATTTTAGATATGCACATGCCTGATATGGATGGTCCTGAAACCATAAAACTATATAAATTTATGACGCCGAGTTCAAAACAAATACCAATAATCATGCTGACTGCAGATGCAACTAAAGATGCTGAACAGGCATGTTGTGATTTAGGTATAGATGCATACTTGACCAAGCCCATAAAAAGGGAGAAGCTTCTTGATACAGCTTACTCATTCATCAATTTAGATGAAGTGAACACTAGATCTTCCATTAATAAACCCAGCCTGAAACTTGTACACCCACAACACAAGGATGATGCTGATGTTATTGATGTTGCAACATTAGATAATCTCGCACTTTTAGGAGATAGCAAGAAATTCATGCATGAGCTCACCCAGGTATTTCTTGTTGATAGCAAGAAATTAATAAATTCTATTATTATATCTCACAATAATAACAACTATCATGATCTTGCCGAATATGCACATGCCTTGATAGGTAGTGCTCAAAGTATAGGGGCTACCGAATTAGGTAAAATGGCAGCAAGTATCTATAAACAATCCCTCAGCAGCAACTATGACTCGATATCTATACAATCCAGCACATTAATGAATCTGCATGACCAGACCACGTTAGCCTTAAATTCCTATTTAGATAACCTTGAAATTTCCGCATTGAAATAAAATTATCAGCTAGCTAGCTTTGTTTTCATTTCAGGCAGTACTTTTCTATTCATCATCCTGTCTTGAGCCTTAACTAACCTGTTCATTAACTTAAGATCTCTTTCGCTTATGTTCATAGCAACATCCACAAAATGTTTACATACCTCTAATAATTCATCATGAATTATAGGATGTACTTTTTCTCTAACATTTTTTAATGCATGGAATGAATTTCGATATTTTGTTGCTTCTTTAATATATGAATATACCGCCTCACGCCCACATCCTTCATCTGCCAATTTATCAATAACACCCATGTCATATAATTCGTTAGTTTTATATTTCTTACCATTTAACATCATTCTTTCCACTTGCTTTACTGGTATTCTTTGAGATAAGAAGTGATAACCACCCATGCCTGGAAATAAGTTAAATAAAACCTCAGGAAATCCCATTTCTATATTTTTCTCGGCTATTAATACTTGGCAGCTCAATGCAACTTCAAACCCTCCACCCATAGCGTCGCCACGGACACATGCAATAGTTATAATAGGAAATCTACAGCCAACATGAAAACCATGAATTGTTTCAATACATACTTTTATATATTTCAAAAACCCTTCTTTATCTTTGTTAGTTATAAATTGTCTAAATAAACTTAGATCTCCTCCCATGCTAAATATATTTTCTAGAGATGAATCAAGGACAAAATAATTAATTTTAACCATGCTTCCTTTCCATGGTATTTGACCATTATTAGATTCTAGTATTCTTTGAACTGCTCTAACTTCTTCAACTAAGTCTGGATTAAAACAAGGCCTTGGCGTTGGTTTTAAATATAACCAAACTAAACCATAATTGGGATCGACATCTAATGATATTTGCTTTAAGTTTCTTATTTGAGCACCATGAGTTAATTTGTATGCTTCTAACATATTCTCTTCCTCTAAATATTAATTTAAATAACATCGCAACTTTATCGCCAATATAATAAAACGATAAAATCATTCACTATAAGTTAATACAAACTTAGGCAGTTTACAATTTAAGATATGATCCAATGTGTTGCATTTGCGGTTGCATATACGCAACCTAACTCGTCTGAAACTTTTGCTGATAAAATTAATTGTCTCTTTTTACGTTCATTTATATAAGCATGAACAAAAATATAATCAAGCGACTCTGGAATTGGTTTTCTAAATTTAACTTCTAATTGTCTAGTGAAATTTGGAGGGGCAACTAACATACTTAATGGCCCGAAAGTATTATCAATTGCGGAAGCAATCATTCCCCCATTCATATTACGAAATTGATTTAGAAATGATTCTTTTACTGGAAATTTCATTACAAGTGTTTTATCAAGTAGATTGTATTGATGCAAAACACCACCCATTGCTTTAAAAGCACTGGGTGGTATATCGATTTCTGAAAAATCATCACCAAAATTAGTTTTTAATACAGAAATTATGTCTTCTGGTAAATTTTCAAGATCTATCATTATCCATACCTACTGAACGATTTTAAATAGTCATCTATTAATCCAATTGATATTTTATGTGATTTTTCTAGATATTTTATTAATTCTTTATCTTCTAAAATATCATTTATATTCACATCTTTTAAAATATTTTCTAGACCTATAACACCAATTGTAGATGATGTACCTTTGAATTTATGCATTATCATATTAATTGAATTAATATCTTGAATATCATTGTTATTTAAAGAGGAAAAATATCCTTGCACCTCTTTTTCATATGATTTCAGAATTAATTTGTATTCATCTATTCCGATAGTTTTTATATGTTGTGAAATTAGCTGACGATCAATATCTATTCCTAATTCATTATTTTTTATGCCGATATTCTTAGCTGCATATTGCTCTAGTATAATTTTTATGTCATTTATAAAGTCTACTGGGTTAATGGGTTTAAAATATATTCTACTGTAAGTCGTCAGAAGATATGGAACACAAAGGTCTAAAAGTTAAGAGAGACTTTCACATATTATAGTCATGTTTCACTAATTTATACATAGTATTAAATTTTCCTTCCTCCTCTGCTGTAGTGTTTCGTATTTAATCACG
>JAURPG010000025.1 GCA_030835405.1 Gammaproteobacteria bacterium | reverse complement strand
GGTAAAAAGCGGCATATGGCGGAATAACAGATCCGGTGGACCGGCACTGTGGGTCTCGGCCGCTACCCGAACACCGGCATCAATGAGACTCTTCATGGGGGCCAGGAATTCATAACCCTCGGGGCCATAGAAGGTATCGATCACATTGGGTTCTGAGGTCAATGCGCGACGGATCTGCATAGGGATGATGATGTTATAACGCTTTAGACCGGCAATCACGTCCGGCTCCTTGCCCACCATGGTACCGTGGGCCATGAGGATACGCATTTCGCGGATCATCTCTTCGGTCACCGGCCCTTGGGCCACGGCCTCATCCAGGTAACCAACAAACTGGCGCATGCCATGGCTTCCCACGCCATGCAGACCGGCAATACGCCAGCCATTCATCAGTGCCTTGTGCATACCGTTGATTTCAGGTGTGCGCTGGCCATCTTCCAGAAAGCCGCAACGTTCCCGGGACTTGGCCTCCTCGGCCACGTCAGGCAGTCCTGGCAGGTCCGGGCCCAGGCAGGCAATCTCCGGGGTGTCCCAGGCACCTTCAGAGCCAATGCCGTGGACCCACAACCAGCGGTTTCCACTGCGGGGCCCGGCGGACCAGTGCGCTCCCATAAAGGAATAAACATCCTCTATAAATTTTGGTCGCTGTAGTTCATGGCGGTGCATCTCATAGGAATAGGCATGACGAATGGGCAGACGCCCGTCCCGTCTTAACAGGTAATGGTATGCGCTTAACTGGTAGGAAAAATTGACCCGGGATCCAAATGCCGTGATCCCCGAGCGGGCCATGTATTCAAACCCTTTTTTTACTGCCTCGGCATAAACGGGTGTGGGATAGGGCTTACGCAAAACCCGATCATGCCAGAAACGCTTTTCTCCTGTTCCTAACAATGCCCTGCCTCCGGCATTTTCCAAATCCGGCCGGATGCCGGTCACTGTTTCTTCAAGACCGGGAAAGTACCTGTCAGACTCCGCCCAGCCCAGATCGTTAAATACTATATAGGCATGGCTGCCAATGAGGCCTTTTAGGGCACGTCGCTGGTGTGCCACTACATCAGCCACCAGAGTATCGTGGTCTTCAACAACACCATAATATTCATAAGCGGTAGGCTCCGCTTCGCGTAATGTCTCCACCTCTTCGATGGAAATATGGCGAAGTATTTGGCCGTCCAGGGCATCCACATTCCTAATTCCTGCATTTGCAGGATTATTGGGGAAGATCTCGTTCATCATCTGCCGGGTAAAAGTCTGGTCTGCTTCCTTGATAGTGCCGATCCAGCCCTCGGCGATGTCCCACACGGTAGGAATACCTTTCTCAGGATTGGGAATCATCTGCACCAGTACCCACTCTCCAGGTTTAATCTCTACCTCCGAAACGTATTGGGCAATCTTGTCCGCAGTTTCTTCAGGGGTGGCTTCTACCTGCACGCCCAGTGTCACATGGGGAAGTGCCAGCTCCCGTTCTGGCAGGTATTGCTCAAACGTACCAAACGGGTGTGTATGGCTTTCAATGAAACCCGGTATCATCATCTTGCCGCCGAGATCGATCACTGTGGTATCCGGGCCGCGCAGTTGCATCATTTCTTCTGTTGTGCCTATGGCTTGAATGACTTCATCATTGACTGCGATGGCCTGGGCAATGGTCCCGGGGTCATCATTCATGGCGTGCTCATCCAGAGTGACAACAATGGTGTTGGTATAGATGGTGTCTGGCCAGACCACCGCCTGCTCTGGCACCTGCTGGGCGGGTAAATGACCAACGAGCATAGCCAGGCAGGTGATGAATGTGATCTGTAGAAATTTTATTCTTCGCATATTTTCCCCCGGGAATTTGATAATTAGTTATTAGCAAGCATCCTGCATGCTCTAGATATCATTATAGCCAGTTTTAGCCGTAAATTTACAGAAAAGGAAAAACAGCCTGTCCCAACGATAATCAGCCTGAAAAAGTCAGAACGAACCCGTGGCACGGAAAAAAATCCGTTGTCCACTGTCACCTATGCGAGATTCTCTGCGTCGCAACGGGGTCAATGAACGCTGCCCCACATATATGGTGCGCTCTCGCGTGACGGTATAGTCGAGCAAGTTTGTTGCCTCCAGACTGAGCTTTACACCAAACCATCGAGAAGTCTCAATAAAGGCAGAAAGGTCAAAACCCTCATTATGAATGTCCAGTTCATTAGCCTCATACACGACACGGCGACCACGCTCGGCCAGTCCCAATCCCCAGGAGATCTGGGCCTGTTCAATGTCCTGGCGAAAGTCAATGTCGAATGCATAGCGGTTTTCATTACGAAATATCACATCCCCCCTGAAGCCACCCTCACCTGATAAATTCCGGTTTTCCCCAGTGACCGGGTCCACAACGGTCGAATCCTGCCACCTGAGGTTAACGGTTAACTGGCCATGGTCTATGCCAATACTATCCAACGGCCAGGTAGTCTCGGCAATCGCCCCCCAACGCCTGCCAGCACCAATATTGCCCGGTGCTTCTCGCGTTGCCGTAATTGGCAACAGGTCAAGCACATCATCAATCCAGTGGTGAAACCCTGTGAGCTTGAAGACCCCGATATCGGCAAAGCGTATTTCATGACTGAGTTCAGTTACCCAGGTGCTGTCAGGATGCAAGTCTGGATTACCAAGAATAACATCATCATCTTCAAATACAGAGGCACTGACAAAATCAGTAAAGTCCAGTTGGGCCACCTCCCGTTCAAACCGCATTCTGGTCTGGACACCCTGCCTGGCTGAGTAGGTAATAATTGCCCTTGGCTTAATGAAAGAAAAACTCCGTTCCTGGTTAGCATCACCCGTCTGGGTAATGGTTGAATGTTCCCAGCCTATACCCGTATCAAAATCAAAATTACCCAATGACCATGAATCCTGGAGTTGAAGGTTCCATCGCTCTTCTTCGACCCTGGTATTACCGCCAGTCACATCGATCACAACGGGTCCTGCTCCAGTATCGTCAGTTAATATTTGTTCATTATCCAGTACATTAAATGCACGCTCCACATCTGCCTGTACAGCATGACCTGCAAACCCACTCCAATCTGTTTCCAGGCGGGTTATTAATTCATAGTCTGTAAACTTTTCATCTTCCAGTTGCAGGCGGGTACGATTACCACTTGAGTCAAGGTCTTCCTGTGACTGTTGAGGATCACCATCTAAAAGAGAATAGAGGACAATAGCCTTGCCTGTAAGATTCGTGGTTAATTCGCGCTCCGCATCTAACCCTAATTCCAGACGGGTATTCCTGCGTAGTGTAGTTATTATTTCACTGTTTAGTTCTTCACCGGGTAACTGTGGAAAATTATCAAAATAGAAAAAGATGTCCCTGTTCTCGATGCCGGCCCGGGAATTAAACTGAACAAAGGTAGCTCCCAACCAGGTTGAGGCATTCAGATAGGTATTTGCATTCGGCCCGGATCCATCGTCCACATTGGTCCTGATTTCTGTCAGTTCACCATTTCCATTGAAGGTACTGACCGTACCCGGATCACCAAATTTGGCCCAACGGGCGTCCACACCGACATTAAACTCGATATCATTCCAGTTATCAGAAAGTGAAATACTGCCACCAGGAGAACTTCCGGTACCAACTGTTTCCCGCCAGTGCAGTTCCCAACGATAGATTGCGGGTGAATCTGCGTTCAGGACCACATTGACTACTTCAATATGCCCTTGCAGATCGATGTCCCTCACCTTGACCCGGATTAATTCAATCTTCTCCACCTGGTCTGCCGAAATTCGTGCAAGAATGGCAGAAGGGGCATCCCCTTTGGTGCTGGGACGCTTATCGTTGATAAGGACATTGCCAACAGAGGTCCCAAAGCCTCGCATGTCACCCCCATCATCGAGTGAGAAACCGGGTACCCGATTAACCATCTCCAGTGCGGTATTGACCTGATAGCGTTGGAAAAAATCAGGCTGATAGGCAACATTCTCACTGGTCTGTGAATCGCTATCTGATTCCTGGGCCAGTACCGGCAAGTTCAACAGACATAACCAGGCCAGACTAACTAATGTGCTTTTAAAATACATCAATACCCCTGGCAGATTGCCGTTAGATAAACCTCTTGGTCATTACTTCTCCGGATAGAATGATTTGGCTACAACATTAATTTCCTTCATCCGCAGGAGAAAAACCGTTCAGGGAAAGCAGGTAGGATATGATATTCAAATAATTTTCAGTCGACAGGCTTCCCGGGGAATCCTGGGGCATGGTGGTACTGATTAAGTCGAAATAATCGTTGAGCAATGCTTCGGTGTCGTCCGACTGTTTAAAAATAGTCCGAAAGTCCCTTGGTATATGACAGGTACGGCAAACATTATTAAACGTACTCCTGCCGCTTTGCGCCTGCTCAGTGGTATACACACCCTGCAGTACACCTGCTGGTGATTCCTCCTGTGCCGTGGTGGCACAGGCTGACAGTACAAATACAGTTGAAACTATAACCAGTGTAAACAGGAATCTCTTATTATTTATTTTCATCATTATCAATCCAAATTATTCAGGTAATGCGAATACATAAATCGCATTATGCATACGCACGGTTTTAAGATTAGGGGCCAGTGCCAGTTTGCCGCTGGTATGGGCTGCACCGTCACCGGTCATTACGGCAAAGTACTGCTTGCCATCAACCGCGAAAGTGATAGTACTGTTCTGGATTATACCACCCAGTATCGCCTCCCAGAGTTTATCGCCATTGCCTGCATCAAAGGCCATGATTCGGCGGTTCATGTCTCCCCAGAAGATTAAATCACCGGCCGTTGCCAGTACCGCACCGTTACTGGGGAAACTCTGGCTGTGAAAGACTTCCTTTTGACCCGTTTCCATATTGACCTTGGCTATGCCCACATAGTGATCAGGATCTGCGCCGTGTCTTATAAAGGTATCCCGAATATGACCATTGCGAGTATTAAATGCCGCGGTGCGACTATTGCACACATCATGATAGGGAATGTACATGGCATTTTCACCAGGGTGGTAGGCCATGGGAAAATATCCCTTGGTATTGGCAAAGCAGATGAGTTCATGAAAATCATCTTCCTTAGACATGACCATGTCCCGGCTGATAATGGTCCTGCCGGTTTCCACGTCTATATCTGCAACATGAAATGCCGGTGTATCAAAGGGGAACGGGATGGCCCATAAAAATTCACCAGTGTCCCTGTCCAGCACAGTCAAACCGCCCGGTTCGCCAACGGTAAGCACCATGTTTCTTACCTCACCGCGCGTCACGTTTGGATTAATCCAGTCTACCTCGGCAGGATCAGGATTAAACCTGGATGTAACCAGCACCCTTTCCTGGGTCCAGTCAGCATCCCAGTCATCGCCAGGGATATGCTGGTGATACCAGGCAAGTTCTCCGGTATCCACATGCAAGGCGATGGTGGAGTTGCAGTAAAGCTCCGCCGGTGCGATCAGGGGTACTGCAAAGGGATTACCATCATGGCGCTTGTAGCGAGTATGTGGTGTGGGGTTAGCCACCCCCCAGAACACCAGTTTGGTTCGGGGGTCATAACTGGCGGGCATTCCCCAGGGGGCACAGGCACGGCTCCCATCGGCTTTGCCAGCCCAAGTTTCACTGCCCGGTTCGCCATCACCGGCTGCCACATTAAACCGCCACACCTCCTGACCGGTCTCGGCATCGTGGGCAACGATAAAACAGGTCTCCCTGACATCAGGGCCATCATCGCAATTTCGCCCGGTGATCATCTTTCCATTGGCGACCATGGGCCCGGTAGTATGTTCAATACCCTGCTTATAGTCGTGTGCCTGGGTCTCCCAGTGGAGTTCACCACTGTCTGTCCCTAATGCAAGCACAAAACCGTCGGGAGTAGCATATAACAATTTATCTTTGTAAAGTGACATGGTCCGCGTCCTTTCGATACCGATATAGTCTTCGACATCAAGGGGCATCTCGCGGACAAACTCCCAGATGAGGTCGCCATTGGTGGCATCAATGGCCTGGACGATACCGCCGGGATTAGCCACAAACATCACCCCTTCGTGAACCAGCGGGATGTTTTCCTGATGAGTCCCGGGATACATACCGCGGCTCCACACCAGTTTTAATTGGCTCACATTGTCTTTATTAATCTGGTCAAGGGGACTGAAGCGTTGACTGTCAAAGGTCCGACTGAACATCAACCAGTCCGCCGGATCCGGATTTAATAACACCTCTTCTGTAACCTGGGGTAATTCAGACGTGGGTCCCTGGGCCTGTAAATTTGTAACATGAAAGATTAAAAATAGCGTGAACAATAATAGCTGTTTCACTGTGAAATTCATCATGTGTATTCCCCCGTAACCTTGCTGGATAAATTATTTTCCAGAGATTTTGTCATAAACATTATTGTAACGGAAATATATCGAGGTTTTTATTATTATTATTTTAGATAAAAAAAAGGTACGGCTTTTGCCATACCCATTTTGTGTAGATTAACTTCATGAAATATCTATATGGGAAAATTAATTATTCCAGAGAATGTTTTATCATGACCTCGCCGGTAAAAGGCCTGGCGCCCGAGGCCAGAAGTAATTCAACCATCTCATCCTGGACCTTGCCCCGTGTCCTGCGGTAACGGTCATCGTAACGGCCCACACCGACATTTCTATAGTACCTCGATTCCGGGTCTCCCATGGCGATCATCAGGGGGGTCATCCCGTAACGATCTTCGACATCCATATCGGCACCTTGCTCGATGAGAAACGCCAACATATCATTCCATCCCAGGGTGGTTACAAAGTGTAAGATTGAGCGACCATCCGGTTTCCCTGCACCCGGCCCCTTGACGGCGCGGTTGTCTGTAAGCTGGGCATTTATATCAATATCACCGAGCGACAACACATATTTTGCCGCTTCAATAGCCTGTTGTTCATCCCGACCATTCTTCTCAGCACCACCACCTGCCGCCAGCATAAAAAGGGTTCCGCCACCCATGGTTTTGGCATGGATATCTGCACCGGCGTCCACCATGATTTTAATAGACTCGGTATCACCCGAAGCTGCAGCCAGTAATAATGGTGTTGAACCGACAATATCAATCTGTGACTGATTATCATGGACTCGAAGCAATGGATCATCCAGATAGGGCAAGGTATAGGTCACGGGGACATTGGGATCTCCTCCTGCAGCCAACAGTACTTTCATTAACCTGTGCAGTGGTTTATGTACCCAGCCATGTTCATCTGTTCCCGTCGGCAACCAGTTGCTCATATTAAGAACACCTTTTTGCACGGTATAGTGTAATGCGGTCAGCCCCCAGGCATTGGCAATATTTGGATCTGCACCCTGTTCAACCAGAAATATACCCAGGTCCTCATGACCTGAAGCTGCAGCAACCACCAATGCACTGCCGTCCTCACCATTTGTCTCGTTGATGTCTACGCCTGCATCTATAAGCTGTCTTGCTGAATCAACATCACCAGATTGTGCTGCAAACAATAATGGGGTGAAGTTACCATGGTGTTTGCGAAACCGGGTGGTAGTGGGAAAATTCTGACCCATAACACTCTCGGTAGGTATGAGGTAGGGTGCCGGCTCAGGTATGGTCCTGGACCTGGTGTGGACATCGGCACCACGATCAATCAATAACCCAACTACGTCTCCATGGCCCTCTGCGGCGGCCCACATCAGCGCCGTCTGATCACGGTTATTTTCCCTGGCGTTCACGTCCGCACCATTATCTATCAGGGCAGAAACGCCGGAGATGGTCCCGGTGTTGGCACAGGTCATCAATGGAGTTTCTCCAGTCCATTTTGCCCAGTTAGGTTCGGCGCCTGCCTGCAGTAGTGTTGAGACAATTTCACCATTCTGGTTTAGACAGCCAAGATGAAGTGGTGTGACGCCATTATCGTTCGCGGCATTGACGTCGGGGCCGTCTGTACCGGAACGAAGCAATAATGCCACCATGGCTTCATCATTGTTAAATACAGCCCAGGCAATAGCCGTGGTACCGTCATTCCTGGCGGCGTTGATATCAGCGCCTTTATCCAGCAAGTCCTGAACCAGACGGATATCACCACTTCGGACCGCCTGCAAAAACTCATCATTCAGATTATGTCCCATTGCCAGCACGACAACGGGATTGACCCAGACAAGTAATACAGATAACAACCACAGGGCATGAATAAACCGATTCATCAGTCCTCCCGCATTCCCATTTAATCGCGTAATCTAAACCACCAGTCCCTTAAGGATCCCCGTGGCATCACTTCTTTCGGTAAGGAACTCAGCAGGATCGATGTCACCTACATTCATGACAGCCACATGCACATTGGATACCGGGTCTCCTTCATACTTGAGATGTGTTCCCGTTCTGATTCGGTTCTGGGCATTACCCATAACCATCACTGGCACGTTGGTATGCATATGCAGGTTGGCATCACCGTGTGCACCACCAGCAACAATCACAGAGTTGTCCAGTAATGTGGAATCGCCTTCCTTAATGGAAGTCATCTTCTCCAGAAAATAGGCGATCATCTCGGACTGGTGATATTCAATCTTCTTAATCAACTCAATGGATGCAGGGTTTCCCTTGTGGTGACTTAAAGAATGGTGGCCATCTTTGGCACCCAGTTCCAGAAAGTTACGATTACTGCCTTCATGGCCAAACATAAAGGTAATCATTCTGGTCATGTCAGTCTGATATGCCAAAACCATCATGTCCATCATCAATTTCACATGGTCTGCGTATAAAGATGGAATACCGACAGGCCTTTCCAGCCCCATAGCAGCCAGATCATCAGCTGATTCTGCGGTCTTGCTCTCAGCCACTTCGATATTACGTTCAATCTCCCTGACTGAATCCAGGTATTCCTCCAGCTTGTAACGGTCGCTGGCATTAACAGTGGTCATCATTCGCTTTACCCGCTCACTGACTTCATCCAGTACGCTGATCTTACGTGCCAACCGGCGTTGCATGGCGACCGGATCGAGGGTATCGGTATCACCGAATAATCTTTCAAAGACCTTTCTCGGGTTTATCTGCCTGGGCAAGGGCGTCTTGGGATTACGCCAGGAGATGGTACTGGTGTAGTACCCGGCCAACCCATCAACGCGGTTAAATGCCCATTCCGGGGGATCTACGCCCAGTTCCATGGATGCAAGTTGCGTCTCTTCCCCGATCTGCTTGGCAATGATCTGATCCACAGAAACAGCCACCCCTTTGTTATCATAGCCATTGGCGGTCACACCAGTCATGAATGAGGCGCAAGGCCCGGAATGGGAACCCTTGCCGGCGACTACATCCAGGCCGCTTAAGACGGTTACGTCCTTGCGGTATTTGGCAAGTGGGGCCAGGGTGGGAGACATTTCGTAGTCCGGTCCAGTGGTACTGGGTACCCACGAATCCTGAATCCGACCGGTATTTAGATAGAGATATCCAATTCTCAGAGGTTGTTTACCCATCTCATTGGCCATGGCCGGTACCATAGCATCGAGAAATGGTAATGCCATTGCAACCCCGGTACCACGTAGAAATGTACGGCGCGGAATCGACTTCTTGAAAATAAGCATAATCAGATTCTCCTGTATTGGAATGGTTTGCTTTCGATAATACCAAGTATAACAGATGACCAGCTGAAATCGTCTCGTGCTGCATTTTCAACGATTTTCCTGATGGCCGGCTGGTCAAAATACTGTACTGGCCTGCCCAGTGCATAGATCATAAGTTTTGTGGCCACGGTGTGGACGAATCGGTCTGAATACCTGAGGATATTCTGCTGAAATTCCATAGAATCCCTGAATTCAGAGTTATCAAACAAGATCCCGGATGAGTCCACCTGTGCATCAGCGTCCTCATATCTTTCCCGGTATGCGCCGATTCCATCAAAATTTTCAAGCGCCAGACCAATGGGTTCCATCATCTTGTGACAGTTTGCACATACAGGATTTTGACGATGGGCAATCATGGCCTCTTTCATGGTCAATTTTCTGCCATCCTTGCTTTCCACCTGTAATTCAGGTTCAAAGGCGTCAGCCGGAGGTGGCGGTGGAGCCATATCAAACATATTGGTCAGGACCCAGGACCCCCTGACAACCGGCGAGGTACGATTATTAAACGAGGTTATTGTCAACAGACCTGCCTTGCCAAGCAACCCCCTGCGCAGTGGGTTTTCCAGGTCCACGCGTCGGAAATGGTCACCGTAGATGCCTTTAATGTCATAGTGTTTTGCGAGGCGTTGATTTACGAATGTAAAGTCAGAGGTCAACATCTTCGGTATCCCATGATCTTCACGTACCATGCTTTCAAACCACAGGGCGAGCTCCTGCTTCATAGCATGACGTAATTCGCCATCAAAACTGGTAAAGATTGCTGATTGTGGATCGGCAATATCGATGTTTCTAATCGCCAACCACTGGGACCCAAAATTGTCCAGCAGTGCGCTGAATTTTGGATCGGCAATCATCCTGTCTACCTGCTGTTTGAGCACGGTTGAATTGCGCAACTGGCCACCCTCAGCAACTGTCAATAACTCCTCATCTGGAATACTGCTCCACAAAAAGAAAGACAAGCGCGAAGCCAGCTCCAGATCAGAAATCTGATGGACATCGCCTTTCTCAGCGCCTGCCGGGTCAGACTCTGCCCGAAACAGGAATTCCGGACCCGCCAATATACTTTGCAGCGCTAGTTGGATGCCCGATTCAAACCCGTCCTGGTCGCGACCCTGACGATATAGCCGCATCAGACTCTGGACTTCCTCGCCAGTCACCGGACGGCGATAGGCCAGGTGGGCCAGACGTGACAGTATCTTCTCCGGGCAAGCCTCATCATTGGCATTATCCGGTTGGCAAATAAAGATCTTCTGGCGGCTGAGAGTGTTGGATGACTCACTGGCATTAAATGGCCCGGTAACAGTGATATTCAAGATTGCAGGTTTGCCGCCCTTGTAGCTGGCTATATCAGTGGCCGTCAGTTCTGGCACATTGATACCTGGTTGTTTGGCATAATCTTCCAGAAAAGTAACTCCGATTGTGTGATTACCGGCCTCAACTTTAACCCGCACCTCAAGGTCCTTATCGGCAGAAAATTCGTAACCTATCTGATCGGGATCACCTGCATAATCAACGATGGCATTATTGGTAAACAATGGGCCTGAACGGCCATGGGTCTCACCACCGATCTTTACCAGGTCGATTCGCCTGTTATCCAGACGAAAATCCAAATAGTTTTCCTGTCTTAACCCACGAATATAGCCTTCGTCATTTCGAGTCAGCCTCGCACGGATTGTATATTCGCCATCCAGCGGAAAATAATGCTGGAAAACATCCCCCCCTCTGGAGCCAAATGGCAAGTCATCCGTGGTCACTCTTGTTTGTAACAATTCTTCCGGGATATTGAACATTTCACTACCGGGCCGCATGGAATCAGGCCCAACGGCAAGCTGGGCCACCCGGTTTGCAGCAAACATATATTGTTCCATCAACAAAGGTGACACGGTCAGGGCGTCTGCCAGATTATCGAAACCCATGTCCACATTGTCCGGTGGCAATAATTTTGTGCCGTCTATCTCCAGCGCCAGCAAATCACGAATGGCATTGGTATATTCTGTTCGGTTCAGCCTATGGACTGTAGTCCTTCCAGGATTGGGATTGTTCTCCACCAAGGTATCCAGTTCCGAAGTTAAGTAGGTAAGTATTGATTCATATTCTGCTTCCGTTGGACGGGCAGGAAAACCCACCTGGGGCATAGCCCGCAATGTGAGTTTAGTAACCACCTTTTCCCACAATGCCGGGTCTTCACTAACCTTGTGGATATTGGCCCTGTCCAGCATCAGGTTGGCGGTTTTTAAACTTTCGTTGTGGCATGCCACGCAATACTTATTGAGCATATTGCGGTAATTATCCACGGTGTGTTGTTGGGCAATGGCAGATATTCCCCAAAGGGAAATCCCCAACAGTAAAAACAAAGAAATCAGGTGGTTTTTAAAGACCGCTAGCTTAATAAACAATACATCCCCCTCCAATATTACCGCTATCAATTTTCGCAGATTACTACTGCGTCTTCTAAGTATCTTTCATGGCTTATGCCATTAAAGATACACCTGGCTAACAGAATTGTGTAAACAGCTAATTATTACACAGATTAATCAGACTTGGTATTATCATAACTAATTGATAAATATAAATTTTTATTAATAATCATTCTCATTATTTTTCACTGTTACCTGGCTGAGTAAAATTGCCGTCATAGCTGTCAATATTGATCCTTTTTTAGGACCTTGCGATGGTTTGTGAATAGTGCTAAAAGTGTAATTTTAATGTGTAAATCAGCATGGTTGCGGATAAAATCTCTGAATTAGCCAGAATTAATCGCAGTAATTTTCGTTAGGGGTGGACAAGGATTCATGAAGAAATACTCAAATAATACGATTGGCCCAATGTCCCTATATAGGGTTGTAATCTTTTTTACCTGCCTGTTTTTATTCGGCGCAGCTAATGCCCAGATTGTATCAACTGAACAAAGCAATCTCTCCAAACCTCGTGAGTTTCTAAATAAGTATTGCGTCGCCTGCCACAACGAAAGTTTAAAAACCGCAAACCTGATGCTGGACAGGACTAATGTAGATGCCATAAACGAAGCGCCGGCAATTTGGGAAAAGGTAGTCACTAAACTCACATTGCGTGCCATGCCCCAGGTGGGTTTTCCCATGCGCCCCAGCGAACTGGAATATCAGGAGATGCTGGTATACCTTCAAGGTGAGTTGGATACCCTTGCTAGAGAGGATCTAAACCCTGGCAGACCCACCATACACCGCCTCAACCGCACCGAATATGCCAACGCCATACGTGACCTGCTGGCACTGGAGATTGACCCCGCTAATTATTTACCACCTGATAATATAGCAGAAGGTTTTGACAATATTGCAGATGTTCTCGCCGTATCACCACTGTTGATGGAACAGTATGTCCTTGCAGCAAGTAAAATCAGCCGCCTTGCAGTTGGTCCGTCCAGTATGCTGCCGGCAAGTGAAACCTACGAGGTATCAGAAGAATTTCTGCAAAATCATAGGATGAGCGATGACCTGCCATTTGGTTCCCGGGGAGGAATAGCAATCAAACATTATTTTCCTATGAGTGGTGAGTATAACCTGCGACTGAGATTATCGCGAAATGCTGAGGGATATATACGCGGCATGCGCAAGGAAAACCTGATAGATGTCAGACTCGATCACGAGCGGCTTGACCTGTTCAAAGTAGGGGGAGAGTTCTATGGGAAGTCCGGTCCTCTGTTCACCCATAGTCAGAACCCGGATTTCGCAGGCGACTCAGATCAGATCGGATATGAGTTCTCTGCTGATAAAGATATGGAAGTGGCGTTTTCTGTAAATGCTGGAGAACACCTGGTGGCAGTCACATTCATGGATACCAATGCCAAGAAAACCGGCTATCTGACACCTGACCTGAAGATCCTCAATATGGCTAATTACAAGGGCGGTGATGCAATGCTGGACAGCGTTGTGATCACAGGTCCATTCGGTGAGACGGAAACCGGGACAACGCCAAGCAGGGAAAAAATATTTATCTGCGAACCGGGGACGGCCTCAAGGCAGGATGCCTGTGCTAACCAGATTATCACCAACATTGCCCACCGCGCGTTCAGACGGCCGATAAAAGATGCAGAACTTGAAGACATGATGGCCATGTATCGCAAGGGCAGCAGTGAGGCAGGATTTGACAGGGGTATTGAACTGGCATTACAAAGGATTCTGGCCGGACCGGAATTTCTGTTTCGAATTGAACAACCGCCGCAAGACGCCACACCAGGAACTGTCTATCCCATATCAGATCTGGACCTGGCAACCCGCCTTGCTTTTTTCCTCTGGAGTAGTATCCCCGATGATGAGTTACTGTCCATAGCAGAACGTAAGGAATTACGTAAACTCGGGGTATTGGAAAAACAGGTCAACCGAATGCTGGCCGATCCCAGGACGCAAACATTCATAGACAATTTCGGTGAACAATGGCTGGCACTGCGCAAAATAGACCTGGCCGCTCCACAGAAGGCGTTATTCCCATTATTTGACGGTGCACTCAGGACCGCCATGAAACAGGAGCTCGCCACCTGGTTTGAATACATGGTAAAAAATGACAAGAGTGTGCTAGACATGCTCGATGCCGATTACACTTTTGTAAACGAAAGACTTGCCAAACACTATGGCATCGAAGGCGTTTACGGGGAAAAATTCCGCAAGGTAAAAATCAACCGGCCGGAACGTGCCGGACTGCTGGGTAAACCCGGCCTGCTAATGGTGACCTCGTTTAACAGCCGTACATCTCCTGTGGTCAGAGGCATGTGGGTACTGGAAAACATGGTGGATATGGCCCCGCCGCCAGCACCGGCAGATGCCTTTCAACCGGAGCTGCAGGTGAAAAACGAACAAGGTAAGGCATTAACTATGAAGGAGGCCATGATTGCCCATCGACAAAATCCGGTCTGTGCCAATTGCCATAAAATGATGGAGCCCATTGGGCTGGCACTGGAAGTATTTGATGGAATCGGCAGTTACCGATCGCATTATGAAGATGCCAATGCAGAAGTGGATTCATCCGGTATATTGTTTGATAACTCGGAATTCTCAGACGTAAATGGCTTTAGAAATCAACTTATGAAACATTCTGACCGATTTGTTCATACAGTTGTATTGAAACTAATGACCTACGCCCTGGGCAGAAAGGTTGAATATTATGATCAACCGGTGATAAGAGATATAATCGCAGAAACAGAATCTGAAAATTACACCTGGACGTCTTTGATTCTGGGTGTTATTGAAAGCACACCATTCCAATACAGGAGAACCCCGCTATGATGATATTCAAAAAAGCGATGCCCAGACGGTCGTTTTTGAAAGGTGCAGGTACAACCGTAGCATTACCCTTTCTGGATGCAATGGTCCCGGCACTTGCCGCGACAGGCGGGACCGGACAACGTCCCTTCAGAATAGGCTATGTCTATCTTCCTACCGGCAGGATCATGGAGGAATGGATACCCGCTAAGACCGGTAGCGATTATCTATTGACCCGGACCCTACAACCCTTTGCCCCACACCGGGAAGACATGCTGGTGCTGAGCGGACTGGATGTTGTGGCCGGCAAGGGCCCCCATTCAGGTCCGGCGGCATCATATATGACCGGCATTACCCCGGATAAGGGGACCAACACCGTAGGTATTTCCGTTGACCAGATCATTGCCAAGCAGCTTGGTAAGGAAACCACCCTGGCCTCCATGGAGCTGGGGGTGGACCCACAGGAATGGGCAGGTGGCGCGGTTGACGGCCTGCCAGGTTACTACACCAGTACCATTTCCTGGCGAACGGAGAACACTCCGTTACCCAGACAGGTAAACCCCAGGAACGTCTTTGAACGTCTGTTTGGTGATACCGATACCCTGGATCCCGTGGCACTGAAAAGACGTATGGAATCAAAAAGCAGTATTCTGGACTCAGTAGGATCAGGTGTTGAAAGATTGATGGCCTCTGTGGGTACAACAGACAAATATAAACTCGAAGAATATTTCGATGCCGTACGTGACATAGAACGTGGCATACAGGTAACAGAGGAAAAATCACTGGATCTGGATTCCGACATGATGCGCCCTGCCGGTATTCCAAACCTCTATGAAGATCATGTAAACCTGATGTTTGACATGATGGTGCTCGCCTACCAGACCGACATGACCCGTATCATTTCTTTCATGCTGGGGCACGAAGGTAGTGACAGGAACTACCTGGAACTGGGGGCTAAAGATGGTCACCACTCACTAACCCATCATAAAGGCAGACAGGAAGCCATAGATCTGGTGAAGAAAATTGACCTACACCAGTCTAATTTGCTCTCGCGTTTCATCAGCAAGATGAAGGCGACGGACGATGGTGATGGCTCATTGCTGGACAACACCATTATCGTCGCCGGCGGCGCACATAGTGATGGCAACCTGCACCTGCATACCGATGTTCCCACGTTAGTATTCGGAGCCAGAGAAAAGAACCTCAAGGGTGGCAGACATATCCGCTATAAAGGTGATCCGGTGTCCAACCTGCACCTTAAAGTCATGGAGATGGCCGAGGTGTCATCAGAGGAATACCTTTCTGAAAAGAGTGATGCAACAGGTATTCTTGAAGGGCTGACCGCTTAACAAATCTATAATAAAATATGGATATCACTAACAGGAACATGAGATGTTTTATCGCCGGAGCCATAACGCTCATATTCCTGTCTGTTTTTATTCCTGTTAGCGTTTTTTCCATGGACCCCGATATGAACGCCGAGGTCATCCGGGCAGTCAAACGTGGGGATATCCAAGCGGTAAGCTCCCTGTTGGACAATGGTGGAAATGTCAGCGCTGCACAAAATGATGGCACTTCTGCAATTGCCTGGGCGGTCTACCACAATAATGATGACCTAGTTGACCTGCTCGTGAATTATGGAGATGGTGCAGATATCAATGCACCTAATGAATACGGGGTGAATCCTTTGCACCTGGCCTGCATGAACCAGGATGCTGAGATGGTATCCAAGCTGCTACGCGCAGGCGCCGATCCCAACAACGCCAAGTGGACCGGTGAAACACCATTGATGACCTGTGCCAATACCGGGACACTGGCGGCAGTCAGGGCGCTGCTGGATAATGGTGCAGACGTTAATGCCGTTGAAAGTACCCAACTACAAACGGCCTTGATGTGGGCCGCCGCAGAGAAATATTCTGAGGTGGTTGCGCTATTGATAGAACGCGGTGCAAATATCCATGCTGTTTCAAAATTGATACCGGAGGCAGAACCGTTTCATGTGGAGACCCCGGGTTCCATGGGCATGAATTTCGCCCATACTTTAAGATTCAGAAAATATACCGGCGGCTTTACAGCCTTGTTATTCGCCGCACAGCAAGGCGATATGGCATCCACCAGAACCCTGCTGGATGCCGGTGCAGATATCAATTTTGCAACCGAAGAAGAGGGCTCTGCCCTGGTGATTGCCTCAGCAGCCGGTCATGAAGAGTTGGCCAAATTTCTCCTGCAACGTGGTGCTGACCCGGATATCAAAGACGCCTATGGATTAACCCCCCTGCATTTTGCCGTGCATCGAGGTGTCTTGATAATGAATAACTGGGCGCCATCAGAAACAGATAAATATGGCTGGGAGAGAACTAACCTGCCAGGACTGGCTAAAGACTTACTCGCCCATGGTGCAGCAGTCGACCCGAAAGTTGAATATGCCTGGCCGTTCCTGGACAACCCCTTTCTGTCTCGTGCCGTGGAAGACCCGGCGCAGATCGAGATCGTCGGCTCCACCCCTTTGCTACTGGCTGCCGCAAGTGGTGACATTGACTTGATGAAATTGTTTATCGCCCATGGCGCAGACAAGCAGGCCAAAACATATGGCGGGGCAACTCTCTTCATGCTGGCTGCCGGGGCCGGTTCTGAACGGGGGATACGTGATGAAGCCTCTGCCATTGAGGCGGCCAAATATGTCCTGTCACTGGGTGACGTGGACGTAAATTGGCAATTAACTGAAAACGACGCCAAAAATGGACCCGGTGCTGGCAAGATTGATGGTAGAAACATTATGCACTTCGCCGTCACTCTGGGCTGGTCAGATATGATTCACTTCCTGGCTGATCTGGGGGTAAACCTGGACCACACAGACCGCTATGGTATGACCCCACTCATGATCGCCATGGGTGACCCGGAAGCCAGGTATTACAGAAATATCCCTGTGGGCCGTTATGATGACCGATATAGACGACCGGGACCCGATAAAAAAATTGAAGAACTGTTACTGGAAATTGGTGCTTCACCTTTTACAGGCACATTTATCGATAAGGGCTCAGTCAACTAATACCGCCTTGAAGGCAACCTGCTTAGTATTGTAAAATCCATCACAAAATCAGCTGTTTTATTTCAATTTATACAATTTTTACGAAAAAACATCAGGTTCACACTGAACAAATACCATTGATTTTTTGTCGAATATTCATTGCCAAAGAGTTTAAGGAAATCGGCAGTTTTGGTATGATACGGGCGCGCAAGGCAGGTGGATACCTCCGGGGACATTGTGTGGAATTTTATAAAGTTGTTAATTAAAGAGGAAAAATAATGAAAAAACTGAGTTTTATATCCGTACTGGCAGCTACACTATTATTAGTTGGCATTTCAACTGCCCAGGCTGCTGGTGATGCCGCAGCTGGCGAGTCACTCTATTCTTCAATGGGTTGTATGGGATGTCATGGTGCGGCGGGTAACAGCGCTATGCCTGATATGTTCCCAAAACTCGCCGGTCTGGATGAGGCCTATATTGACGAACAGTTAAAGGCCTACAAGAGTGGTGAGAGACAAAATGCCACCATGCAGCCTATGGCCTCCGGCCTTTCCGATGCTGATATTGCCAACCTGGCAGCATACTTATCAGCGCAGTAAAATAGTTTCAAGCCGGTCATTATCTCAAAAGATAATGACCGGCAGTTCTTAAAGTTGTAAGGTTGAATTTATGAGAATACTTAAAGACAGTAAATACAACCTGACCAGATTTCTCCCCGGTATTTTCCTTCTACTTACCCTTTTTACTTCACCGCTATTAATTGCCCAGGATGTAAACAGACCGGAAACCATAGAAGGTCCTGACTTTACCCCACAGGAAGGGCCAATATTATATGACCGTGAACATCCGATGATCGGCTATTCAACACGGTCTCCGATTGACCGATTTGCAAAACTTGGACGTAAGATTGCTATCGGTTCGCTTGCAGTAAACAAGGACTCTGCGCAGGGCTATCTCAAAGACCTGTTAAAAAACCTCGAAATCGATATTGAATCCCAGGTCCTGGTTTACTCAAAGACCAGCCTGAATACCGGGTTAATCAGGGCCAATAATCCCCGGGCGATCTATTTTAATGATGATACCTATGTGGCCTGGGTACCAGGCACCGATGTCATAGAAATCAGCGCCATGGACCCTAACCTTGGCCCGGTTTTTTATCTCTTTGATCCTGACAGTATTGGCATTGAACGCCATGCCGGGCAATGCCTTAGATGCCATGATTCTTTAACGTTGACTGGTGGCGGTGTGCCCCGATTTATTCTGGGCTCCGGCTATACCTATTTCAATGGTAGCCTGGTATCCCATGAAGGCTGGATACTGACCGATCAGAAGACACCCATAAAATTTCGCTGGGGTGGATGGTATGTCACCGGCCAACATGGCAACCAGGTTCACCTGGGAAATATTGTGGTCTCCAGGGCAGAAGAACTTCAGGACCTGGAAAACATACGGGTTAATAACATTAATCGTTTACAAAGTGAATTTAACACTGATATCTACCTTACGCCTTATAGCGACATCGATGCCCTGATGGTCCTGGAACACCAGGTACAGATACAGAATATGATCACGCAGGTGAATTATGACGTCAGAAACCTGCTGGTACGAGAATATTCATCCGCCATGAATAGCGGCATCACACCAGAGCTGAAAACCGGGATCTCTGAAATGGCAGAACCCCTGGTTGCGGCAATGTTCATGACAAAAGAAGCCGATATTACCGACACCATGCGGGGCAACTCAGGCTTCAGGGAGAAATTTGAAGCCCGTGGGCCAATCGATTCTGAGGGCAGGTCGTTGAGACAGCTGGACCTGCACTCACGTTTATTTCGTTATCCGTTGAGTTACCTGGTGTACTCACCGGCTATGAATGCGCTACCCGAAGTAGCTAAAGAAATCATTCATGAACGCATTATATCTATTTTAAATAATGCAAACACCGGTGATGCCTACTCTCACCTTGATGCTGATGACAGGCTTGCTATCCTTGAAATTCTGAAAGAGACACATCCTGATTTCTGACGTCGTAACTTATGCAACCACACGAATAATAACTAATATAGCCAGAGGAGAAACTAATGGACCGTGAAATTGCCGACCTGTATGACGAATATCTGCACACACCCATGGGTAGACGAAAATTTATGCATCGACTCACCATGTTAACCGGTAGTGCCGCTGCTGCTACTGCTACACTATCATTACTGGAAGGAAATCAGGCCGTAGCTGCCATGGTAGATGAAAATGACCCACGCCTTAGCACAGGTATGATTACCTATCCAGGAGGGGCTGGGGATGTAAAAGCCTATATGGCCAGACCAAAAGGGTCAGAGAAATTGCCTGCTGTTATCGTCATGCATGCCAATCGCGGACTGTGGCCCCATTTCAAGGATGTCACCCGGAAGGTGGCGTTGAGCGGCTTTGTTGCCATCGCACCCGATATGTTGTCCCGGGCGGGGGGTACGCCAGCGGCTGATAACTCCAGAGGCCCTGAGGGTGATGCGGCCCTGGCAAGACTGGCTGAAATTGATTCGGCCGATATCGAACAGGATTATGTAGCCGCAGTCAATTTCCTGAAAAGCCATAATGAAACCACGCGTAAGGTTGGTTCCATAGGTTTTTGCTGGGGCGGTGGACATTCACTCAGCCTGGCGGTGAATTCACCGGATCTCGGCGCAGCTGTGGCCTATTACGGCTCACCACCCAAATCAGGCTATGAAAATATCCGTGCACCGGTCCTGGGAAACTATGCTGCCGATGATCCCCGGCTGATCGCCAGCCTCCCGGATTTCATCAGTAATATGGAAAAAAACTCCAAACCCTATGAACTTTATATTTACCCGGGGACAAAACATGCCTTCAACCAGGACAACCGGCCAGACAGGTATGATCCGGAAGCAGCAAACCTCGCCTGGGAACGGACCATTGGCTTTTTTAAATCTAATTTAAGATAGGAAAAATAAGCCACAGAGGACACAGAGGAAAAAATTTTATTATTTTATAATATGAATTTTTAGACACTGCAGTGTAATTATTTTGAAATCAAATAGTTTTAATTGCATCAGAAAACACGTATATCTAAACAAGTCTGAATTATTTTCTCTGTGTCCTCTGTGGCTTATTTAAAAAACTGTTATTCACCGGAACGGTCGCGGAATTCTCCGGTAAAAGGTTCGGCGCCAAGCTCCAGTAGCAGTGAGGAAAGTTTTTTATTTTCAATGGGAGAAGGAGAACGGAACCTGAAGTCGGAATTTCCTGCACCCACCTGCCGGAACAACCTACCCTCCGGATCACCCATGGCCATGAGCATGGGTGTCATGCCATAACGATCTTTGGCATGAATATCTGCGCCATTTTCCACCAGAAACCGGATCATGTTGGTCCATCCCAGGTAAACCGCATGATGTAAGGGTGTACGGCCATCTGCCTTGCCTTTCCCCGGACCAATAGCAGCGATCTCGGTCAGCGCGGCATTCACATCCACACCTCCCAGTGACAGGACAAATTTTGCTGCCTTGATGGCATCGGCCTCTCGACGGGCCCCTCGTTCTGAACCTAACCCGGCCGCTAACATAAACGCCGTCCCGCCACCGATGGTCTTTACATCTTTGTCAGCGCCATGGTCAACCAGATATTGCATGGATTCAATGTCTCCCGATACGGCGGCGATCATAAATGGTGTGGCGCCCACCGGGTCAACCTGGGGCGGATCTTCCATGGAACGGGAGAACACCACCATATTGTGATACGGCAGGGAATACTGGATCTTAGCGTTGGGGTTAGCACCTTTTTCCAGCAGGGCCTTGACCATGTTCGGCATATTTGATCGGGTCCAGCCAAACCGATCCGTTTCTGAGGGACGAAAGGTGTTTATTATCAACACCCCTTCATGTAATGCATAATGTAATGCGGTCATACCCCAGGCATCGCTGATATCGGGATCAGCACCACTGTCCAGCAGGTACTTTGCCATGGCCTCATGCCCGCTTTGCAAAGCGATAATTAAGGGAGATCCATATTCAGTATGGGTGGCATTGATATGGGCACCGGCATCCAGAAGGACCCTGGCAGGTTCGATAGCTCCCTGCTGTGCAGCAAAATATAAGGGTGTAAATCCACCGCGATACTTTGCAAAACGGATGGTGGGTGGATAGTTTTGCCCGAAAACAATATTTTCATCTTCAATGATATAGGGATCGGGTTCTTGAATCAGTTTTGACCTGGCATTTACCGCAGCCCCCGCATCAACCAGGAGTTTTACCACATTGGCATGATTTTCCGCAGCGGCCCACATCAATGCGGTCTGGTTTTCCTGGTTATCACTGGCCTTCACGTTGGCACCATGTTCAAGCAGCGCCGATACTGCCTCTGTCATGCCGTTACCGGCACATATCATCAGCGGTGATACTCCAGTGATCTTTTCCTGATTAGGTTCCGCACCGGCATTAAGTAAGCTGTTGATAATAGCAGTATTACCATTATCACAGGCAAGAGACAGTGGAGAGATACCCAGGTCATTGGACTGGTTGACCTTCGCGCCGCTATTTAACAACGACGTCACGGCTGATTCATCGTTATGATAAACCGCCCAGGCCAACACGCTGGTGCCATCCCCCTGCATTGCATTTACATCTTCACCTGAAGAGATCAATGTCTGAATATTATCGAACTCACGGTGCTTGACTGCCTCCAGCAGCGGTGAGGCAGTTATCCCTGAGGTAATTCCATAGCTTAGCAGTAACAGGATTACCCTGATCTGCCAATTAGTTATGAGTATCACAGTAACAAATTGAAATTAAACCAGGCCAGGCAAAATACTCGTCGCATCACTGGTCTCATTGGAGACAAATTCTTCAGCGGGGGTATCAAACATGTCCATCACAGCCAGGTGCAGGTTAGAAAAAGGCTCACTATTGTAACGTACATGCCTGCCACCTTTTACCCTGCCCTGGCCTGTTCCCAGCACCAGTGTAGGAATGTCATTATGTATGTGAAGGTTTCCATCACTGAGTGCGCTACCGGCAATGATGACGGAATTATCCAGCAAGGACGTATCTCCCTCCATGGTGTTCTTCATTTTTTTGAGAAAATAGGCAAGCAGGTTTGATTGATACAGGTTAACCTTTTTCAACATCTCTATGGCAGGCTTGTTGCCCTTGTGATGTGACAATGAATGATGGCCGTCCTGCGCACCCAGTTCCATGTAGTTACGGTTGGTCCCCTCGTGCCCCATCATAAAGGCCACCACCCGGGTCATGTCCGTCTGATATGCCAGAAACATGAGGTCAAAAATCAACCTTGCATGTTCGTCATAACGTGAAGGGATTCCGGCCGGTCGGGTGAAATCCGCATGCTCTTGATCTTCCACACCCGCCCTGGATTCCGCAACCTGTATACCCCTCTCGATGTCCCTGACGGCATCAAGGTATTCTTCTATCTTATATTTATCATTGGCATTTACCCTTTTCATCAGGCGGTTGGCACGTGAAGTCACCGAGTCAAGGACACTGCCCTGTTCCTCGATTCGCTGCCTGATGGCCTTTGGGTCCACTGTATCAGTATCACCAAATAATCGTTCGAACACCTTCCTGGGATTATCCTGCGTGGGCAAGGGTGTAGTTGCAGACGACCAGCTCAAGGTGCTACGATAAAAACCATCATAATCCACTTCATTACCACCCGCCCATTCAGCGGGGTCCAGGCCCAGTTGCAGAGAGGCCAATTGGGTGTTTGAACCAGTCTTCCTGGCCACGTACTGATCCACGGAGACACCAACGGAGTTATCATAGGGGTGAACACCGGTAAGATATGCTGCACAGGGCCTGGCGTGGGTACCGCCCCGCTCTCCGGGCCGAAGGTCTGCGGCCTTGATGTCCAGACCGCTTAACACCAGCATGTCTTCCCGAAAATCTGCCAGCGGTGCCAGGGTGGGAGTCATTTCATAATCATACCCATCTTTTTTCGGTGTCCAGTTCTCCATGATGCGCCCTACCGGAAGATAGATATACCCAAGGCGTAATGGATTTTTTGCCGGGCTTGCCGCCAGGGCCGGGACCATGGCATCCAGAAATGGCAGGGCAAGCGAGGCGCCGGCGCCTTTTAAAAAGGAACGTCTTGGAAGTGATTTCTTAAATATCATCATGGCTGTCATACCTCGCGTTTACATACGCTAATTTTTGTCTATTTAACGTCAAAATTCAAATTACTATAACTGACTGATATTATTTAGCTTTTCTATACTGAAACGGCCTGCTTTCAACAACCGCATGGACCAGTGCAGACCAGGTTTTGCCCTGGTTACCTATCTTGCGCACAATGTCCCGAACCTCCGCTTGATCATAATATTCCAGGCCACGGCCAAGGGCATAGGTCAGCATCTTTTCCGAGACCGTATGGACCATCCTGTCAGTGTGCTTCACCAGCCTTTCCCTGAATTCAAGGGTAGAGCTGAAAGGCTTGCCATCAAATAAAATACCCCCAGGGTCAACATTTGTCCCGGCCTCTTCATAACGGGTCCGATATGCCCCGATAGCATTGAAATTTTCCAGGGCAAAGCCAATGGGGTCCATGAGTTTATGACATGCGGCGCATACCGGGTTGGCACGGTGTTGTTCCATGGCCTGTTTCATGGTCAACGCCTTACCCTCATCACTTTCCACCTGGAGTTCTGGCTGAAAGGCGTCATCCGGTGGTGGCGGTGGCGGCATATTCAACAGGTTTTCCAGCACCCATTTGCCGCGCAATACGGGAGAGGTGCGATTGTTATAAGAGGTAGATGTAAGCAGGCTGCCTTTGCCTAGCAGGCCAATACGCTCCTCGTTGCCCTTAAGTTCAACCTTCCTGAACCGGCTGCCATGGATACCTTCTATACCATAATGCCTGGCCAGTCGTTCATTGAGATAGGTGAAATCCGAGGTCAACAGTTCGTCTATACTTTGGTCGTCCCGAACCATCTCAGAAAACCACATGTGGGTCTCGGTCTTCATGGCCTCTCGGAGTTCATTATCAAATTCCGCAAAGATCTCTGGATGAGGAGCTACGATATCCATGTCCCTCACCGACAACCATTGATTGGCAAAATTGTTAATAAACGTATCGGACCTGGGGTCCGCCAACAATCTTGCAACCTGTGCGGTGAGTATATCCGGGTCTCTTAACCTGCCCTGCTCTGCCAGGGCAATCAATTCATTATCCGGCAGACTGTTCCATAAAAAGAATGACAACCGTGAGGCCAGCTCCAAATCAGATATGGGATAGATCGCGCCGGGGACGACACCCTCGGGGTCTTCTTCCACCCGGTACAGGAATTCCGGCCCGGTGAGAATACCCTGCAGCGCAAGGCTGATACCGCCCTTGAAGCCATTTCTGTCCCTGCCTGCCTGAAACAGGGACATCAATTCATTCAGATCGGAATCATTGGCAGGGCGACGATAAGCGCGACTGGCAAGATCCATGAGAATACTTCTTGCACATCCATCCTGTTCGTCCCTTGAATCAGGTTCACAGGTGAATATCTTTTTCTGACTGGCCGTTTCCCCCTGACCGCTTGCATTCATGGGCCCGGTAATCATGACGCTGGCCACCGCCGGTTCACCGCCCTTGTAAGAACCAATATCCAACAGTGTCATTTCTGGCCTCTTCATTCCCGTTGGTTTGCTTTCGTAGTCAATGAACGAAACTCCAACCAGATGGGATCCTGCTTTTGCGGGAAATGTTACCTCAAGGATTTCATCTGCATTAAATTCGTACTTGGTCTGTTCAGCTTCACCCGCATAGGCAGGGTTTTGGCTTTCATTGAATAATGGGCCGCTAGCTCCCAGTTGTTTTCCACCAATATAAAATCGTTTCAATCGTTCATGGTCCAAGCGGATATCCAACTGATGCTGGTTACGTAAGCCACGGATATACCCCTCCATGCTGCGTTGCAGTTTCACGTTGATGCGGTATTCACCGTCCATGGGGAAATAATGTTGAAAGGCGACCCCGCCACGGGATCCCAGGGGCAGATCCTCATCCATTCTTTGCTTCTGCATAAATTCTGGCGAGACATTGATAGTCTCGCTTGCAGGCAGCATTTTATCAGGCCCCACCGCAAGTTTACTGATCTTGCTGGCGGCAAACATATATTGTTCCATTAGTAATGGTGATACAGCAAGGACCTCAGCCATGTTATCAAACCCATGGCCGATATTATCTGGAGGAAGTAATTCTGCTACATCCACCTCCATGGCCAGGAGATCACGTATGGCATTAGCATACTCAGCGCGGTTAAGTCTATGGACTGTGACATTACCCGGGTTCAGGTTGGTATCGGCAAGTGCGTCCAGTTCATCCTGCAGATAGGAGGTCAGTTGTTCATATTCATTTTCTGTGGGTCTGATAGGAATTCCCACAGGCGGCATGGCCCTTAAGGACAACTTCAGATTAACTCGTTCCCACAAGGCAGGGTCCTGACTGATGTCACTCACGTTTGCCTTGTCCAGTAACAGGTTGGCAGTCTTCAGGTTCTCATTGTGACAACTGACACAATACTTGTTTAATAATGCCCGATAGTCTGATTGTGCCTGAATCAGACCCGGGGTTATGAATAAAAGGGCCAGACCTGTGACAATGTGCCTACATCCATTAATGAACATCTGATGCCTCTCGGATTTGCTTTTTGTATGTCTGGAAATTATACGCCTCCTATAACGATATTCGAATTACAGGAGGCGTAAAAAATAAGGAAATACATTGAACAAATAATTAGCCTGAAAATCTAAGGCAAAGCAAACACATAGACGGCATTGTGCCCCCGGGGAGTTGAGAGGCCGGCTAAATCCAGTGGCCGGCGCGTAGCGGAATTACCGTCCCCCGTCATCACGGCAATATATTGTTTACCATCCACGGCATAACTGATGGTGCTCATCTGGATCACCCCACCCAGGGGCATCTCCCACAGGACTTCACCATCATCCGCATCAAATGCGCGGAACCGTCTGTTCATATCACCCCAGAAGATGAGGTCACCGGCGGTGGCCAGCACCGCACCGTTACCCGGCAGACCGGTCTCAAACAAGCGGGTCAGTTCCCCCGTACTGATATCAATCTTACCCAGGGCGTAGGCCTCGTCCGGGTCCACCCCGGGCCGCAGCTGACCAACCCGGTCACGGTACCCCGATGGACTGGAGAGATCCGCCGTCATCCCCAGACAGTAGTCATGAAAGGCCACATACACCGAATTGGTACGAGGGTGATAGGCCATGGGCCAGTAACCCCGGGTATTATGATAACAGGTGATCACCGAGTCACCGTCTTCCTTGAAGACGTTGTCCCAGTTGATCTCGGCAACCCCGGTATTCACATCAATATTGGAGATATTAAACCGTTCATCATCTACCGGGAATGGCATGGCCCAGAGAAATTCACCATCATCGGCATCCAGTACCCACATACCACCACCTTCACCAATATGGATGACCACATCGCGTTCTTCATTGGGATCGATGTTGGGATTGATCCACTTGACCTTTGAAGGGTCTGGCTTCAATGTGGTCCTGGCCAGTACCCGCTCATGGGTATGGTCTGCATCCCAATCATCCCCCGGCAGATGCTGGTAATACCAGGCCAGTTCGCCGGAATCTGCTTTCAGGGCAATAGTAGAGTTACTGAAGAGGTCCGCCGGTGCTGTCCTGGAGATGGCATCGGGACTGCCATGGCGACTCAAACGGGTGTAGGGCTGGGGATTGGCGATGCCCCAATAGATCAAACCATTATCAGGATCGTAAGACCCGGGCAACCCCCAGGGAGAGGCCACACGCTTTTCCGTGGGCACATTGCCCCAGCTATCACCACCAAAGTCCCCTGCCCCTGCGGCGGTATGAAAACGCCAGACCTCTGCCCCGGTCATGGCATCATTGGCGGCGATATAACAATTGGCATAGTCCCGGCAGGCCCGGGCGGTGATCACATTGCCCTCTACCACTATCGGTGCGGAGGTATTCTTGGCACCGGAGCCGGGTTCATAGGATTCCACCTCCCAGCGTACACTGCCGTCCCGGGCATCCAGGGCCACCAGGTAACCGTCCGGGGAGGTGTAATAGATCATGTCATGGTAGATGGCCAGGGACTTGGAGCTGGTGCCGGCAATAGCAGACTGGCGTACCCCCTGGGGTGCCTCACGATTATATTCCCAGATAATGTCGCCGTTGGTGGCATCCAGGGCCACCACGGAATTGATGGGAGAGACTACATACATCACACCGTTATAGACAATGGGTATGGTCTGTTGTGTGCCATCGGGCAAACCCCGGGACCAGACCATCTGCAGGTCATCAACATTGTCCCGGTTGATTTCATCTAATGGACTGAAACGTTGTTCATCATAGGTCCTGCCCAACATCAACCAGTCAGCAGGATCGGGATTTACCAGTATGTCTCTCGTGACAGGCGAGAAGTTATCATTTTGCGCCGATAGTGGTCCGGCAAAAATCAGGAGAAAAGTAAAGAATAAGACCTGTGACCTTTTGATTATAGTTGCCATGGCATCCCCCCATGATGGTTGATAGTTACCATTAATATTGCCACAAGCCCTGTCTGCGTTCTAGCAGAAAACACTATTTGTACATGGTTTTATATATGTGCCTGCGGTTACCTTTCATTGTGACTGGATTCCGGATGTGCTACGCAATTTCCGGAATGACGGCGGGGTATATCGCGTCATTCTCCCGAAATACCTACCCCTGCGGATTTGTAGGCAGTGGCGGGAATCTAGTTTATTTAATAACCAACCGTAGGTTGTATTATGGTTTTATTTTATCCATAAAAAAACCGGGGCAGGGCCCCGGTTTTTAATCAGTCACTTCCGATGAGTATTACTGAAAGTTATAACGGAAGTTGACACCGTAGGTACGGTAGTTGTTCGGTGACATTTGTAATGCCTCGTACCCGTTTGCTTCTATGTCATACTCTGGATGATAAGTCGGCTTCGCCCCAAGGG
>JAURPG010000024.1 GCA_030835405.1 Gammaproteobacteria bacterium | reverse complement strand
GGAAAACAGAGTTCTCCTGGCCTTCATCACCGGCCCGGCTGATATCATTTCGTCCATAGATAAGCGGTCCATCGGTCAGACACACATGGGTGGCCTCAGGAAATTTTTCGTAGCCGGAGGCTTCGAACTTCAGGCGGGCTTCAAAGTTGTCTGTGGGGGTCCACTGCAGGATGACACGGCCACCCAGGTTTTCATAGTCACCAATTTTGTCTCCAGATACCACATCTCTCATAAAACCTTCGGTGGTCTCATACTTGGCCGCGACCCTGATCCCCCAGGTATCGGTGATAGGGCCACCGATAGCGGCTTCAAGGACACCCTTGGCATTATTACCATATTCCGCATCCACATAACCTTCCCAGGTATCGGTGGGACGGGCACTTTGAATATTAAATGCCCCAGCGGTGGCGCTCATACCAAAGAACACCGGTTGCGGGCCTTTGAGGACCTCAACTCGATCCAGATCCATAAATGCAGTCTTCACCTGCGCTGGTCGTCCATAATGGAGACCGTCAATAAAGATTGGTACGGCCTGCTCAACAGTAAGTGCATTACCAGATGAACCAAATCCTCGAACCGTCCTCTCCGTTGACAGGAAGCCCTGGTCGTCCACCAGTACGGTGGGAGAAAAGTTCGCCAGGTCATCCAGGTTACGATAGCCTTGCTTTTGCAGTTCGACGCCGCTGAATGCCTCGATGGAGATAGGCACTTCCTGGAGAGACTGTTCACGACGCTGGGCGGTCACCACGACCTCTTCCAGCACCTGTGCCGATGCGATGATCGGCGAAAAAAACATTATAGATACGACAGCACCAAGCACTGCCTTAGCAATTGATTTGGACATTTATGATCCCCTGTTTATTGAAATATGAAAATATTGTGTACAACACAAAATTTAGTATACAAAATGATACCCAGTGTAATCAATGCCACAATCTATATAATTTCCTTTAATTTTATATATTTGTAAATTTACAACAGTATTTATCTGTAAATTATTTCTGAATTTTATTTTAGTAATATTATCAGTTCAAATGATTATGTTCGTTGCTAGAAAATCCTCAAACAAGTCCTACCAAGGAAATAAAAAAATAAATAATTTCCTAATAAACAATGAGTTATCGTTATTTTGAGAGGTAATAAGCAATGATGTTAGGCCAGAATTCATCTCCCTTATGAGATGAATTCTGGCCTAATGAGAGGGACCTAATCCCCTGATAACAAGGGAATATCGTCAGGATCAGGAGATTCAGGTATGTTTTGCAGATAGGAATATATTTTTTTCAGCCGGGCATCACTCAACACGTTAGGGGAATAGACCGGCATGATATTACGCGGTTTTCTCACCTGCATGGCAAATCCATCGTAGGGCATCAGGGGGTCTACCAGTTTCGCTGCCCTGCCGCCCTGTCCCTGGAAACCGTGGCATTGCCAGCAACCCAGTTCTACATACTCCCGGTAACCATCAGGATGATCGGAATCATTTATTTCACCCAAAAAATCCCGGGATGCGTCCTGTGCCATGACCTGCGGTAAATGAAAAATGGCAATCACTAATATTGTTTTAATTATATTCATCATCTACTCCTCACACCGGCTGGCAGACAACATCAACCAGGGCCGGCAGTCCCTGATCAACTATCTTGGTGGCTCGGGCGATGGCCGGGCCTACATCGTCGGGGTTACTTATGGGGCCTTCCGAGTACACACCAAATGAGTCTGCAAGCTTGGAGAAATTTATAAACGGATTTTCAAACACATTCCCTATCTTGGCCCCACTGCCGTCATCGGCGCCGCGTTGCCGGCGACTTGCCATGTTTTGCAGGTGCATGACCTCACGGTGATAGGCACGGTTATTATGCATCACCATTAAAATTGGGATCCGGTGATGGGCGGCGGTCCAGATGGCACCCGGTGCATAAAGGGCATCACCGTCCGGCTGGATGGAGACAGAAAATCGGCCATGTTCCCGGTTGGCCAGGGCGGCACCGATGGTTGCCGGCAGGTTGTAACCCACCCCGGCACCGCCGGAACCCCCGATATGGTGATAGTGCTTGTTCATGTCCCACAGCTTTGAGGCCGAGGGTAATCGAGAGACATACGACCAGTCACGGTCCTTCATGACATCCCACAGTTCCATGCTGATACGATCTATACTCACAGGGCTATGGTTCCAACCCATGGCCGCTGCTCGCCGGGTTGATTCGATTGACTGTAGGTGTGATTTTCTAAATCGTTGCTCCCGTTCTTTGAGTCTGGATCGTCTGGAACGAGGCATCTGATTTTTTACTTCTTCAATAAGGTAAGCCAGTGATGCCTGGGCGTCGCCAGTGATATCCAGGTCAACCGGCTGGAAACGTTGAAAGGTCTGGTAATTGGATTTCAAAAACAGGTCTTCAGAACTGATACTGATCAATTTGACATCCTCATTCGCGACCCGGGTAGCCGTCCTGTGTACCAGATCACGCATGGCATTGACGTTGTCCCACAAACTGTTCTCTTCCAGGCCCAGGATCACATCGGCCTCACGTATCAGCCCCCTGCCGCCCTGGTTAAGGTAGTGCTGGTTAGGGAAGTTCATCCTGCCGCTACCGGACACGGGGGCCTGCAAGGCCTCGGCCAGTTCTACCAGCAGATCCATTCCTTCCGGCGTACGCGCGGTTCTACCGGCCAATATCACCGGGTTATCTGCATTCACCAGCATCTTTGCGGCTTCCCTTAGTGCTGCCGTGTCGCCATGGGGCGGGTTGGGCATAGTGAATTTTGGAATAGGCGGCACATTGCCATAGGTATCGGCCTCCTGCAGATGACCATCCAGTTGAATAACAACGGGACCCATGGGAGGAGTGACCGCTAACTTAAAGGCCCTTACTGTGGACTCGGCAAAGTGTGTCAATGACAAAGGCGTATCGTCCCACTTGATAAAATCCCGCACCAGTTTCACACAATCAATAGCAGAGTGTGACCATTCTGCACCAGGGCGACGGTGTGAGGCCTCCATATGGTTTGCCGCAAAGATCACCATGGGGGCACGATCACAATAGGCGTTATAAATGGCCATCGAGGCATGCTGCAGACCCACTGTACCGTGGCAGGCCACCGCCATGGGTTTATAGGCCACCTTGGCATAACCATGACACATAGCTGCGGCAGATTCTTCGTGCAGGCAGGTGAGAAATTCCGGTTTACTGTTTCCGCCATAGGTTGAAATGGACTCTTGCAGACCACGAAAACTGGAACCCGGATTAGATGCGACATACTCAATATCCAAAGACTTCATCACATCCACCATGTAGTCTGACCCCGGACTTTTGACGAAATAATGGTTTGCCTCCTCCTGGGAATAGCCTTCCGGTGCTTCTATCTCCATGTGTTCTGTATGACTGGAGGGCGGCACCGCCGCCACCGTATTGGTCGCAGGATTGGTGCCTACAGATTGTGCACTGGATTGATTAATTGCCAGGCTGGATGCAGCTGCTGCCCCCACCCCTTTTAAGAATTCACGTCGCTTCGCCATTGTTTGTCCCCTCTGGATTAATTGTTTACCGGACGGAATAGTATGTTTCTAAACTACCTCCATGGTAGGGAATTCTCAAGTGATATTTTGAGAAATATTACATAAAAAAACCGGGGCAGGGCCCCGGTTTTCAAATAATCACTTCCGATGAGTATTACTGAAAGTTATAACGGAAGTTGACACCGTAGGTACGGTAGTTGTTCGGTGACATTTGTAATGCCTCGTACCCGTTTGCTTCTATGTCATACTCTGGATGATAAGTCGGCTTCGCCCCAAGGG
>JAURPG010000001.1 GCA_030835405.1 Gammaproteobacteria bacterium | reverse complement strand
GTAAATTTAATGTCCACGCAAAGCGCGTGCTTTTATTACTAGATTCTGGCATTCGCCAGAATGACGAAATGCTTACTTGCCACATCAAAACTCGTCATTGAGGACTTGACCCGGTATCCAATTAATTAATTAATGTGTCCGCGGGGTGGACATTTTGTATGACTGGATACTGGCATTCGCCAGTATGACTGGGTATAGGCTCTCGTCTGAATGACAAGTAACTTAACTATTTGGA
The DNA here is from genome assembly GCA_030835405.1 of Gammaproteobacteria bacterium. Classification (GTDB taxonomy): domain Bacteria; phylum Pseudomonadota; class Gammaproteobacteria; order Eutrophobiales; family Eutrophobiaceae; genus Eutrophobius. The sequence goes on along the minus strand of JAURPG010000001.1, from coordinate 30,424 downwards.
AGGGAGACAAATCAACCTTTCTAAAGTGACATCGTACCCTTAGTGATCGATAGCCTGCTCGATTTGAACGGCGGGTCCAAAGCCTTCCGGTTCACGGACACTGTCCACCATGTCTTTGACGTCCTGCCCGGGTTCATCAAACAGCGGTGTTAAGGCAATACATACACCGAAGTTCAAGAGCATTCCAACCACGCCGATGCCCTGCGGGTTAATCCCCTGTTCGAAGATACCAAAGGTCCAGGGGGCCATGCCAAAGGATACAGATGCAACGATATAAGACCCGGTAAAGATAATCCCCACCAGCATGCCCACCACGGCGGGTATGGTACTCACCCGTTTGGAAAACACACCCATCACTAGCACCGGGAAGATACTGGACGCGGCCAGGCCAAAGGCAAAGGCCACTACCTGGCCCACATAGCCAAACGGGTAGATGCCAAACAGGCCAGCAATCACCACAGAAATACCAATCACTGTCCGGCCTACCAACAGGCGTTGCTTTTCTGTGGATTTAGGATTGATGATTCGATAATAGAGATCATGTCCAACGGCGGATGAGATCACTAACAACAGTCCACTCGCGGTGGATAGCGCGGCGGCGAGTCCCCCTGCGGCGAGCAGGGCGATGATCCACGAGGACAGTTCTGCCATTTCCGGCGTGGCCAGCACGGTGATGTCCCGGTCAGGCCCACTCAAGCCCATGTTGGTTAATACCTGCCGGCCATCGGTTCCGTTGTTACCATTACTAGCTATCCAGTCCTGGTGGTCACTTTGGATCTCCAGCATGGCTGCCGTACTCAGGGTCCCGGTGCGATAAATTTCATTGTCTTCACCAGCGGAATAACGCACTACACCATCACCATCATCCAGCCAGTAGATGAGTCCGGTTTGTTCCCAGTTGTCATACCACTCCGGCAGGGTCTCGGTGGTTGCGCCATTGAGGCTCTCGATCATGAAGTAGCGGGCGAAGGCCGCAGTGGCCGGTGCAGTGAGATATAAAATAGCGATAAAAAATAAGGCCCACATGGCGCTCCAGCGGGCGGCTCGGACATTCTTGACAGTATAAAACCGGACCAGTACATGGGGCAGCCCAGCGGTACCGGCCATCAGCGCCAGGGTGACGAAAAATACATTTACCTTATCCCAGCTGCCCACAAAGGTATCGGTATAGCTTAAAAATCCCAGGTCTTGCTGGATCAGGTTTAAACGTTCCAGCAGGTATACCGTTTGCCCACCGGCAAACTCCGGTTTAAGGGTCGCACCCATGGCAACAGAAGGCACAGGTATACCGGTGAGTTTGATAGCGATGGCAATGGCGACGATCAAGTATGCCGTGATCAATACCCAGTACTGTGCTACCTGGGTCCAGGTTATGCTTTTCATGCCGCCAAGGGTGGCATAGACAAAGACAATGGCCATACCAAAGATGACACCGGTGTTGATATCCACTTCCAGGAAACGGCTGAAGACAATGCCCACGCCACGCATCTGCCCGGCAACATAGATGAAACAGATAAACAGGGCACAGATAACAGCAACCACCCTTGCTACATCTGACTCATAACGCTGGCCAACAAAATCCGGCATGGTGAAGTGGCCATATTTACGCAAGTAAGGCGCCAGCAGTAATGCTAGTAACACATAGCCACCTGTCCAGCCCATTAAATAGACCCCACCGGCATAACCCATAAACGAAATCAAACCAGCCATGGATATGAACGATGAAGCACTCATCCAGTCAGCGGCGGTAGCCATACCATTGGCCGTGGCGGGTATCCCCTGGCCGGCCACATAAAATCCTTTCGTGTCACGGACCCGGGTCATCCAGGCGATAAATAAATAGAGGGAGAATGTGACGCCGACGAATATAAATGTCCAGGTCTTGGTATCCATCTAACTAGTCGTTTTCCCTGTTGGAATTACCAGATCCAGACTTTAAAGACTCCAGAAGATCATGATGGCGGCGATCCAGCCGTTCCATAAAGATACAATACAATAAAATACACAGGACAAATATCATGATGCTGCCCTGCTGAGCAAACCAGAACCCCAGTGGGAAACCGGTAAACGGAAGATTAAATTGATTGAGCCAGTCTGCGAACAGGACACCGCAACCAAGAGACGCAAAGGCCCATATAATCAATAACCCTGCAATCAGGCGGAGGTTGTCACGCCAATATCTTTTTAATGCCGCCTGGACTTCAGGCGAATGATAATCGGGTTCGATATTATTATCGCTCATGATAAAAAACTAAAAGGGGCCGGAGTAGTTATAAATAAATCACTCCGACCCTTTTATTATTAATCAGCAGCGAAGCAGTAGAACAGTCCGTCTCCACCGGAGCTTTGCAGACGTTCCTGGCTGCAACCGCGGGAGGGATGGACCGAGTTCCATGACGTGTTGCCGCCACCGTTGCGGTCATGATGGCCCACTATCGCCCGGCCTTCATCGTTACTGGTCCAGTTACCACAGGTGCGATCATCGTCACCAAGAATCGCCAGACCAAGGGAATTCGATCCAGTCAGTATGTCGTGGCGATTGGGACGATCACCACGGCCATTGATAACGTTGCCATTCTCATCGATGGCGCTGCCCTTGAAGATATAGTTACGGTCCCGTTCGATGTCACCATGGAGTTCAGCAACGTTGCGGGCGATGCGTACGCCCTCGGCATTGTGCCATGGGCCAGTACCGATTCGATCACGGGCGTTGACGGCATTGTCACCCTGGGTGCTGAGATACGCGCGCCAGGTACGACCGCCTGCACCGGCGGCTTCAGCGAGACTCTGGCAGTGAGCGTCAGCCCCGGCCAGGCCGCCGAGGTTGCCGCCATCACCAACTCCTACACTGGTAACAAAAAAGGTCATGGGTTCCTGTTCTTCCTGGGCAAGGACAATAGTGCTCGCCAGGGACAGTGTGATAATTGTAAAAATGGTAAAGATCTTACTCATGTGTTTCCCCTTTTAATTATTGTATGTATTTATAAATGACGACCCTGTCATTTGGAAAATATTCGGCAGTTAGAATATCACGAAAATTGAATGCGGGGACAGACCACGGTTTTCTCTCTTTAACATGAAGGGGTTATAGCTAAATTTTAAAAATACTTTTTGGGGGGGTAGGTGTGCCAAGTTGTTGTTATACTTAATATTAAATGTCCGGATTTACATTTAACGGGGTCAAACAATATGACCGGTGGCTGGTTCGTGTTTGTCCATGAGATGTTTCCTCAGGGAGATGACTGGCGTACCGCTGTGCTGTTTGTGTTTGGTGTGATGTCTGTTCATCAGGGTGGGTTATATGGTAAATACCGGCTTACGGTGCTGGCCTTTACCTCACTGTTTTTTGTTTATGGATTTATACAGGTGGGCCTGGACCTGCTGGGTGTTCCCATTGCCTATATTGCCATTGTCCTGGGGGCCTCATTATTTATGGTAGGCACAGCGCTGGAGGATTCCTCACATCGTGAACTGGCAGAACCGTCATTATTGATTGGCACCTGCTGGATGAATAGTGGGGTGTTCGACTGCATTGCCTTTGCGACTTCTATTCACTGGGCGAATATGGTTACCGGTCTGTGCATAATCTTCGCGGGGTATGGCTTACAAAGGGCGGGTCGCTATCCGCGCCTGACGGGCCTTGGTTATTTAATCGGGTCTATTATGATTTATAGTGGGCTGTTCAGCCTGGTACGTGACACACCCGTGGAACTGCTCTATTTTGCAGCAACCGCGTCCATGCTCTATGTCTGTGTGGTGCTTCAAAGTCGGGCCTTGCTGTTCACCACAGTCCTCGCCATGTTGGGTTTTATTGGGTATTTTTCCGCCAAGCATTTTGCAAATTCCCTGGGCTGGCCCATTACCCTGGTGCTCATGGGTGTGGCTTTCCTGGGGGTAGGGACGGTTGCTCTGAAGGTGAAACGCCAGATCTAGCCCTGATCAGGGAGAGGACAGGAATTTTGCCTCCATTGTAAATCTTATCAACGATGGGCTCGATATTCGTCTATAATATGCACCCGTTCTCGCCAACTTGCCAGGTACTGGCAGGTAATTTATTTCAAGGTAACTTTTCCGATGACCGATAATGATATTCCTCTGGGTTTCCAGTCCATGAATCTGGGTGCGCCGCTGATGCAGGCGCTACAGGATGTGGGCTATGAATCTCCGTCACCCATACAGGCCAAAACCATCCCCCTGGTATTAGACGGTAAGGACCTGGTGGGCCAGGCCCAGACCGGCACCGGTAAGACCGCGGCCTTCGCCTTGCCGCTATTATCGCGGATTAAAGTTAATCAAAACTTTCCGCAGGTGCTGGTACTGACACCTACCCGGGAGCTGGCCATACAGGTGGCCGAGGCCTTTCAGACCTATGCCAGGCATATCAAGGGTTTTCATGTGTTACCCATCTATGGTGGGCAGGATTATGGTATTCAATTACGGGCCTTAAAACGGGGTGTACACGTGGTGGTGGGGACACCGGGAAGGGTGATGGACCATATGCGTCGTGGTACGTTGAAGCTGGACTCACTCATGTGTCTGGTACTGGATGAGGCCGATGAGATGCTGCGCATGGGATTTATTGATGACGTTGAGTGGGTCCTGGAGAATTCACCGGCAGACCGTCAGATCGCATTATTTTCGGCCACCATGCCAGAGGCCATCCGTAAGATCGCAAAGAAACACCTGCATGAACCGCAACATATTTCTATCAAGAACAAAACCGTCACTGTGGAGAAGATCAACCAGCGCTACTGGATGGTGAGCAATGCACACAAGCTTGATGCCCTGACCCGAATCCTGGAGGCGGAAACCACAGAAGGTGTAATAATCTTCGTGCGTACCAAGATCACAACGGTAGAATTGGCCGACAGGTTGCAGGCGCGAGGCTATAATGCCTATGCCTTAAGTGGTGACATCCCGCAGCGGCAGCGTGAACGTACTATAGAGCAATTGAAATCAGGTAAATTGGATTTATTGATTGCCACCGATGTTGCTGCCCGTGGTCTGGATGTAGAGCGCATCAGTCATGTGATCAACTACGATATACCTAATGAGACGGATGCGTATGTGCATCGGATTGGTCGTACAGGCCGCGCCGGCAGGACGGGTGAGGCCATCCTCTTTATCACCCCCAGAGAACAACATCTGCTGCGCCGTATAGAACAGGCCACCAAGCAAAAGATTACGAGAATGGAACTGCCATCTACTGAAGTAATCAATGACAAACGTATCGCCCGGTTTAAACAACGCATAACCGATGCCATCGCCGGTGGTGAGCGGGACCTCTACCACAAAGTGATTGAAGATTATTGCCTTGAAACCAATATCTCTGCCGTTGAGGCGGCTGCGGCACTGGCCAGATTGTTCCAGGGGAAAGAGCCATTACTGGTAAAAGACCTGCCTGATGCTTCCAAACAGGCCCGTGCCAAGGGGCGTGATAACCGTAAAGAGATCAGGGGTAGGCGGGGTGCCGGTGAAAATGCTGAACAACGACCTGGTCGAAAACCTTCGCAAGGTCCGGGACGACATCGCCCATCCAGGGCCGGGATGGATACTTACCGGGTAGAAGTTGGTAAGGCCCATGACGTTCAACCGGGGAATATTGTCGGCGCCATTGCCAATGAGGCAGGCCTGGATAGTAAACTTATTGGGCGTATCGATATCCAGGACAGTTATAGTCTTATTGATCTGCCAGAAGGTATGCCGAAAGAAATTTTTAAAGATCTCAAAGATACCTGGGTGGTGGGGCGCAAGCTTAATATTTCACGTGTTGATGATACTGACGAGAGACCACAATCCCGCAAGGAAAAAAAGCCACGTAAATCAGATAAAACCAAAGCCAGGACAAAACCAAAGAGCAAGGTAAAAAAGAAACGCAAAAATAAAGGCAAACCTAAAAAAACAAATATAAATTAAACTTAAATAGGTCGAAGGCGATTGATAATATATTTCGAGCGTTCACTTAGTATAAGTATCATTTGCCAGCATCCTGTTTGTTACAGATTGCAGTCCTTATAGTTTGATTTCAGACAGCCGGATTGAATTTTCTGGGCCTCGTCAAGTTGTTCGCGTGACAATTTTCCTTTAATCAACACCATGCTTTCGTTCGCAGGCTTGTAGCCATTTGCCGCAGCCAGTGAATACCATACGTGGGCCATCACAAAATCCTCGGGTACGCCTTCCCCGTTTTCATACATGACACCCAGATTAAATTGGGAATGGCCATGACCTTGAACTACGGCGAGTTTGTACCACTTGACTGCCTCACCATCATCTTTAGGGACACCTGCACCAATATAATAGTTATACCCAAGATGATTCTAAGCGCTGGGATGACCTTGCTTTGCAGATAAGGTGTACCACTTGGACGCCTCGACATCGTTCCTGGGACGACCTTCGCCTTCGCGATACATATTGCCCAGATCATTTTGACCCTGGGCGTGACCTTGTTCAGCTGCAAGTTTGTACCATTTGAGTGCCTCGGTATCATTTCTGGGGAGACCTTCCCCGGTGTTATACATAAAACCCAGTCTGGCTTGTGCGTCAGCATCACCTCGTTCGGCCGCTTGTTTAATGGATTCAATATCCTGACTGTAAACGGTAGTCAAAACAAAAGTCAGTAACAATAAATACCAGGCATATCTGTTCATAGATGTTCCCCAAAGACCTAATAGCGTTTATTCAGAATACACGGCAGCCTGGCGACGATGCAATACTATTGATGTTAATAAACCAGAGAGGATACCGATTTATAACTGTAGACCTTTTGGTATACAATGCAGTCCATGAAAAGAATTTTGTTCCGCTTAATACTACTCATTAATGTGTTGTCGTTGACGGCATGTTCTCAAATAGGTGAATTCATGCAAAAAAGCAGCCTGGAAGATGGAGTATATGCCGAGATTACCACTGACCGCGGCACCATACTCATAAAATTAACCATGGACGAAACGCCCATGACGGTGGCCAACTTTGTTGGGTTGGCGGAAGGGAAGATTAGTAATGAGGCCAAGGAGCCCGGTGTTCCTTATTATGATGGGCTATTGTTTCACCGGGTGATCAGCACGGCAAATGGTGACCCCCAGGACTTTATGATACAGGGTGGCGACCCCACTGGTACTGGACGTGGTGGTCCCGGTTACCGGTTTGCAGATGAATTTCATCCTGACTTGAAGCATGACACGCCTGGTGTGCTTTCCATGGCAAACGCGGGGCCTGGAACCAATGGCAGTCAGTTCTTTATCACCATCGTTGAGACCCCATGGCTGGATAACAGGCATAGTGTCTTCGGGCATGTGGTGGAAGGGATGGAAGTGGTCAATATCAGTATGACCGGTGATGTGATGCAGACGGTGAAGATCATCCGGGTAGGCGATGCTGCCGAGAATTTCAACGCCGCAGGGACATTTGCAGAATTGAGTGGTGTAAAAAATTAGTAACTGTTTTCCTGGTATCGGTAACTAGATATTAGTGGCTTCTTGTATCAAAAACAAATGACATGCTGAACAGATTGATTGCTAGCTTGTGGCTCTGTCTGGTATTCACTACCGCACAAGGTGTCGGCTTTGGTGACCAGGCACCTGATTGGAAAGGCATCAACCTGGTAGATGGCAGGTTGGTTAGCTTCCCTGATGTCCTCAATAATAAACCTGCTGTACTGGTATTCTGGGCCACCTGGTGTCCTTATTGCCAGGTATTCATGCCCTATGTGAAGCGGATACAAGCGGATTATGCGGATCATGGAATTCAGATCATTTCATTTAATGCACTGGAACGTGGTGTTGGGAATCCAAAGGCCTATGTGGATGCACTAGACTTCCCTCAAGTTGCCATTGCCCGTGCGGACCGTATCGCTGAAGCTTATGATGTCCAGTTTATCCCCGGATTAATGGTGGTGGATGCGAATGGAACGGTGGTTTATCGCAGAAAAAGCACTAATCTCCCTGCTGGCAGGACGGTCTCCGAGCAATGGGCCAGTGAAGTCCGGCAGGTGCTTGATATACTCATTGAAAACAATTACTTGGGGTCAGAGTAAAAAAAATAGCCCTCCAGACCCTGGATTTCTCAGTAGATAGTAACATCCTCGTCTATACTGATTGTTAGGGGGGTAATCTCCCCCTTACTTTACCAGCACCACTGGTACCCGCCCCCGCTTGATTTATAACGGGGGTTCATTTGCCTGCAAAAATGATTGTCACTTTATTTATCGGGGCCATGTATATGCGAATACACTCAAATGACTCCAGCCACATTTTAGTTTTATACTTTCCGAACAGTTCCAAAAAAACTAATTGAATGTACCACTAACCTGAGGACATTATGAAAGAACAAATCTGGATAACGGTAACGATTACCGTCACACTTCTACTTGGTTGTGGAAGAAATACGGTTGCTGAGCAGGCCTCACCTGATTATATTTTAAGCAACGGCAAGATCATCACTGTGGATAATCGCTTTACCGTTACTGAGGCCATAGCTGTTCGCGGAGAGCGTATTGTTGGCGTCGGCAGCAATGAAGAAATTTTAATGCTATCTGGAGCGAATACCAAGATTATCGATCTTGAAGGACGATCTGTAGTCCCTGGACTAATTGATAATCACGGTCATATCATGGAGGAGGGACCTATCTGGCAGCTGGAGTTGAGGCTGGATGGGATCGAGTCTCGCGCGGAAGCGTTGCAGATGATAGGTGATCACGCAACTTCACTGGGACCAGGTGAATGGGTATTTACCCTGGGCGGCTTTTCCACTGATCAGTTCATCGATGATCAAAGTGATTTCACCCGCGATGAACTGGATGCAGTGGCTACGGACAATCCCGTACTTCTGCAGGTTACCCGCGAACATACTTATCTGAACAGTCTTGCTATTGAAGCCGGAGGTTTGGAACAGTCGAATAAACCCTGGATTGCGCGTGATGCAACCGGTCGTGCCACAGGCGTAATTGAAGCGGATGGGATTCGCACTGTTTCAGATATCCGTCCCGAACCACCAGAGGCGATCTTCGAGGCCAGCAGCATGGCCATGATCGAAGATATGAACCGCGTTGGATTGACCACCATTGGTGGGCCATGCCCCGCCGATTATATTGATCGCTTTCGTACCTGGGGTGATGAGGGTCGTCTTAACTTGCGGTTCTTCTGTTTTATACGTACCAGTATGTCCAACACCACGGGTGAGATAGATGAACTCTTGCCCCTGATTTCAGATTTGAAACCATTTCAGTGGGGGAACTGGGTAGACCTCACCGCCTATGGTGAAACCGTTTACCGTACCTTGCACGACAGTATGCTTGCACCTACTACCAATCCATCATTGGATGATTTACACCAGTGGCGGAGGATCGCTACAGAGGTTGCGCGGGCAGGGTTACCGCTACATGTACATGCGACAATCGAAAATACCATCACTGCATTTCTCGATCAGATTGAAATAGTAAATCGTGAACATCCAATCAGGACACTGCGCTGGGCATTGGCACACGTAGACCAGGTCAACGCATCACACCTGGAACGAATGAAGAATCTGGGTATGTATCTAGCAGTCCATACACGCCCAACAGTAATGGGTGGGATGTACCGCCGCGCGCATGGTGAACGTGCCCTGGACATGCCGCCACTTGCATTAATCCAGCAGAGCGGCATTATCTGGGGGTTGGGATCAGATGCCTTCGAGGTTAATCAATACCAGCCATTCACAACACTATGGTGGGCGGTAACAGGGAAAATGGTGGGTGGCACCACCGTGCTCAGACAGACCATCAGCCGTGAGGATGCCTTGATTGCTCATACCCGCCAGAATGCCTTCCTGGTATTTCAGGAAAATAACCTGGGTTCAATTCAATCAGGCAAGTTTGCAGATCTGGTGGTGCTCGACCGCGATTACCTTACAATCCCTGCTGACGAAATAAAAGAAATCCAGCCTGTGATGACCATGGTTGGCGGAAAGATTGTATTTGTCAATTAGATGATAGTGAACTCAATTCTCAGATAATTAAGTTAACTGTCACCTTATTTATATAAAAATATTACCATTCAATCAGGTATTGAAGTCGGGCGCCCAGTCCATCAATGACATCGCCCTGGAAATCATTTGTCTTTAATTTTGTACTGCTGTAGTTACCGGAGATCCAGAATTGATCGTTTAAGTACCAGTTGAGTGAGAAGGTCCAGGTATCCTGGCCGCCTCCCTGGATTACACCGTCACTCATATCCACAGTTTCAAAACGTAGTCCGACCTGCCAGGTGCCGGGCCCGCCTTCAAAAACAGGTCTTTCCACCTTCTGGAGGGAAAAGCCGCCATCACCGTAGTTTCGCATTTCACCGGTAATATTCCAGATCCCGGCGAGATAACAACCATTAAGATATGAATGAGATTCAAGGACCGAAGGTACTGAGGCACGGACCACGGCGCACTGACTTTCCAGTGAGACGGAACCGATGGAACCGGCCAGCTCGTACCCAAACAGCAATTCCTTATTTGCAATATCACCGGTATCAACGAAGCGTTCACCAGATCTGAGTAGCGACCTCGCACTGTAACGGAACAGGTCTTGCTCCTGGTGTGCTTTACGCCAGCTGGCGTAACCACCTATGTGTAACAGGTATCCTTCGGGCACGGGCACTGACACAGTCAAACGGGTGGAGTAGATGGTCCCGGCCTTTTCGAAACTATGTTTATCGATGGTATGTTTTAATGCGGCCACGAAAAACGTCCAGTTCTCTGCCTCATGTAACAACCCTATCCCTATCTGGTTACCTGCGGGCAGGCGCTCCACGGCTGATACCTCCAGAAATTCACGATAGGCCGGGGTAATAATTTCATCGATGGGGTCCAGGAAACCCACCTGAACAATCACGGGTCCAGTGTCATAGGAGAGATAGGCATCCCTGATGTCGAGATCTCCTTCTTTGAATTCTGTCTTTACGTAGTAGTCCAGATCTTCAAGGAGTGAACCACGAACTGTGAAATCTATTCTTCGAAAGTAAGTGTCGTTAAGCCTTGAGTCTTGATCCGGTGCCTCGATTGATTCAAATGTGCCGAATATTCGACCGCGGGCTCGGAGGGTGGGGCCTTGCCAACTTCCACTAGGCGTAGCTGATTCTTCATTGTTCATTTGTGCTTGGGTTATCGCAGGAAACTGAACTATTAGTAATGTCACACCAAAAATTAAGAATCGGTATATATCAGAGGTTGGTTTTTGCAATCGGGGGTCTCCCATCAAATGATGGCTTTTATTGAGATTAATAAGACAATATTTTGACTGTAGTAAATATAGGAGGTGGATTTTATCACTAATTTGCCAGGATATGGGGGTAAACATCGGTTAATAGACCGGCATCTATAATCCAGGCCACAGATTGCAACCATTATATAAATATGTCTACTAATTAGACTGTTTTTACTGCTTTCGGCTTCGACTCGGATTGCTACGACCCGGTTTTAAAAACGTTTCTACCAGCTACATTCTTGTTGGTGTTTGTGGCAATATACCCTTGGTTGCCTTTTCCAGGTATGGTTTCTTTTGACCATGGGCATTTTGTTAGCTAGCCTTATACTAACTTATTACAGGGGATAAGATTATGAGTTCTAATTCATCCAGCCGCAGGCGATTTTTGAAGACCAGTGCGGCAATGGCAGGCCTGGGTGCCGGTGCTAGTTTGTCAGTAAAAGCCCAAATTCCACTCCCACCGGGGTATCCGCCACTAAGACCAGACGAATACTACGATTATGGTATTCGTTCACCTTATGTCACCTCAAAGAGAATTGGCACCAATGGCCAACGCGGCTCTGATCCACGCGATGGTCGGCCACGTGACTACGGATTTCGTACCCCTCATCATGAACTGTTCGGTACCATTACACCTTCATCGTTGCACTTTATTATTAATCACGCCTACGACCCACCTAATATCAATCCGGCAGAACACAAGTTAATGATCCACGGGTTGGTTGAAAGGCCTGTGATGCTGACCATGGATGATTTATACCGTCTGCCCGCTGTATCCAGGGTCCATTTCATCGAGTGTTCCGGTAACAGTAACGTCACCGGCAAGCGTTTCTATCCAGGCTGGCTCAGGACCCAGCCCGAGGCCACGGTACAGGACACTCATGGGCTGGCAAGCTGCAGTGAATGGACCGGTGTAATGTTGTCTACGATACTTGAACATGTGGGAGTGAAGAAAGAGGCTACCTGGTTCATTGCTGAGGGTGCAGAGACCGGTCATCATGCCAAGAGTATTCCCATGTGGAAGGCCAGGGACGATGCCATGATTGCCTATGCCCAGAACGGCGAACCCATCCGTCCGGAACAAGGGTTCCCCTTGCGTTTGCTGACGCCAGGATTTGAAGGGGTCCATAATGTTAAATGGCTGCGACGCATCAAGTTCACGGACATGCCGCAATTGGCTAAACGAGAAACCAGTAACTACACCTCCGAGCGACAGGACGGAACTTTTCGCTGGTTTGAGTTTGAGAATGGCACAAAATCGGTGATTACCCGTCCCTCAGGACAGATGAAACTGGCCGGCCCTGGTTACCATGACATTACCGGTATCGCCTACTCCGGACGTGGCAAGATTGTTCGGGTAGAGGTCTCTACCAATGGTGGTAGAAACTGGCAAGATGCTGAGATACAAGGTCCCGTCCACAGCAAGGCATTCACCCGGTTTCGCCTGCCCTGGTTCTGGCGAGGGGATGAGACGGTACTGATGTCCCGCAGTTACGATGACAAGGGCGACCGTCAACCCTCAGTGGCTGAAATAAACGAAGAGCTCGGTCTGAAACTGAGTCACGAGTGGCTGGAAGCGGGTAATCCCGGTACCAGTCATTTTAACGGCATCCAGCCATGGCGGGTAAAGCGTAATGGGGAGGTGGAAAATGCGTTATTTTTTAATGTATAAGCACGGTTTAGTTTTTGTTCTTCTGGCCTTGTGTTTCACCACAACCTGGGCACAGGAATCACCTTTCGGTGATCTGGGGTATGCCCCCACCGCCACAGAAGTCGAGGCCCTGGATATATCTATCATGCCGGACGGTGAAGGCTTACCGCCTGGCCGGGGTACGGCACGGGAGGGCGAGCCTATTTACATGACTAAGTGTGTCATGTGTCATGGTCCCAACCTGGAAGGCCGGCGCGATTATCGTGTCGGTCGCCTGGCAGGGGGTGTGGGCACAATCAATACAGAAAACCCGGTTAAGAGTTTCGGCAGCTACAATCCTGTGGTGACAACATTGTGGGATTACACTCGCCGCGCCATGCCCAGATTCAACGAAGGTTCGCTGACGAATGATGAGATTTACGCCCTGAGCGCGTACATACTCTACAAGAACGGTATCATTGGACAAAATGAGGTGATGAATGCCAAGACCCTGCCAAAGGTAGAGATGCCCAACCGCAATGGTTTCATCCCGCCGGCCCTGGAGGACATTCCCGATATTGAGGCAAGGGGTTGTAGAAATGGACGTTGTCGTTAAATAAAAAAGCATAATAAAGGGGGCAGACCACGGTTTTGTAGGGTTTTATAAAGACCGAAAACCGTGGTCTGTCCCTTTTTTTGGGAGTAATGTAATAGATAATTTTTTCTGCTAGGTAATACCATCAACGGGGGTAGTTGATATGGAACAATCTGATAATAATAAACCTGAACAAAAAAAAACTGATGAAGGCACTGTCGATCGGCGCAGTTTTATAAAGGCGGCAGCAGCGACGGGTGCGGCCCTTGCAACAGGTGCTCAATCATTAAACGCCCAGGTCAGCGGTGGAATTGCCGCCGGGGTGGCAGAGGAAGTGGAGATCGTCAGCGACGGTAAGCACGGTTCGGATTTTATGATGGATGTCATGAAACAGATGGACTTTGAGTTTATGACTATCAATACGCACTCTGACTCGGCCGGTCTGCAGGAATCCGTTATTAACTACATGGGGAATGTAAACCCCGAACTCATCACCGGTCTCCACGAAGAAGTGTGTGTCGCCATGGGGCACGGGTATTTCAAGATCGAAGGCAAGCCACTGGCTGCCTTGATCTACGGATCAGTGGGGCTGCAGCATGCCGCCATGGCAGTTTACAGTGCCTTTTGCGATCGGGTGCCGGTCTACATTTTACTGGGTAACCAGCGCAATAACCCTAATTCGAGAAGCGTACAGGATGCCCCGGCAATGGTACGTGACTTCACCAAGTGGGATGACTCTCCACTCACCCTTGATCATTTTGCTAAGTCTGCGGTACGGGCCTACTCGGTGGCCATGACTACACCCACCATGCCGGTGGTCCTGTCGGTGGACAAGAAACTTCAGGAGATGATTGTCCCCAAAGGTGAGAAGTTGCGCATTCCAAAATACACGCCCAATGCGCCGCCGGCAGGGGACCCCAATGCCGTGAGGGAACTGGCAAAGATGCTGGTGGACGCAGAATTTCCTGTACTGGGCGTGGAACGGGCGGCGCGGTCCCAGGCCGGCCTGGAATATATTGTCGAACTGGCCGAGCTGTTACAGGCCGGGGTAGTGGACACCATACAGCGGATGAATTTCCCTTCCCGGCACCCGCTGTTACAGGAACCCGGTATCTTTCGCCAGGCTGACTTGGTGTTGGCGCTGGAAATGCCCATGCTTTCCCACACCCGGTTGAAAGAAGGTGCAAAACTGGCCAGCATCAGTAGCTTTGACCTGTTCACAAGAAGTAACTACTGGCATTTCGGCAACTACCAGGAATCTGACTTTTCTATTGCCGCCGATGTCGAGGCGACCCTGCCATCATTGATAGAAGAGGTCAGGCGACAGCTGCCCAGGAGCAAGCGGTCCGCAGTCCGGGTGCGTGGTGAAAAGTTCGCCGAGATAAACAGGCAAAACCGGGAGCGTGACAAGGCATTTGCCGCTAATGGCTGGAATACCAGCCCGCTCAACACGGCGCGGGTGGCTGCTGAGCTCTGGGAGCAGATCAAGCATAAGGACTGGTCACTGGTATCCCGCAGTGATGGCATGAGTGACTGGGCATGGAAGCTCTGGGACTTTAACAAGTACTATCATCACATCGGTCAGTCGGGTTCCGTGGGTGTGGGGTACAGTAACCCCGCATCGGTAGGTGCCGCTCTGGCCAACCGCAAACACGGTCGCCTGTGTATCAACCTGCAGAACGATGGTGACTTTATGTTCCTGCCATCGACCTTGTGGACTGCGGCCCATCACAAGATCCCCATGCTCACTGTGATGCACAATAACCGGGCCTATAACCAGGAGATCATGTTGATCTCACGTATGGCAGCACTTAGAGACCGGGACGTTTCCCGCTGCACCATTGGCAGTGAAATCAATAATCCCGCTATCGATTTCGCGGGCATGGCCAGGAGCATGGGCTGGTACGCCGAGGGGCCCATTGAGCATCCATCTGATCTACCCGGGGCCATTAAACGGGCCATTGCTGCCGTTGAAAGCGGCCAGCCGGCCTTGCTGGATACCATTACCCATCCGAACTAGGGAGGAGAAATAAATGAATAACAAGAAAACACCCTGGTTGATTTTCAATCTCGTTACATTATTACTGCTCACCGGGATACAAGTTGTGCAGGCACAAACCGCAGAAGAACGTGGTAAACAGGCCATTGTGACCTATATGTGCTATGGCTGCCACGGCTTTACCGCAGATGGAGGCCAGACGGATGTGGCACCGCGGATCAATGTTGACCGGCTTTCAGTTGAAGCAATGATGGCATACACACGTAACCCCGGGGGCAGGATGCCGCCGTACCGCACCGAAGAACAGATCCCCGACCAGGCCCTGCGGGACATCTATGCGTATTTGAAATCATTGCCGCCATCACCAAAGTGGCAGGACATTCCTTTGCTAAATGACTAAATAAAAAAGCGGATAGATCACGATTAACTTAACTTCATGGTCTATCCCCTAAATGGAGGAGATCGCCATGTTACGGAAACGTATTCCTCGAAGGGACTTTTTGAAGCAATCAGGTGCAGGGGCGCTGGCATTGACTCTGCCAGGCATTTCACTCTCTCAGGCCATGGACAAAACGACAGTGGTCGAGGACATGGGAGAGTGGATCGCGGCGCTGCGTTATGAAGATCTGCCCGAAGATGTTGTGGAAAAGGCAAAAAGGCTATTACTGGATACAGCGGGTTGTGCGTTGGGTGGGATCAACGGGGACCCCGTGAAGCTGGCGCGAGAAACTGTCTACTTCAAGGGAGGCCATCCGCAATCGTCCCTCATAGGATTAGACCGCAAGGTCTCTGCTGATCAGGCTGCATTTCTCAATGGTATGGCAATTCGCTTTCTGGACTTTAATGACTATACGCCCCCGGGAGGTCATCCCAGTATCAATCTTGCACCAGCATTAGCAGTAGCGGAGATGCAAAGTCTCTCTGGTAAAGATCTTCTACTCGCAATTACCATCGGCCATGAAGTCTACGTGCGGATGCGTGAAGCCACCTATGGTGTGGACTGGAGTGATGGCTTTGATATGGGGACGGTGCCATTAAATTACACATCGGCAGCATTAGCTGCCAAGCTTCTGGGGCTTGATGCCCTGGGAATTGCCAATGCCATGGCCATCGCCGGGGCCCATGGTAGTACCCTGGCCGAAGTCCGTCGGGGCGGGATGATTAGCGGTGGCAGCATGACACCGTCAAAAGGTACTGCTGGGCCCATGGCGGTACGCAATGGAACGTTTGCTGCCATGATGGCGGCGCAGGGTATGACGTATCCACTCACCATCCTCGAAGGGACTTATGGATTAAAGGAATATGTTACCCGCAGACTGGATGAAGATAATCTTCGTAAGCGATCCGGTGACTTCAAGATCCTGTTAAGCATGACCAAGCTGTGGCCCTGTCACAAGTATTGCCAGGGACCTATAGCGGCCGCTGTTGAGGTCTATGATCAAGGTGTGAGATCAGATGATATCGACAGCGCGACCTTGTATCTCAGCGAAATGGGGATTGAAAACCAGCAGGTTTATAACCGTAGTGAAATCATGGTGCGTGAACATGCCGACCATAACATGCCGTATTACACCGCCAGGGCATTGGTGGACGGTAACGTTACTGATCATGATTTTGAGCCGGAGCGTTTTCGGCAAAGCCGGGTCCTGGAAATGATGAAGCGGGTCAGTCTGAGGTTGAACCCAGAACTGAATGACCATGTGGAAAACTGGGATGCGGTTAAGCTGGAAGTAAAACTTAAAAATGGCAAGATCCACAAGGCCGAGGTGTTCAACCCACCGGGCACCCTGGATAATCCTCCCACCGAGGCAATGCTGGTGAAGAAATTTATGGGCCTGGTAGAAGGGCCGTTGGGTAAGGCAAAAGCGGAAAATGCCGTAGAAACCATACTTAATATTGACCAAATAAGTGATCTAGGTAAATTGACAGGTGTGATTACTGCCTAGAATCACATAATTATAAGCTGGCTTTACATTGTTTTACCGAGTGGGGTAAGCTAGATTTTTATTAGTCATTTCCATATAGATTCACGAATTCAGGGGGGAACCGTGATGAATTTATATAACACGATAAATAAAATCGACTGTAGAAAAGATATCAGAAATATCTACGGGATCCTTGCGTTGATGTTGCTTTTGGTGGCTCCAATCCAGGCCCAGTATCTGCACGAGGAAGATGAACTGATATTAAGAATGGGGGATGTGTCGGCCAACAAGTTTCCATTTATCCTCGCCAAAGATCAGGGGATGTATGCAAAGAACGGGTTGAATGTGGTACCGAAATTCTCACCGGGTTCGGTGGCCACCATTAATAAGAGTGGCATTGAAGTGGCCCCGGAAAATATCTACGACCCTGACGATAAAACCATCGAGTTCACACTTTATGTAGGTGGTTCCGGTCCAATGATTGCCCGGGTAATGCGGAACCCTGATGCAAAACCACCGACCGAGCGGGTTGTCCTTGGCACAACACATCACGTTTCAAGGTGGCGAATATTTAGCGGGCCTGAAATCACTTCCCTGGAAGACCTTAAAGGTAAACGTCTTGGGTTTTCCGGAGTGGGTGCGGTGAGCCATAACTACTGGTTAAACCTTATTGAGCACATGGGTTGGGATCCACACACTGATGTCACCCTGGTGGGGGAAGCGCTGAATGTGGATTCATTAAAGGAAGGCAAGATCGATGCCCTCATGGGCCCGGAATTACATGGTACCATGGCGTTGATGAATGACTTTCCTATGCTTGCAGACCTTGGGGATTTTGGATTCCCTGTTGCTGGCTCTGCCTTGCAGGTGAACCGGGCATGGTATGAGAAAAATCCTGAATCAGCCAGGGCATTTGTGAAAACCGCCGTCGAGGCCATAGCCTTTATGAAACAAAACAAGGCAGAGGCTGAGAAGACCATGATCAAGTGGTATGGTATGAAGAACCAGGAAGCACGGGATCTTTTTTATACTGAGCTTCTCAAAATGGACAGTAAGCCTTACCCTCCCTATAAAGGTACCAGAATGATTATGCAATTTTATGGCGGTTGGGACGCTCGGACCAATTTCAAGCCGGAAGATTTCTACGATGATACTATCATTAAGGAACTCGATGAAAGCGGTTATATCGACAGCCTGTATCCGGGTGGGAGAGCTCCTGAACAACCAGATATCTAGTCACCAGGATCTTAAAGGGGCCAAAGTCAACAAAATAACATCTAGACTTTGGCCCCTTTTTTATTTATTTAGTTTTCTTATTAAAAAATATTTAGGTAGGGAGATATCCAATGAAATTATCACTGGTATATATTGCTTTAATATTTTCCACATCACTCCATGGACAGGTCCTGACCAGTAATGAATCATCTGACCGGGAACCCATGATACTAGAACGGACTCCCTTGCAAATCCTTCAGGATCCCTACCTGGACCTCAGTGGTATTGCCGTTGATCCGGTCCGTGATGAGATCGTTCTGGTTACTGGTCAAAGGGCCGCCCAGGTACTGATATATGGTCGAACAGCAGATACCCCCGAAGGGGTGGACGTTCATCCCCCCAAACGGGTGCTCAAAGGACCCAAGACCAAAATCGGTGCCCCCGGGGTGTATGTGGATCCTAAATCCGGTGAGATCTATTCAGTGGATACCACCCATGGCATGTATGCCGGTTCCGGTAACCGCATCGTCATGTTTTCCCATGGTAAAGAAGGAAATATCCCGCCTGATCGGGAGCTGGAAGTACCGCACCGGGGGTTTGCCATCGATGCCGATGAAGCGGCAGGGGAGTTGTACGTTACCATCCAGCACCCCCCTGCGGTGGTGGTGTATTCAAAGGACGCCAAACACAATGAAGCACCCCTTAGGATCCTGGAAGGTGGGCTCACCGAGCTGACCGATGTCCATGGGATCGCACTGGATACCAAAAATAAATTGATTTATACCGCCAACCGCGGTTCATGGAGTGCCCTCAATGAGGAGCGAGAATGGAGTGGTACCCCCATCAACCGTGATGGTGACAACCGTACCTGGGACATCCCCACCCGCATCGAGGCACACATGGTCCCAGGCTCAGGAAAATTCAAACCTGCATCTATCACGGTCTATCCCCAGGACGCCAGTGGTAATGTGGCACCCATCAGGACCATTTCAGGTCCCAACACCAAGTTGGGTTGGCCGGCATTTATCGCCCTGGATGAGGAACGACAGGAACTGTATGTGGCCAACGCGTGGCCTCATTCCATCCTGGTGTTTGATGCCAACGACCAGGGTAACGCATCCCCTATCCGTGTGATTAACGGTAAAAATACCGGTCTGGATAATCCATATGGAATTGCCATCGATACTAAAAATGATGAAATCGTGGTGGCCAACTACGGTAACCATACGGCCATGGTGTTTCCCCGTACCGGTGATGGCGATATCGCACCATTACGTACTATCCGACTGGCCCCCAAGGGTTTTCAGGTACCGATATATCAACATCTCAGCGCCGTGGAATATGACAGTAAGCGTGATGAGATCCTGGTACAAAGCTGTATTGCCCAGCCGCAGATGGTGGCCTTTTCAAAAGGTGCAAAGAATGGTGATCCATTGGCGAGGATCCTGGCGGGCCAGGATACCAGGCAGGGACGCGCCCTGCATGACATGCGCTATAACCCGGTCCACGATGAGATCGTCTTTGCCAATCCCAATGCCCAGGCCTTGTTGACCTTTGCCGGTGGGGCCAGGGGCGGCGCAACACCGCTTCGAGTTATTCAGGGACCTAAAACCGGCTTGATTAAATCTGACTATATTGAAGTGGACCCGGTACACGATGAATTGTATGCGCCGGACATGGACAAGATCCTGGTATTCCCACGTACTGCCGAGGGTGATGTAGCGCCTATTCGGGTTCTACAGGGCCCTGCCACCGGGCTGAGCGGCAAGAACGGCAGGTTTATGGCGGTAGACCCGGAGCATAATCTGCTGGTGGTGCCAGGCAGGGATCGATTACTTATCTTTGATCGCACCGCAAGCGGTAACACCAGTCCAAAGGCGGTTATTCATAATAAGCATCTTGATGGGATTCTGCATGTCAGGGTGTACCCACCCAAGGGATTAATCGTGGTGTCCATGGGCGGTAAAAGTAATGGTATCGGCCAGGATGAAATGACCGGTATAGGCGTTTGGAGTATTCATGATAATGGCGATGTGCCACCGTTGATGTTATTGAGGGATCCCTATGGCTCGGTGGCAGGCAGAAAGATCGCCCTGAATCCCGATGACAAGGAAATCATCGTGGGTGGTGGGATTACCGTCCGGCGATATGCATTTCCTGAATTATTCTAGCGGCATTGATATATTTCATAACGGGCCGAAGTGACGAAATTACTTTCGGCCTTTTTTTTGTAGTATCGATAACTTTTCTAAAATGAGTCGGACATTACAAGATGTATGGGCAAGAGCCCTTACTATAATTAAAGGTGTTTTATAATGAGAATTGTTTTTCAACTAATGTTGCTAATGGTACTTCCAATGACACTTAATGCTGCGGACAGAGTATCGGGTAAGACCTTCACAACACGATCGGAAGTGATCGCCCAGAATGGCATGGTTGCCACCGCCCAGCCTCTGGCGACCCAGGTGGCACTGGATGTATTGAAAAAAGGCGGTACCGCCATGGATGCAGCAATCGCCGCCAATGCCATGCTGGGACTGGTGGAACCCCATGCCTGTGGAATTGGCGGGGACATCTTTGCCATTATCTGGGACGCCAAGACAAAGCAACTCTATGGATTTAACGGTTCCGGCAGGGCCCCCGGGAATTTAACCATGGATTATTTCAGGGACAACGACATGGAATACGTCCCGCTACTCGGGCCATTACCCGTGACCGTACCCGGTACCGTAGATGGATGGTTTGAAATGCATGAACGGTTCGGGCGTTTGCCCATGATGGAACTTCTCGAACCATCTATTACCTATGCCAGGGAAGGGTTTCCAGTCACCGAAGTGATTGCCTGGCAGATGAACAACCAGTACCCCAGTCGTGAAGACTTCCCTGGATTCAGGGAAACCTATATGCCCAATGGTAAAAACACTCCGAAAAAGGGGGAAATATTCCGCAACCCGGATCTCGCCAATACCTATGAACTGATTGCAAAGCATGGTCGAGATGTCTTTTATGAAGGAGAGATCGCAAGGACCATAGACAGCTTCATGAAGGAAGTCAGTGGGTTTTTATCTTATGAGGATATGAAAAACCACACCTCAAACTGGGTCAACCCGGTCAGTACCAATTACCGTGGCTATGATGTTTGGGAGCTTCCCCCCAACGGCCAGGGCATTGCCGTATTACAGATGCTGAATATCCTCGAAGGATACGATATTAAAAGTATGGGCTTTGGCAGCACCGAATATTTACATTTATTGACTGAGACTAAAAAACTGGTTTATGAAGACCGGGCTAGGTTTTATGCAGATACGGAATTTAACCAGGTTCCCATTGAACAATTAATTTCTAAAGCGTATGCAGAGCAACGCAGAAAGCTTATTGATAAAGATACTGCAGCAAAGTCTTATCCTACCGGGGACGAGCTCATTGAACAGGGCAATACCACGTATATTTCGGTAGCTGATAAGGACGGCAACATGGTGTCATTGATCCAGAGCATTTACTCTGAGTTCGCCTCCGGTGTGGTACCCACCGGGCTTGGCTTTGTATTACAGAACCGGGGCAATTCATTTAATGTAAAGGATGAGGACCACTTTAACGCGCTGGTGCCCAATAAACGCCCATTTCATACCATCATCCCGGCGTTTATCACCAAGGATGGTGAGCCGTTTATGAGTTTCGGTGTCATGGGCGGGGCAGTCCAGCCACAGGGCCATACTCAAATCATTGTCAATATGATTAATTTTGGCATGAATACACAGGAAGCCGGGGACGCACCCAGGATGCGACATGAAGGATCATCCCAACCCGATGGCTCCCGCATGACCAATGGCGGTGCACTGAATCTGGAACATGGATTTGATTACCAGGTGATTCGCGAACTGGAGATGAAAGGCCATAATATTAATTTTGGTATTGGTATCTACGGCGGCTACCAGGCAATTATATATGATTCAGTCAACGGGACTTATGTTGGCGCATCTGAATCCAGAAAAGACGGGCATGCCGCAGGTTACTGAGTAAGCAGGTTGCCATGAAAACTTCACTCCTTATTGTAAGACCCTTGAAGTTCATGGTTGCAGGAATAATTATTGCCGGTATTACAGGATGCAATAATCTACCAATAAAATCGCCCTCAGAACAAGCCAGTTCTGCTTTTAATATTACTCTCCCATCCACTGAATACCTGGTGTTATCGGATCTTAATCCTGTCCTCGCCCTCTCACCCGATGGGGTGCAATTGGTTTATGTGGGAAGAGAGGGAAATGGTCAACAGTTATATGTGCGTCAGATAGATGAAGACCAGAGCAGTCCCATAGCCGGAACCAACGGTGCCCGTTATCCTTTTTTCTCGCCGGATGGGGCATGGGTAGGGTTCTTTGCCCAGGGGAAATTAAGGAAGGTCCCGATCGGTGGCGGTGACGTTATGGTCCTGGCCGATGCGCCGGGTCCCCGTGGCGCCCACTGGGGCCCTGACGATACCATCATCTTTGCGCCCACAACAGACGCCGGGCTTTCCAGGGTCTCTGCTGCCGGCGGTGATTCACATGAAGTGACCCGTGTAGACAAGGATAAAGAGCTGGGTCATCGATGGCCACAGGTTTTACCTGACGGTAATACCTTGCTGTATACCGCCTGGGACCGGGATGAGCGTAAAAACCGGATCGTGGTGCGCTCCCTTGATACCGGTAAGGAAAAGGAATTGGTCCGGGGTGTGACCTTTGGCCGCTATGGCCCCACGGGTCATCTGTTGTATGCTCAGGACGGGACCCTGATGGCCGTCCCATTTGACATGGGTTCATTAGCATTATCCGGAGAACCGGTGTCGGTGCTTGATGATGTTATGCAGTCCAGTATCGGGGCCATGCAATACAGTTACTCAAATATCGGGGTGCTTGCCTATGTTCCAGGTGTATATAACGAGATGGATCGCACCCTGGCCTGGGTGGATCGAAAGGGATTGATCAAACTTCTGGAGATGCCGCGGCGTACCTATGATGATCCCAAGCTTTCTCCTGATGGTCAAAAAGTGGCGGTGCAGTTTAAGGTCGCGGCCGGTAATGTCTGGACTTACGATTTTAACAGCAAGTTATTAAAACAGATCACCTTTGATGGATTGAATAACCAGCCATACTGGTCACCCGATGGGTCGCGTATCGCCTTTGCCTCGGACCGGGCTGGTGGGGAAGAGAATATCTATGTCATCTCATCAGATGTTACCGGTCCGGTGGAACGGTTAACTACCAGTGAGAACAGCCAAAGCCTTACCTCCTGGTCATCGGACGGTAAATGGCTGGTCTACTACGAGTTCCACCCTGATACCGGTCGTGATATCTGGGTGTTGCCACTGGAAGGTGAGCGTAAACCTTACCCATTATTGAAAACAGTCTCCCAGGAGGCTGGGGCAATGTTTTCGCCGGACGGTCGATGGTTGGCGTATTCGTCTGATGAGACTGGGGAATACGAAGTTTATGTCAGTCCGTTTCCAGAGATGAATAAAAAGTGGAAAATTTCAACTAATGGTGGAGACGAACCAGTGTGGGCACGGAATGGACGCGAGTTTTTATACCGTCATGCAGATCAGATGATGATTGTGGAATATACTGCCGATGAAGCGTTTAATGCAGGAACACCGAAATGGTTATTTGAAGGGCCATATGTGGGGCCCCGGGGTAAGAATTTTTCCAATTATGATATATCCCCGGATGGCGAGAACATTTTGATGCTCATGACCCTGGAACAGGACATGAGTCTAACAACCCGGGTGAATGTTGTATTAAACTGGTTTGAAAAACTAAAAAGTAACCAACGAATCAATAACTGATAAAACGATTAAATGTTAAGGAGTCACCGATGTGTCCATGTCTTGAATCCCTGAATCGACTAATTAGTAATATCAGTCTTGGTACGATATTAATGGCGTATACCATCGTTGGCATGACCCAGGCACCCATCATCAAGCCGGGAGCACCAGGGCAATCTGCGATTGAATTGACTGCGGATGAGGCTATTGAGATTGCGGTAACCAGTTATTCTCCCGATGATGTGGTATTCATGCAGGACATGATCCCGCACCATCACCAGGCCATCCTCATGGCTGAGCTGGTTGCAGATCGCACTAATACTCCTGAGATAGTTGATCTTGCCGGACGGATAAACGGTTCGCAGCAGGATGAAATCGAATTTATGCAAACGTGGTTACGTGAACGTGGGGAAGATGTACCGGACCCGACTGTCCATGATGCCATGCACACCGATCATAAGATGGCAGGCATGGCGACTCCAGAACAAATGGCGGAACTCGCGGCATCAAATGGGACTGACTTCGATAGATTGTTTCTGACACTAATGATCACCCATCACGATGGTGCGGTTACCATGATGGAGGAATTGCATGATAAACCGGGCTCAGCCTATGACCCGGTTTTGTACGAATTTACCAGCGACATAGACAATGACCAGACGGCAGAGATCGAAAGAATGAATGCTTTGTTAATTGGTCTGTCTTCTGATCCCCGCGCCGGTCTGGCACCGGGGTTTGATGATGCCGGTGAGGCAATACTGAACCTGGAACTGGTGACTTCCTTACCCAGGCCGCCGGGATTTTTTGACCCCAACAACCCTGCAGGGTTGCCTATGGAGAAATCGGAAGACGAAGAAGAGTCTGATGAAGATGAAGAGAAAGAGGACAAACCAAAGGTCACCAGGCCGCAAGAGCGTTATCCACTGCTGAGTTTTTCCAATACCGATATGGCATTTAGCGAGGATTTTCTGGTAACTGGCAGTTACCATGGGTTTAACATCTACCGACTGCAGGGCAATGGTGTCCCAACTCATATCAGCTCAGTGGTTTGCCCCGGTGGCCAGGGGGACGTCTCTGTCGTAGGCGATCTATTAATCATGTCTGTGCAGGACACCCGTGGCAGAGTGGACTGCGGACTTGAGGGTATCGAGGAAGATGTGAGTGAAGAACGATTCCGTGGAGTGCGTATTTTTGACATAAGTGACCTTACCCGGCCGGTACAGGTGGGTGCAGTGCAGACCTGTCGCGGCTCGCATACACATTCTGTCGTCACCGCACAAACTGAAGACAATAAGATCATTGTTTATAATTCCGGCACCTCATCCATCCGCGAGGAGGAGGAACTCGAAGGTTGCTATGATGATACGCCTGGTGATTACCGGACCGCATTGTTTCGCATTGATGTCATTGAGATCCCCATTGATGACCCTTCCAAATCACGCATTGTCCATAGCCCCGCGGTATTTGCCGACCCTGAAGATGGCACACTTGCCGGTCTATGGCGAGGGGGTGATCATGGCGATGACACCCAGGAGACCAACCAGACTGACCAGTGCCACGACATCACGGTCTTTCCGGAAGCCAGGATAGCAGCCGGTGCCTGTTCAGGAAACGGTATCTTGTTCGATATCTCTGATCCATTGAACCCGCAGCGTATGGATGTGGTGGTGGATAAAGGATTTGCCTACTGGCACTCGGCCACATTTAATAACGATGGTACCAAGGTCCTGTTTACCGACGAGTGGGGTGGGGGCAGCCGTCCACGTTGCCGTGCCCATGACCCACTGGACTGGGGTGCCGATGCCTTTTATGACATTGTCGACGGCAAACTGGAGTTCCGTTCCCACTTCAAGATGCCGGCCCCACAGATGGATCAGGAAAACTGCGTGGCGCACAATGGTTCCATCATCCCGGTGCCGGGAAGGGACATATTTGTCCAGGCCTGGTACCAGGGTGGGGTCTCTGTGATTGATTTCACCGATTCTGCCAATCCGGTTGAGATAGCCTATTTCGACCGCGGCCCCATAGACGCCGAACATATCGTTTCCGGTGGTTACTGGTCCACCTACTGGTACAAGGGCCGGATCTACGGAACCGAGATCGCACGTGGACTGGACGTTTTCAGGCTGATACCCAGCGAGTATCTCTCCGTTAATGAGATCACCGCCGCGGAACTGGCCAACCAGGGCGGGGTGTTTAACCCGCAGCAACAGTTCCCGGTCAGCTGGCCCGGTGAGCCTGTCGTGGGCAGGGCTTATATGGATCAACTACAGCGTGGTAATGAACTATCACAAACCATACTTAACGACCTGGCTGGTGTGCTGGAAAGAGTCGATTCGCATTTTCAAAGTGGTGTACTTGATAGTGAACTGGCCAATAGCCTCAATTCAATGGCGAGGCGGATTGGTGATGATAGCAGGTCCCGCGCAGGTCTCTCCGAGATACTGTTGAAATTAGCTAACAGAATACGTTAACCATCGTGGCGTGACATTCTTGCGTATAGTCTGCCCTAGTATGCTGTTCGGCTGAGGTCTGAATTCAGATAAACATGTGTCTATGAATGGACACATGCACCTCCTTTATTCTTTTTATTCTGATAACATGCGCGGTCATTTTATTTTTTTAGTCCAGGAGAGTCTTTTATGAAATTGGTCAAGTGTTTTTCAGTCGTGCTTTTAGTTCAATGCTTTCTTTTGACGGATTCCAGTGTTTTTGCAGATACGATTACCACATCAGATGGTTCATTACTCAAGGGTCAAATTACCGTAATCACCCCTGCCAATGTATCGATCGAAACAGAGTATGCCGGAACCGTTACGATTGATGCGGGAAAAATCAGTCGGCTTGAAACGCGGGCCCCTATATCAACCAAACTGGAAGATGGCACCATAGTGACCGGGATAACTACTATCAACTCTGATGGGATAATAGTGATTGAAAATGAAACCATGAAAATGGAGGCCACGGTTGAGAAGCTTATGGCATCCTGGATTCCAGAAAATAAACCCCCAACCGAGGCAGGCTTTCCACGTGAGCGTAGATGGGTTTATTCTGTTGCGGCAGACTTTACCGGTAAAAGAGGGAATTCGCGTGAAAATGGTTTGAGTTCCAGGGCTGAAGCAAAGCTGGTGAGTGATAATGATGAACTCAATTTTTATCTCTCTGTAGACCGGGCAGATAACAATGGACAGGATACATCAAATGAAATAATTTTCGGATCATCCTACGTGAGTTATTTTTCCAGAGTAGTTGGCTGGTATGTTAGCAATGAACTGGAACGGGACCCGTTTGAGAGTATTAATCTCAGGGCATCGGTATCTGCGGGTTTAAGTTACTGGTTATTTAATCGGCCAGATTTTTCCCTGGAATTACAGTCCGGTCTTGGGTATCGTCATGAAGCCTTTGATGATGGTACTACTGAAGATGTCCCAACACTTGATCTTAGGGTACATAACCACTGGCAGGTAAACTCCTGGATGGATATGACCAATACCCTGTCATTCAGGCCTTCATTGTCAAACCTGGGTGACTACCTGTTGTTTCAGGATTCAGGTATCATCATGCCCATTAGCAGCAGCCGGTGGAGTCTCAGGTTGGGTCTAGAAAATAACTACGCCAACGAACCTGCCGTGGGACGGAAAAAACTGGATACCACCTATTATTCCCGTTTATTAATGAATTTTGAGTAAATATTTCTGGTTAGAGGTGAATTCCATTTAAACTTGCTGAAAACCCTGCTTTGTACCTTTACAATGGATTGCATGACTTCCATCTTCCGCCATATCATATATGTGTTGTCTATCGCTTTATTAGTCACTGTCCCCACGCAGGCACAAAACACGAGTAAACCAAAGTTATACGGCAAACACTGGATGGCATTAACTGGTAAACCACTGTCGGCATCGGCCGGGGCGATGACTTTTTCCCGAGGCGGTAACGCGGTGGATGCGGCCTGTGCCATGCTGGCGGCAGCTGCCACTATATGGGATACCATGAGCTGGGGTGGCGAGACCCAGGCATTGATCTATAATCCCAATACCCGCAAGGTGGTGGGTATTAATGCCCTGGGAGTTGCGCCCACCGGGGCAACGGTGGATTTCTTTCAGGATCTGGATATGAATTATCCACCTGAACATGGTCCACTGGCTGCAACTACTCCTGGTACTCCGGGTGGCTTGATGGTGATGCTGGCCGAGTACGGTACTCTAAGCCTTGCAGAGATCCTGGCACCGGCTATGGAGTTGGCAGCGGGTTATCCCATTGAAGAGGCCAATGTCATTGAGATTGAAGAAAATCGCGACATCATTTCTCAATGGCCTGAATCAAAAAGGTTGTTTCTTCCCCATTTGAATGAAAGGTACCCTGAGAGATGGGCCGCACCCCGGCCTGGGGAGATTCTCCGTCAGCCCGATCTCCTTGCTACCTTACAGAAGCTGGTGGATGCCGAGGCAGAGGCCCTGGCAGCAGGCAGTGATCGCAAGCCCGCAATATATGCTGCCTATGATCGCTTCTACCGGGGAGACATTGCCGAGGAGATCGTGCGCAGTAACCGCGAGGACGGTGGTCTGTTTACCATGCAGGACCTGGGTATCTGGCAGGTGCACATCGAAGCACCGGTCAAGACCCGCTACAAGGGTATAGAGGTCTACAAGCTGGATACCTGGGCCCAGGGACCGGCATTATTGCAGGCATTAAATATACTGGAGAAGGTGGATCTCAAGGACATGGGATATAACAGCGTGCGTTATATCCACTGGCTTTACCAGACCATGAACCTGGTGTTTGCCGACAGGGATTTCTACTATGGTGATACCTATTTCCCGCCGGAAGAACCCATCGTGGGGTTACTATCCAAGGAGTATGCTAACCAACGTCGCTTATTGATCAACGAGAAGGAAAACAGTGTGGATATCAAGCCGGGAGATCCCTATCCATACCAGGGGGATGTCAATCCCTATGAACACCTACGCCAGGACTGGACACCGATACCACCTACGGCAATTAATGAAGATGGTAATGAAATACAGGCCTCCCGAACGGAACGTGATACAGCCTTTGTTGCGGGCACCACTTCCATACAGGCGGCGGATGCTGAGGGTTGGGTGGTGTCCGTGACACCCAGTGGGGGTTGGGTCCCCGCCTACTTGGCAGGAAATACGGGAATAGGTTTAAGTCAACGTATGCAGAGTTTTGTATTGGACGAGGCGATGAACCCTTTCAATGTCCTGCAGCCGGGTAAGCGACCGAGGGTTACTTTAACACCCAGTCTCGCACTGATACGTGGCAGGCCGCTGATGGCATTCTCGGTGCAGGGGGGGGATACCCAGGAACAGAATTTGTTGCAGTTTTTTCTTAATGTGATTGAGTTCGGTATGGATGTGCAACAGGCGGCGGAGGCGGCCAACTTTACTAGTTACCAGATGCAGGCATCGTTTGGCACTCATGACGCGGAACCTGGGAGGATTGAGGTCATGCCCTCAGTAGATCAATATACCCGCGAGCAACTTTCCAGGATGGGTTACACAGTGGAGGTGGTGGATCGGACCTATAGTCCTATTACTGCCATTATTATTAATCCTCGAAGCGGAGTCATGGAGGGCGGCGTGGGTAATACCGGTGATGACTATGGTATTGCGTGGTAGGTTACGGTCTTTACTCCCTGGAAAAATAAAACACATTAAAGAGAAAGAAAAATCAATTGAACCTTGGACTATTTGACTGGATTGGGACTTAGTTAATGTCGTTAGATGTTGCAAAGCTGGAACAGCTGGTAAGCCGGCTGGCAAGGCAAGCCAAAAGCGGAACCGGGGTACAGGATATCCAGCTTATACATACTCATATCTCCATTGTGCTGCTGGCCGGGGATACTGCCTACAAGTTTAAAAAACCCGTTAACCTGGGGTTTGTGGATTTGACCTGCCCCCCTAAAACGGTACCAGTCTTTAAGTTAGAAACTCGCTTAAACTGGACCACTAAGGAGGTCAAACATGCCGAGAAAACACTACTCACCCGAAGAGATCATCAAACTCC
>JAURPG010000023.1 GCA_030835405.1 Gammaproteobacteria bacterium | reverse complement strand
TGCACATGGTGCATCATGGCTTCATCATCCGTGAGTTCTGCGTTCCCGCTTCCCTTTGCGATTTCCCGCATTTCATCCACGGTAGCGGCCCACTCTTCACCTGTCTTACGGGCACCGGCAACGGTATCAGGTGAATGACAACCACCACAGTTTTTGGCAATGATGGTCTTACCTGGAGCATCGGGAATGAAACCCATATGGGCATCTTCCGGGCGTACCCTGCGTGGCCAGGCTGCCGGAAAATCAGGTCCCCGCTCTACATTCAATGCGAGATCAACATTTGTGACATTATTATTGGAGACTTCCATGGGTGCGGACCATGCACTTTCATAATCGCCACCCACACTCTGGACCACATAGCTACCGGAGGGTAATTTCTCAGAAGAATAAAGCCCGCCTTCCTGACTGATAACCATGAAAAGCAGGTTTCGCCCGGCATTGCGCATTTTTACAAAGGCGCCCGCTACCGGGTTGCCTGAGGTATCGGTAATGATACCTTCTATGACGCCGCTATGCCCACCGACTTGAGGAAATGATGTGCGCTCTGGACGGCTTGCAGTTGTTGCTGAAGCAGAATCTGGTCCAGATAACGACGTACTGGAACTCGAACTCTCCATGGTAGGTGAGTTATTTGCAGATTGAGTTCCGGACTGCTCACTGGAACAGCCGGCAATAATGATAAATAAAGAAATGAAAAGTAATTTTAGACACGACAAATTAGACATATGCCCTCCCCCAGGAATGCCCTAAAACAAGAATTGTTTTAACCGATCAAGTATAGCAGGAGAAACCGTTATTATTTTGATTATTATTCTACAGATTATAAGAATAATAATTATTGTAAAGGGTCGGAGCTCATATGAACTCTAACCCCGATTATATTACAGCGCTTTGACTTCCAGTTTTCGAAACTTGACTATTCCCCTTCCCCACTGTAATCCAAATACCCCACTGGATAGCTTACTGTCCCTGACATCTACTGTCTTCCGACCATTAAATATAACCACCAGGTGATTCCCATTGGCGGTAATTTCCATGGTATTCCATTTCCCGCCTGCTTTAGGTCCTGGCACGGGAACCTCAGCTACATTTACAATTGCGCCGGTTCCGTAACGAGGGTCTTCCCTTTGATCAAAAATATTCACTTCGTAACAGTCACGCGAAGTCAGGCTGTTTGGATCTGAACAGCGAATATGAATACCGCTATTGGCATCATCTGAAGTCCAGAATTCCGCCCGGATCATGAAATCAGAATATTCCTGTTTGGTGACAAGGTGAGAAGAACCACTGCCACTGGTGGCCATGATGGCACCATCCATGGCATGCCAGTTGGCGTCACCAGTTTGGTTAAAGTTATTCAAGCCTTGTTCACCATCGATTAAGCTTACCCATGCCCCACCAATTCCCATGGTTGCACAGCTACTAATAAAAATGAGTGAGCTTATGATTACCAGTTTGATCTGGAATGTTCTATTTTTCATGTTTTCACCTGTCTATTATTATCAATGTAAAAAACAAAATACTAGGATAAAATTACCTGGTCACTAAACGCACTACTTATTTTCACCCTGCCCTGACTGCACAATAAGTTAAAAAATTGAATACATCAAATATACAGAAAAAATGGCAATTCTGGATTGATCGTGGTGGTATGTTTACTGACATCATCGCCCGTGATCCGGAGGGACGATTACTAAGCCATAAACTGTTATCAGAAAATCCGGGACACTACCGGGACGCTGCAGTGCACGGTATTCGAGAAATATTAGGAATAACTACTACCGCACCGATTCCGGTGAATGAAATCGAATCGGTCCGCATGGGGACCACGGTGGCCACCAATGCCTTGCTGGAAAGAAAAGGTGAAAAAACCTTGCTGGTTACCACACGTGGATTTAAAGATGCGCTACGTATCGGGTATCAAAACCGTCCCAGGCTATTTGACCTTGAGATAAAACTACCGGGGATGCTTTACAGTGATATCCTGGAAATCGATGAACGGCTGGATGCAAAAGGCCAGGTCATTCAAGCATTAGACGTAAAGCACGCAAAGCAGGACCTGCAACGGTATTATAATGAAGGTATACGTGCAGTCGCCATCGTGTTAATGCATGGCTATCAATATTTTCAGCATGAAGTCGAGTTGCAACGCATTGCAATTGAAATTGGCTTTCAACAAGTCTCCGTCAGTCACAAGGTCAGCCCATTAATGAAGCTGGTATTGCGTGGGGAGACCACTGTGGTGGATGCCTATCTATCTCCTGTGATCCAAAATTATATCCAGCAGGTCCGTTCCGAGCTGGGTGACGATCAGGCCTCAGTCTGCCGTTTATTGTTTATGCAATCCAATGGTGGCCTGACTGATGCAGACAACTTCAGGGGTAAAGATGCCATCCTTTCTGGCCCCGCCGGTGGGGTGGTCGCGATGGCCCGCATCAGCCAACTTGCCGGATTCAACAAGGTCATTGGCTTTGATATGGGGGGGACATCCACCGATGTCAGCCATTTCAACGGCACATTTGAGACCACATTTGAATCGGAAGTTGCCGGGGTCAGGCTGAGAACCCCGATGATATTGATCCATACCGTCGCGGCAGGCGGTGGTTCAATCATCCATTTTGATGGGGCCAGGTTCAGGGTAGGACCTGACTC